>NZ_JAFEJT020000020.1 GCF_018555435.2 Bifidobacterium amazonense
TGTGGAGCACGGGTTCGCCTGCGGTGGCGATCGAGCACTGTCACAACGCGCACACGAGGCCGGACGTGCTCGTATTGGACATGGCGTTGGGCGGCATCACCGGCGCGGACGTGTGCCGGCGCATCCGGCGCAGGACGAGCGAGGTGGGTATCGTGTGCGTCACCTCGTATTCGACGGACGTCTACCGGGCGGAGGCGATCGCGGCCGGCGCGCAGGGACTGCTCGCCAAGGAATAGCTCAGGATGGACATCGTTGACGCCGTGCGGCAAGCGGCGCATGGCATGCCGACCGCCGCTCAGTCCGAAGCGGGATTCCGTGACGCGGTTTCGGCGCATGCGCTGCCGTCCGGCACGGTGCCGGCGAGGATGTCCGAGGACATGAAGGACTCGTTGTCCGCGCGTGAGAAGGACATCCTGCGCCTGTACGCGCAGCGGCTCACCACCGACGAGATCGCGGCCCGTCTGGGCATCGCCAAGGGCAGCGTGTTCACGTACGTGCATCGCGCGGCCGACAAGCTCGGCGTGACCAGTCGCAAGGAGGTGCTGGAGACATGCGCCAGATACGATCTGCTGTAGGCCGGCTTGCCGGGCGACTCGGCCCGGGCAACGACCATCCGGTCATCTCGACGACCTGCTTGCTGCTGGCCGCGGCCCTCATCGCGGAATACACGGCTCGGACTGCGACGGATGCCTCCTCAACGGTGAGCGTGCAGCATCTTGCGCTGGTCCTGGTGATGCTCATCGGTCTGATCGGCGGCATGTTCCGCCCGCAATGGTTCCTCTGGATGGTACTCGTGGGCGGAGAAATACTGCTGGTGATGACACTCATGATCACTCCACTGGCCATCAGCATTATCTGTACGGGCTTCCTTGCCTATCTCAACATACGGTCTGGCGTAATAGCCACCGGCATGCTGCTCGTGTTGCTGGTCGCTCCCGCACCACCTAGTAGCAGCCGTCTGCTGGTATCTACGTTGATGCATATCGCGCTCTATTGCTTCCCGCTAGTGACCGGACTGTTACTGCACATGATGCGGCAGCGCGATAATGACTCGTATCTGCTGCGTCGCCAGCAGGAACACGAGGACACGGCCCGCAATTTGCATGACACCATCAGCAACGATCTCGCCTATCTCATCCTACGCATCGACCACGCCGAAACCGAAGACATGCCCGCCGACGAGCACACGTATCGGCGGCAGCTTCAGGACCTGCGCGACGCGGCCGATCGCGCCATGACCCACACTCACGAGGTCATCGACTCGCTTGAGGAACATCCGGAGCAACATCCGCAGTCAGAACCGTCGGAACCGCGAAGCACGGCAACATTCCCGCTGGCAACGACCGCAGATCACGCCACCGTGCAACAGGCGGAACTGCAATCCCTGATCGACGACGAGGAGACGAAACTCGAATCGCTCGGCTTCACCGGCGACAACCTGCTCGGTGAACTCCGTCGTCCGCTCTCCCCGGGCATGATGCGACTGCTCACAGGATTGCTGACGGAACTCTACGCGAACATCGCCAAGCACGCTGACCCGGCCGAATGGTACGCCGTCTCCATCAGCTTCGACACTGAAGAGCTCCACATCTCCGTCAGCGACACCATCACTGAACATGACGGGAAACTTGGATTGGGCAGTGGCCTCGACCGTTACCGCGCCATCATCGAAAAAGCCGGCGGCAGCTTCACCATCCACACGGAACAGCGGCACTGGCAACTGGATGCCACCATCCCAAACAAGCCGTGAACCATCGGCAGGTTCAGCAGCTTGAACTACAGGAGCGCGATCACCAGAGCGGTAGCCGCCAAACTTGCAGCTACGCCAATCCCTATGGCAAGAAGCGGTTTTTGCTGAGCGTTGCTTTTCACAGCGGCAAGCAACGCCATGACCAGCAGCAACACTTCGACGGCTCGGCAGAGCAGGCTCAAGGCGCCTCCCGGGATCGCAAACGTAAGAGCCTGCAATGCTATGGATGCGCACAGCAGGATCACGACCAATCGTCTGGCGTTGACGTCTTGTACCGACGTGTTAGGAGTGGGCTTTCCCACTGCGATCACTTCCCTTCGTTGGGACTCGGTTCTCTTGCGATTTCCATTCAATCAGGGAACGGCCGACCGCACAACATGCCGTCAAGCGATCACATAACAGGAATCATCGGCCGAGATCCGCACCTGATCAAGCCTGCCGATAGGTGAACATGCATCGCTCTCAATATCGAGCTAGTGCAAATCGGACATACGGAGATGTCGTTGTTCGTTCGCGGTTATGGTGCCGCCGGTGTGATGAGTATGCTGTCGCTGCTGCGGTTGGTCGGAATAAGCGCGGGTGTGGTCGACACCTTGCCGGTAGTCGTGTCGGCATCCGCGATGATGCCGACTTGCTTCACTCCACGTGCCGGGACCTTCACGGCCGGGTTCAAGGACTCTCGGACCAGCATGACGATCCGCGTGTCCACGACGATGGCCTGCGAAACATACGGCGATGACCCCGTAGTCATGGAGATGCACTGATTACCGATGCCGAACGGCTGCTTGATGACGGGGCAGATTTGCCGTGTTCCTACGGCCCATGGCTTTCCCGCAACGATCACAAGCGTCTGGAAGTCCGAGGAGATCGTGGTGCTGTCCGTCCGTTCCAAGGTGTTCGCATCGAACATGTCGATTTGCCGGGGAGTCCCGTTCATGTCCGTGCCGGCCACCAGCACGTGATTGTTCCATACGACCGGCCGCAAGTACAGCAGAGCGTCGTCGGTCACCTGTGCCTTGACTGAACGGTCGGATAACCCGTAGCGGATGATCTTGCCCTGGTATCGGTTGGAACTCAACGTGAGCTCATGACCGGTGATGAACAGGTGCTGCCCGTCGGAGGCCTGGCCTTCGGTGTAGATCTTCAGTTTTTTCCGCTCGGTGACTTTGCCCGCACCGTCCTGGACGACCAGCAGGTTGAGGTACGAGTCGTCTTCCGGAGAATCGTTGCCGTTCATCACCGCCACGACCCCGCCGCCATACGGTCCGATGGACATGACACCGGAATAGTTCGGATTATCCAATAGATGGAACGATCGCATCACGCCATCCTTGTCGATGATGAGATGCATGTTCGAGCGTTGGCCGCCGGCGATGAATTCGCCGTTCTCATACGAGTATACGGACACATCCTGCAATTCGGGGACCCGTTCATCCGCAATGATGCCGCCCCTGCGGTCAATGGTCAGCACGCCGCCCTTGTTCGATTCCAGCATGGCCGAATAGATGATCCGATAGGCTGCCGGCTCGTTCGAGCGCTCATAATGCGGGACGAGATACCAGACGATGAGCGAGGCGGCCGCTATGACCGCCGCCGATACCGCGGCGACTATGGCAATCGCCGTCTTGTGACAGTGTCGCATCTTCCTCGTTGTGCCTTTCCTATGTTTTCCAAATCGATCATCGATCCGAACCGATACCGTCAGCATACGAACGATTCCACGTCCGCTTGCCACGCTGTCATCACTCACAGGACAGGCACGCAAACCGGCTATACAGGATAAGGAACCCCCAACTTACGGAACCTGACTATATGTGATGTCCCTGCTCACAGGCTTTATCCGCCCGATCCTTCCTTCTTTTTGCGAGAAGTATTCGGGCGACCCGGACCGATAGGATTGCCAGAACGAGTGGGACGACCACCTATTTAGGGAATTGCATCGAGTTGAAGACCAATGTCACTGCAAGGATCAATGCGTACGCTACAAGCTCCCACACTTTTACAAGCAAATGGTGGAATCCAGCCGAGGAGCTCGCGAAGTCCGCTGTAATCTGTTTCATTCCAGTTGCGTCCTTCTGCTGATTCATGGCTTCTCCAGTGTCTTTCGGTACTGGGCTTTGGCGACGATCGAAACCACCACATACAACATGCAGGCCAATGCCAAGCCCCATGCCAGATACTGCAGCGGCTCGACGCCGAATACCGAGGCGATGGTGAACATGTTGATGCACAGGTTGATGCAGATGATGAATGTTATCTTCGCGGCGATAGCGTCGGATCTATCGGCGAGTAGCCGGTCATGAGTATCCGGCTCCAGCCGTTCGGCCACCTTGCCGCGATAGGCGAATCCTTTCGCGGCAAGCGAGCCGGCACCCAGCAGGAGAAACGTGATCGCCTGTGATCCGGAACTCCAGAACCATTCCGTAGTCCATCCGTACCGGATAAGACCGCATACGGCCAGCACAACGGAATACAACGCGCAGGTTCCGGCCGCAGCGGACAAACGCCATCGTCCCTCGCTCCCGCACAAACGCCTATTACTGGAGCCGTGTGAAGTACCATCGGTCATGATCATCCTCCTCTTCGAGGGCCGGCACTTTCCGATAATCCTTATTCAATCCGAGAACGGCCGACAGCACAACATCATGTCAAGCGATCGCATGACAGGAATCTCCGTAGACATAGGCGGATTCCTTCTGCATGGTTTTAGACGTCCCTTTGCGTCTGGGCCGCGCATGCGGCGATGACCGCAATGATGACGTATGCCAATACGATCAGCCCGCTCAACGTCGGATTCATGCCGGGAGACTGTTCCAGTATGGCGGTGCCGGCGATGGAAGGCAGCCACTCGTGCAATGTCTGAGGGTTCGGCAGGTTCGCTGCGATGATGGGCAGCAGATAGTACAAGGCGATGTAGGCGATCGCGCCCTTGCCAATCGAATTGAAGGCCACGCACAGTGAGGCGGCGACAAGCATGCGCCCTGTAAGTATCAGCGCCACGGGGAGGCAGAGGAGCAACGATGCGGACAGCGGAGCGGGCCATGCCTGCGCCGGTACAACGGAGCCGAGGATGAGACGGGAAGCACCGGTCGCGGCAAGCCCTCCGACTATAGATGCAAGGAAACCGGCGACGACGATGTCGGCACACAGGGTCAGAAACAGTCGCGTCCGTTTCGGTTCGCTCAGGAACAATGGCATGGCTGTGGCCGTGTTGATCAGGACGCGGACGGATAGCAGCGCCGCGATGATCGCCACGGGTTCGCTCATGGGCATGACCGCCCCGGCGATGCTTGGCCCCAATCCCGTGAGCGTGGCAAGGCCATCGAGTCTGGAATCGGAGGAGAACATGAGCCGGACGGAGGCGCTGGCCAGTGCGGCGAACGCGGTGAACGCCACCGGCAGTCCGGTCCATGCCATGAGCGGCGCAGGGCGGCATACCACGTAACGCATGAGCAGTATCATGCGTCGCAAACACTGTCCGCACCCGTTCATGATGTGCCTTCCTTTTCCGAAGACCGGCGAATCACGCCAATCATCACATCGCGCAGCGTCGGCTCGACGTGGTCGAGTCGAACCAGTGGAACGTCGCGTCTGGCCGAGACGGAGAACACGTCGGCCGCATCCATCCGTCGGGCCAAATACAGGCCATTCTCCAAGGAGCGAACGTCGGCTCCCATCGCGGTCAGATCATCCAGCACCAGGGCTTTTCCGGTTTCGTTCACATCGGGAGCGAACCGGAATACGGTTCCCGACTCGCCACCACCATTGGCAATGACCTGTTCGAGCGGACCGTAGGCCATCTGCCTGCCGTGCATGATGATCAGCACGTGAGTGGCCATGCGTTGCAGTTCGTCGATCTCATGGGCGGCCAGAATAACAGTCCTGCCGGCAGAGCCCATCGTTGCAGCAAATCGTGCAGCCAGAGCCTGCCGGCGATGTCCAGTCCGTTGAACGGCTCGTCCAACACGATGATCGGCGCGTCGGCGAGCATCGCCCCAGCCACTCCCAACCGTTGGCGCATGCCCGTGGAATACCCCTTGATCCGAGCCTTCGGCCAGCGATCCAATCCGCAATCACGCATCACGTGACGCACACGACGACGCACGTCGGGCAATCCCATCATGCCGGCCATGAACGTCAGATACTCGCCGCCCGTCATCGACTCGTCACCCAGACGTCCACCCAGAAACACGCCCACATGCAATCCGGGCTGTTCCAACAGCCGGTACGGGCATCCCATAATCAACGCTCGGCCCTGACTGGAAGCGGACAGGCCGAGCACCATGCGCAGCGTGGTGGACTTGCCCGCACCATTCGACCCGGCCACCGCCAGCACCTGACCCGGCCAAGCCTCGAAATCGATCGGACCTACCGTCGGACCGGACGCATACCGTTTGACCAAACCACGGGCCTCGACCGCGGCGTTCATGAGAAAACCTCGTCGTGACGAACCGTCGGCTCCGAATCTTGCACATCCGCCTCGTCGTCGGCCATCCCATCGTCGTCAACGATATCCGGTTCCGCCGGCTTCTCCTCCAAACGGACGACTCCCTTACGCTGGTCCATCACCTCATGCACCAGATAAACCACGAACGGCACATACAACAGACTACACACCATCGTCACGATCATCCACGCGAACTGGCGACGAGCCCACTGCCGATACGCCGACACCAGCCAAGCCGCCGAGCACGACCACTGGAACACCGTCACCTGCACGGCGGCGGGCGGCGCGGACGGCACTCCAGCCAACAGGTTCGAGAACACCTCCCGCGCATACCCGCCATACGAAGGCAACGCCACGACCTCCGCGACTCCCAGCCATGCGATCAGCACGCCGGCCAACACCAGATACCACCAATGCAACGTCGCCCGCCGGCCACTGGCGATACGCCACTTGACGCCCTCGAACCAGACCGAAAGCCTGACCGATACCGTGCGACCATCCATGACGAATCCCCTTCGACAATCATTGTGATAAGTCGATATATAGCGCCGTCACGTAAGCCGGACAACATGCTGTCATGCAATCGCATGACAGCCATAGTCTCATCGTCCGTCAGTCTGCGTTTCTACGCTTGTGATCTTGCGGCATAACTGCCAGCGAAGGTTCTTTATCCGTCGCCAGTTCCGCGCGCCTCGTATCCGCGGGCCTGCTCGATGACGGTGCGCAGCATGCGGCCGCTGACGGTGATGTAGCCCTGCGTGGTGGCGAGGCTTTCATGGCCGAGCAGTTCCTTGATGGCCATGACGTTGCCGTTGGAGGTGATGTACGCGGCCGTGGCGAACCTGCGGCGCAGGGAGTGGGGCGGATACCCGGTGGCGTCCTTGACGAGGCGGTATACGGTGTCGCCGCAGATGTGGTCGCAGCCCTTCTCGCCGGGGAACAGCCAGCCCGGTCCGCGGCGGCGAATTTCCCGAGCGAGTTCGTCGCTTAGCGGCACGATGCGGTCCTTGGCTCCTTTGCCGTGGACGATCAGGCTCCAGCCGAGTTCGTCGTCGATCAGGTCGTCTCCGCGCACTTGGGCGATTTCGGCTCGGCGCAGGCCGGCGTCGGCGGCGAGCATGATGATCAGCCGGGTGCGCGGGTCGCTGCTGTCGCGGCCGATGAGGACTGCCTGTTCTGGCGCGGCTCGCTTCTTGCGTTGTTCGCGTTTGATGGTCGGCATGCCTTCCACGGGGTTGTCGAGGCGCTTCCCGTTGCGCTGCGCCCAGCCGTAGAATATGGAGAACATGCATCGGTCGCCGCGTTTGGCCGCATTGCCCAGTCCCTTGCGGCCGAGCCATTTTCGGATGTCGCTGGCCGTGACCTCGCCGGGATGCTTACCGGTGTGCCGGGCGAACGCGCCGATCTGGTAGCGGCGCAGGTTGATGGTGTTCTCGCTCAGGCTGCGCAGCCGCATGTCGGCGGACCATTCGTCGACCCAGTCGTTCCACGGTTCGGGCATCATGTTCTTCTTGCTCATGTTCTCTCATTTTGCTTTCCGATACGCCGGCACGGCCAGGGAGAGACGTGCGGGTATCTGGTCGTCGCCGACGCTGCGGCGCGTGTGGTGATTCGTCCTTGAAGCGGGCCGGCCATTGCTGGCCATACTCTTCCCTTTCCGTCAAGCCCGAAGCACAAGACGGTAGCGTAGAACCGCATTTATGACAACGTTAACAGCCATTCCATCTGCACACCTGCACGGGAAGTTTAGACTACGTTTACCGTTCATTTACAATATCTGTAAATCTAATCGTTTAATGAAATGTTGGTCCCTCCAGGTCTCTTTCAATAACTTGGAGAGACCGTTTGCGCTTACGTTGTCATTCCGTCGCCGGCATCATTCCGCCACTGGTGGACACGACCTGTCCGACGTTCATGCCCTCGCCGTACTTCTTGACGGAGTTGACCACGGAGCGCAGGTTGAGCGGGGTGACGGTCACGTACGCCTGCGTGGTGGCAAGACTTTCGTGGCCGAGCAGTTCCTGCACGGCGCGGATGTCGCCGCCGGAGCTGATGTACGCGGCGGTCGCGAACCGGTGGCGCAGCGTGTGCGGAGAGCAGCCGGTCGCGCTCTGTATCCTGCGGTACACGGTGTCGCCGCACACCGGCCCCTTGCCGCTGGCGTGCGGGAATAGCCAGCCCTTGGGTGAGGCGAGGATCGCGTCGGCCAGCTCGTCGGTCAGCGGCACGATCCTGTCCTTCGCGCCCTTGCCGTGCACGATCAGGCTGCGCCCGGACAGGTCCTCGGTCACGTCCTCGCGGCGCACGATCGCGATCTCCGCGCGGCGCAGACCGGCCTCGGCGGCGAGCATGACCATGAGCCGGGTCTGCCGGTCGGCGTCATGCAGCCCCTGGCCGACGGCGGTCTCCGGGGCCGGCACCTTGTGACGGGTCTCGCGCTTGATGGGCGGCAGGTCTTCGGCGGGATTGTCGGCGCGCAGGCCGGCCTTCTTGGCCCAGCCGAAGAAGTTGCGCACCGCGTTCATCGTCGAGCGGCGGGCCGCGTTCGACGGCGGGCGCACGATGTACGACTTGAGATCCGCCTGGACGATCTGCCACGGCGGCTTGTTCGTCAGCCTGGCAAGATCGGTGATCTTGTACCAGTAGTATCCGATGCTCCGCTCGCTCAGATTGCGGAAGCGCATATCCGCGACCCACTGGTCGAGCCACGGTATCCAGCTGTCCGGCGGCTGCCGGCGATCCTTGAACTCCATGATCGCGTTCTCCCTTTTGCGACCCCGGCAAACCGCGCCGGACGCGGGGAACGGCACCATGCCGGACCGCCCGGAGAAGGCGCCGCGGCGGCCCCTCGTCCAATCCGCTTAAATAAAAGCTTAAAAGGACGGGCGTGTCGCCTACGGCCGCATGGGCTTTCGCGGGGCCGGTCAGTCCCGCTGAAACCCCAACGGTTCCAAGTGCTGTACACTGGTCTCACAACATAAGAAAGCCCCTATCGAATGACCGGAATCCGATTCGTTTAATTCGTGGGTTGTGGGTTCGAATCCCACAGGGGGCACAGTTCAACCCTCGGAAGCCAACGCTTCCGAGGGTTTTCTGGCCCACTCCTCCGGGGTGAACGTGACCGTCTTGCGATGGCAACGGTTGGGATGCGTGTCCTGCCAGCTCATGGCCATCGCCTATCGGGTCGCGGGTGCCCCGCAGCGGATGACCGGCAGGGAACCCGCGCAACCGTACGTACGGTTGCAATGCTTGCTACTCCCTGAACTGACTCAAAAATCAGTCCGGGACCACCACCTGAACACGCCATGACTAACCTCGATTCCTAACGCCGATACCGGCAATTGAACCGCATCGCCACAGCGCTGATGGTCACGCAGGGATAATGGGAGAAATGTAGCCGGAACCGCTCAACTAGCATTGAAGTAAATACATGCTTATGGCTTTTTCTGTAGTTGGTTTCGTCCACGCGCATCAATCGGGACACGGCGTGTGCACTTTCATCCAAGCGGCCTGTCGCTTAAAAGTCACGCGTGCACGCGCCCTTCCTCCTCACCCACGGTACCATCGCGACCGTTACGCCTTGCTACGCGCAGTTGACGCGGACGGACGCATGCTCCAGCAAGGAGCCTTGCGCACCCGATGTCGAGATGACGCCAACGTTGCATGGGCAAACGATCGTGTATCCGGCCGGACCAGCCGCATTTCGTGCACTGGTTCGGGTCCTTCACCTTCACGTACGGACGCATCAGGACGATGACGATCTGTCCTCCAGGCGGATCTCTTTCGATACGCGGCGTGCCGGCCACGACGTTCGCGGGCAAACCGAGCATGTGTTTGAGCGCGCCGGCTGTTATGGTGGGCACGGGCGTTCTCTTGTTCTTCGGTTTTGTGTCTTGGCAGAAGCAAACCTAGCAGGAGAACGTCCCCTCTTGTTCCCTTTGTCATACCGTGGATTCAAAGTTCATAGCTTTGCCAGCGACTGGCTTGGGGAATGTGGCGGATACCGGTGAAGAATGCGATTGACAAGCTCGCCGCAGTGAGCACGACAGCGAGCGAGGCGATGATGGTGAAACCGTTTTTCGCGTATTCGAGGATCGCTCCGACAGCGGCTGGGGTGGCGGCACCAAGAAGCCCGACAGTGGTTCCGAAGACCGTGGAAACTCGTCCTTGCATATCATTGGGGGTGCGCCCGTACATGAATCCGAACAGTCCGGAGTTCAATGCCGGAAGAAGAAAGCCTATGCAGGTGACGCAGATCAACGAAGCGGCATAGCTTTGCCAAATCATCAATGGCGTGATGCCCAAGAGCATCAAGGCTGTTGAGCCGACAATCAGTTTGCCTGTGGGAACGAGATCGGTAAGATTTCCAGCGGCTAAGGATCCTAGGAATGATGAGACTCCCATGGTGCCGAATACGACGCCTATGAGCGCCGTGTTTGTGCCATGCGCGATGAGCATAAGTTGGATGCCGCTTTGTATGCCGGAGATTGCGATGTTGATGACTGTGCCAAAAAGCATGATCCACGGCAGACAATTGCGGGAAAGAGACCATTTCCAGCCAGTCAGGAAATCAACCAGGAAAGAGTTTCCGGACTTATTGGCGGATTGTGGAGCAGTTTGTTCTTTTGACGAAGAAGTATTGTGATGAGACTCGACTTGTAATCGATTGGACGGGAGAAAGAACGTGCAGATCGCGCCGATCAGCGACATGACTGAGTAGAAGAGTGACGGCATCCAACGCGCCAGCCCGTACATCAGGCCGCTCAGTGGGTTGCCGGCCAGGCTGATGCATGCTTCCCTGCCCTCCCGTATCGCTTGTGCGCGAGCATATAAATCGACGGGAATCAAAGATCTCAGGATCGCGTGCGTCGCTGATCCCAACAGTCCGTTAACCGTCCCTGCCGCAAAGACCAGCGTCGTCAATGTCGGTATGGTGAGCGTACCTGACGATACAAATAGAACAAGAACGAAGCCGATTATAAATTGACAGGTACTTTGCAATATCATAATATTGCGACGATCGTGTCGGTCGGTCAGGGTGCCACCAAAAGGCATAAGTAGCAGGGAAACAAAAGTAGATAGTGCTGAAATCAAACCGGAGATAAACTGTGAGTGGGATAGCTGGAAGGCCAGCAATGGGATGACGAAGGTCTGCAACGTATCTGCGAGTACGTCAGACGTATCGGCAACAAACCAAACCCTGTAAAAATGAATACTCCATACATTCATCAGATTTTGTTTTTTCATGTATACCCCTAATAAAGAGTCCCAAAGAAAATTTCTTGCCACATTGCAGTGATGTCGGCAGAACAAGAAAAAAGAGAAAGTGCGATTCCGGTGGAACCATTCAGCAATCCTGTGTCGTCGAATTCTTGTAAGGAGTTGTAATAAATGCCATGATGAAAATGATTAATCTCTTTAAAAATAAAGGGGGCCCCTTGAATCCTCATTGAGTTTATTGCATTTAATAATTCAGTTTCCCGGCTATGAATGCATGCAAGATTTAATGACGAATTGACTATGTGGAGTATATTAACTAATCCCGAAAGACCATGACAAATAGTTGGCGACACCAAATTAAGCGCTGGAATAGGAACATACGACAAATTTACAAAATTATTGACCGCAATTTGTTTCATGCTATCATTATCAATAATCAACGATACATCATACAGCGCCTTCGAAATTCCAGGGCAACCATAGCACCAGCTAGCACGACCAAAATGATGATCTTCGTCTATTGCGCTATTTGCTATTGACAAGACCTCCGGCCATGTCGTAAAAGAATGCCCAGAACATTGCACACTCTTTTTCTCATTTAAAAAAAGAGATAATGCGGTAGTTATTCGGTTGGAAAAGTTTTCTATAGGTATCCCTTTATTATGGGCAAAACTTAGCGCTGAGATAACTCCAGCAATACCATGAGCATAGCCAAGATCAATATAGCCACTAGGAAATTTAGTTGCACGAATAGCTTTTTTGTTCAACTGTGGCAATATAGTGCATAATAAAATACCATCCTTTGGATCTTTAGAAAAAAGCTTCAATAAGGAATCTGCAATTATAGAGGAAACCCTTTTTTGGGAGGGGATACTCGACAGTATAATAAGTACCGAGCTTAGGCCATTTATAATATCATAATCGAATTCCGAAATATGATGTAAAATAATCTTTTTTCGAAAGATATTCAACCTATTTTTCACAAAAGATAAATAGTATGGCATAAACTTCTCGTAAAAGAATTTCTTGCATACAGAGCATATTGAAGAGGTGATTAATAGGGAATAAGCAACACCGGTCATTCCAAAACATAAAGATAAGGAACATCTGTTGAGCGAAGAAAGCTTTTTCCCTAGATCACGAAGAATGATGTGCATTTGTTTATGAATTGTTGGGTCATTTTTCCCCGATAAAAAAGTAGCGCATAAAACCAAAAAAGATGGATCATATTCGAGGGTGAAAGAATCACTGTTCTGGAAAAATAACCTATCATTATAGGTGCTTATGGATTTAATTAGTTCCTTAGGCACATCCGAATAGTCAGAGCGCATGATTCATTTCCTTGTAAAAAGACTCTTTCAATGAGTTATATGTAAAATAAAGATATTTAACCTCGTACTCTTTAGGTACGAGATATCTATTAAAATGCATATGAATGAGACTTTGTAAAATATCAAAAAAATATTGATGAGATAAGTTATCGGCTTGGAATATACTCCTTAGAGTATAAGGATAGTCACGATCCTCATCCGTGTTAACATATTTTATGATCTCTGATCTTACTAAATGATATTCCTGACCAAAGAGTGAAGAATAATGTTCTTTTTTGAATTCCGTACCGAATGGACGTAAATCATTATAATTTATAGATAATTGTTTTAAAAATGAAATAAGAGACTTACAAATTTGGATATCATTGTATGGATTCTTTAGCGACCCTAGAACTTGCATAGAATCAAAGCTGAAAATATCCTCAATCTGCGAAAAATGTCTCACTCCTCCATATCTTTCTATTTCCCTATCGTAAGTATCGTAGGTATATTTAGATATACTATTTTCATCGAATAGTTTTTCTGCCCAGCAACCTATCAGATTTTTTAATTTATCTTTATCCGCCGCTTTCGGTAGAACCCTTAGTCTAATGTGATCTTCGGAATCGTAATAGGCTATATAAAATGCTTTTTCAAATAACGATTGATTGTTTTTTAAAAAAACAAACAAATTATTGATTAAAAAATTTCTTTCGTCATTCCGAGGCATATATAGCTTTATATATACCCAGCTATCGTTTGGCACAAATTTTCTTTGTCGATCATTCGTAGATACGCTATCACAATAGTGCAGATTACATAGCTTCTTCGCTTGGGTTCCATTGTTCCCAATTGCACTAAGGACTAGTTCAGCCGCGTTCGTTCCTCTTTCTTGAAGATTTTCATACAAAAGGACCTCATGATCCCGATTAAGTATATGACATATCTCCTTCTGCGATTCGATATTCGATACATCGATAATGATCCATTTATCTTGATCTTGAATTCTGATATACTTGGGCATTGACCATATAGTAAGGAACTTCTTAATATCGTTTTCGGTTACCCTTTCTTTATTGAAGTAGGATAATCTTATCGTCCAGCTTTGGGGGCGAATAATTACTCGCTTGTATGTAATTCTCGGTATCATTACATATTTTTTAAGAGTTTCTAATGCCCCACTGACAAATAAAGGTGTACTTGCTCCTCGTGAATGGGAAGTTGCCTCTAATAGGAAACGTCCTACATAGGGTAGAATTCCTTCTGTTTTATAATTGAGCATTGAATTTGTTTGAAATTCCAGATATTTATTGTATTTATATGAGTAAAATATAAATCTATAATCGTCCTCGACTCTGGCAAGAGATACATAGATATCATGTATGTCTAATACTGATTTTAAACCAGAGGCTCTCATCCCGATGGGTAACTCGAAATCGCAGTTACTACATTTGGGATATATATTTAGCAGTCGAGAGGATCTAGGCAATGCTAGAAGTTCTACCCTCATTACATCCTTAGAGACGGTTAAATTATTTGAAAGACCAAATCGTCCAATCATTTTTCCAGATCTATCCGATCCCGTATGTGGAGATATCATCATTTTATTGTCATTTAATTGAACAACAACAAAATCAAAGTCCGTTGATAATGATCCTTTCACCTCAGCCGGTAATTCTTCAAGGGGAAAATCGGAAATGTCAACTTCTTTTTGATGTAAAAAAATCGCTTTTTGTATTTCATTATCAAGGTAGTCAAAGTTTTTATTTACTGGATTATCTACGTTTGTGTATGTTCCTTTATATGGAGAGCCCAGACCTGTTTTTGGATCTAATAGTTCGAGTAATGGGACTTCTCTGTAAAGGCCATATTTTTTTATATACATTTGAACATAATCTCGTATACAGTTCAAGTCTGGGGTCTTAGGCGTCAGATAGGTTAATTTATTAATGGCATGTTGTAGTAATATTTGATCTTTTTCCTTTAAATCTATTTTCTGGTCTTCTCTTTTATATAAGTCTATTTTTAGATAATTGGTTGATTTCGCATATTGTCTCATGCGGTTACATATTCTCTCGAAGAGGCTCCTTCCTTTGCCTAGATCTATTCTTTCATATTTTCCTATCAATTCCTCTATTTCTTTCATGCCAATAATTAAATCTTTGTTCACTTTTATGGAGTTTATAGTTTGAATTATGCTTGAAATACTTGCTGAATAAGCTTTTGGCCTTAGATTCGATACCAATACATCTTTTTCTAATAGGAGTATAATATAATCTAAAATTTCCGTTCTACTTTTTCCTAACTCAATGGTCAATTGATCAACTAAGATACTTCCAACAATAGGGGTTTGTGTAATTTTCCGAATAATTTCCAATAATTTAGTTTTGCGGTATTCGAGTATCTCTTCATCCCCTGTGCTATTCCAGAAATTAGAGAATAGATTTACGTATGCATCGCTCGAACATTTTAATGAAACGTTCCAGTTTATTTTTAAATTTGGAATTACTTCTCTCTTTGTTTCTAGTCCCTTATATAAATTTGAGACCCATTCGGCGTCAATCGACACGACCTTTTTGTATTCTCCTGTCATATTTTCTGTGTTTTGTCCGAATGACAACGCCGAAAAGACGCCCATTGGCGTCGGTCGCATCGATGCGCGAATTAGGTAATGTTCTACGGCATGCATAACCTTCTTCTGGGCTTTCGGGGACAGTGTTTCGTATTTAAGGATCGTCTCATATAATTCGAAGTTCGATGTTTCGATCATTTCTAGGAATAAGTCATTCTTCATCCATAGTTTAAGTTCTCTGTCTTTGCGGTTTTTATCCACTGAGAGTCTGGTATATGCACTAACAGGTAAAACAGCTGTTCTTTTTGATATTTGCAGTATTTTTGAATACATTTTTCTCTTTACAAAAAAGAGGAGAAAGAGACAACGTGCTCTTCCTCCTCTATTGCTATTTTTGTCAGTTGCTAGCTACAAGATCGATGCAGCATCCTGTTGCGGTAACGCCAGTAACATTACTGATATCGCTGTCCTCAACCTTCACTGCACTCATATCTAGCGTCAGAATGTTCTTTTCTCCTGACATTATAGCTTCTTTCCGAAAATGTTTATCTTTAACATTTTCTCTTTAATTATATTTCTTAATACTTTTCTTTCATCAGAAAAGTTTATCTGGGATTTACATATAAGTAATGTTGGTTCTGTATATTAGTTTTCATTACTTTATCTATGTGCTTTCCTCGACGGCTGCACTCAGTGATGCATCGGGAGAGAGCTGCCACGACCTATCGCGACTGCGGTCTCTATCAACGACGGTAACTTCTGGTCGACTCTCCCGTTACTCTGGACGATGTACGGCGCAACGGTACGAGCTCACCCCGGCTATGCTGCGACGCCTGTCGTAATCCGCCGTAAGACGTTTTCGCGTTCCTTAGGGTCGTTGGCGGACAGAGCCGCTTAACGGCTCTGTCCGCTCGTGTTCCCGCGGTTCGTCGCCGGCCGGCATGTCCCGTTCCCTGTAGCTGGTGACCTGGTTGACCACCGTGCGCAGGGCCTTGGCGCTGACGGTGATGTACCCCTGCGTGGTGGAGAGGCTCTCGTGGCCCAGGAGCTCCTGCACGGCCATGACGTTGCCGTTGGAGCTGTTGTAGGCGGCGGTGGCGAACCTGCGGCGCAGGGAGTGGGGAGGGCAGCCGGTCGCCTCGCGGATGATGCAGTAGACGGTGTCGCCGCACACATGCTCGCGGCCCTTCTCGCCGGGGAACAGCCATCCGGGCCCGCGCCGCCGGATCTCGTTGGCCAGCTCGTCGCTCAGGGGCACGACGCGGTCCTTGGCCCCCTTGCCGTGCACGATCAGGCTCCATCCGACGACGTCGTCCACAAGGTCGTCGCCGCGCACCACGGCGATCTCCCCACGCGCCGCAGGCCCGCGTCGGCGGCGAGCATGATCATCAGACGGGTGCGCGGGTCGCGGTGGTCCTTGCCGATGGCCACGGCGATCTCCGGGGCCGCGGTCTTCTTGCGTCGCTCCCGCTTGATGGAGGGCAGCTCGTCCGCGGGGTTGTCGTCGCGTTTGCCGTTCTCCTGCGCCCACCGGTAGAGCGAGGAGAGCATGTACCGGTCGCCGCGCTTGGCCGAGTTGCCCAGGCCCTTGCGCCCGAGCCATCGCTTCATGTCGGCCGGCTCGACCTCGTGGGGCTGCTTGCCGGATGTGCGGGCGAAGGCGCGCGCCTGGTAGCGGCGCAGGCTGATGGTGGCCTCGCTGAAGTTGCGCAGCCGCATGTCCGCCGACCATTCTTCGATCCATTCGATCCACTGGTGCGTCATGTCGTTGTTGGTCATGGGTCTTCTCTCGTTGGCTTTCCGATACGCGGCGCGGCAAGGGAGGGCGGCGGCGCCGTATCTGGTCGTCGTCGATGATCGACTGGATGGATGTTCTCTCGTCCTTGAAGCGGGCCGGCCGCCGATGGCCGAACTCGTCCCTTCCGTCAAGCCCGAGCCTCAACACGGTACCCTACGGCCGCGGTTTTGACAACGTATTCAATCGTTTCAGGCCGAAACTCCCATGAACTTCACGGCAAACCATAAGGGTGTTGTCAGGATAAAGGGATATTTGCAACGTTTTGCAGTGCCGCCCCCGCCGTAGGCGTCGTCGGGGACGGGTATGCGAAGGTTGTCAGCGGTTCGCGGCGAGGGGCGCGACCGACCCGACGGCGGAGCGCTCGACGCCCTGCCGGACGGCCATGCCCTCGCCGTACTCCTTGACGGAGTCGACCACGGAGCGCAGGTTGCGCGGGGTGACGGTCACGTACGCCTGCGTGGTGGCCAGGCTCTCATGGCCGAGCAGCTCCTGGACGGCGCGGATGTCGCCGCCCGAGCTGATGTACGCGGCGGTCGCGAACCGGTGGCGCAGCGTGTGCGGCGAGCAGCCGGTGGCGTGCTTGATGCGCCGGTACACGGTGTCGCCGCACACCGGCCCCCTGCCAGTGACGTGCGGGAACAGCCAGCCCCTGGGCGATGCGAGTATCTCCCCGGCGAGCTCGTCCGTCAGGGGCACGATCCGGTCCTTGGAGCCCTTGCCGTGCACGATCAGGCTGCGGCCGGCCAGGTCCTCGGTCACGTCCTCGCGGCGCACCACCGCTATCTCCGCGCGCCCCAGCCTCATGTCACGCACCCGCAATCCACTCGCCACGTCCGTGAACGTCAGATGCCGTCCACGCACCGCGACCGTCACGCCGGCACGTCTCAACTCGCGAGAGAACGAGTCGAAGTCCAGGGCCGAACCGGCCACCGTGTCGATCGCCGCGCGGATCCGGTCCTTGATGGCGTCACCTTTCGCCGACGCGTACAGTTCCGCCAGGCTCACACCATGCCGTCTCCGTCCGCGTTCCGGCCTCAACTCGGGCAGCACGTTCAACCCGTGTTCCGCGCACAGTCGGTCGCTGATCTCACGCAGCCTGCGTATCGTCGTTCCCGGCTTGGTGCGCATCTTGCGAAAGGTCACATCACTGGTCGCGCAGATGATGATGTGGTTGTGCGTATGCCCGCGATCCACATGCGTGGCGATCACGTACGCATACTCGCCTCCCGTGAACTCGTCCGCGAACCGTATGCCGAGTTCGTGCAACTGCCGCGCCGTCATACGCCGACTGTCCTCCGGACTGAACGACTGCACCACATGATGCGCGAGCACGCCGTTGCCTCGTTCTCCGCCCGCGGACCGTTCGATGGTCGCGAGCATGCGCCGGGCCATCACGGCGGAGTCCAGTCGTTCGTCGCTGAACGTGGACGACACCAGCAAGCCCTGCTCGGTTTTGGCCGGGTTGGTGATGTAGGCGATCGCCTTGTGCAGTGTCGCGGTGATCTGACTCATTTTGACGACCGCCATGACACCGTCTCCAACGCCTCGTCGCGTTCGCGGCACATGCGCAGGAACAACGAACGCAGCTCCCGCTGCCCGGCAAGCACAGGCTCCAGATCGCTAGCCGTCACCTGTCCGCTCGTGTTCGCCACGCGGGCGATCTGGTTGATGTTGTTGCCGATACGCGCCATGTCCGCGCGCACCATGCCCGGATCCAACGCGACCGTGATCACGACCGTGTGCGCGTCGATCAGCAATTCGCGCGCATGCGCCGAAAACGACAGCACACCGCCGCGTGACCGTTTCACCCGTTGGTAGAAGCGGTTCGCCTCGGCCCACTCCTCCGGGGTGAACGTGACCGTCTTGCGATGGCAACGGTTGGGATGCGTGTCCTGCCAGCTCATGGCCGTCGCCTATCGGGTCGCGGGTGTCCCGCAGCGGATGACCGGCAGGGAATCCGCGCAACCGTACGTACGGTTGCAATGCTTGCTACTCCCTGAACCGATTCCAAAATCATCGTGGGACCATTTACCGAAACCGTCATGATTACCCTCGATTCCAACGCCGATACAGCGATTGAACCGCACCCAAGGACCGACGATGGTCGCGCAAGGATAATCACGCAAGACAGCGGAAAGGAGACCTGCGATGGCGAAGCGCACCAGCAGGAAAGCGCGCAACGAATGGGTACGACAGGCTCTCGAAACCCATCGGGCGCAGCTCAGGGAACGCGAGATCCGTACCGCAGCCCTCTACGACGCGATCACCGCGTTTATCAAAGCGCTCGACACCGCACGCCCGCTCATCCAGGACTTCACCAGAGACTACGGGGTGCCCCGCAGTGAGATCGGCAAACAGTTCGGGCTCACTCCACGTCAGCTCAGCGCGCTATTCGAGTCACCGCATAAGGACGTCCGATCTCCCGGCGCTTCGACGCACGATGATGGAGAGGGGCAAACCGAGCGTATGGCGGGAACGGTTGCGGCAGAAACGCCGGACTTTCCCCATCTTCCGCCGTGCGGGTTTGCTCCATACCTTGACGATTGCACGTGAAAGCGGCACATATACGCAGCAGTCTTCGTCTCAAAACATATGGTGGCGCGTCAGCGGAGCAGTTGGCGCAGGGCCGCCGCGAGACCGTTGTTGTCGACGTTCGGGGCGATCATGTCGGCCGCCGATTTGACGGACGTGGTGCCGTTGCCCATCGCCACGCCAACACCGGCGGCCTGGATCATCTCAAGGTCGTTGTCGCTGTCGCCGATGGCGATCGTGTCGGGCAGCGGAACGCTGAGCCGTTGCGCGACCTTCATGAGTGCGGTGCCCTTGTCCACTCCGGGGATGAGGATTTCGCCGTTGTCGTCGCTGGAGGCGTTGATGGATCCGTGGATGATGGTCGCGTAGCCGGAGAGCTCTTGTTGTACGTTCTCCACGGTGAGGCTGCCGTCCTCGGGAACGTAGAACGTGCCTTTGCGCACCGGCGGCAGAGGAGCGGAATGGTCGGCGATGGTGTGCCAGGCGGCACGCATCTGCGGATGTCGCAGCAGTCTGCGCCATATGCCGAGCCGGTACAGGTAGCGTTCGGTGGCGTGCATGCCGTCGGGGCAGTGCCAGGCGTATGGCATGCCGTGCGCGGTGAAGAACGAGGTCGCCCTGCGGACCGATTCGGCAGGCATGCGTTCGTCGATGATGGTCTCGCCGTCGAGTTCGGCGCATGCGCCGCCGTCGGATACGATGCCGTCGAATCCGAGTGCGAGTACCGGCGGATCGATGTCCAGCGCCGCGCGGCCCGAACAGATGAACAGCCGATGTCCGGATTGCTGCGCCCGTCGGCATTCCTCTCGCGCGGATTCGGGAATGCGGTGGCTGCTGTCCAGCAGCGTGCCGTCGATGTCGATGAATACCAGTTTGGGGTTGCCCATGCGCGTGTCCTCCCGTGGAATGCCGACTGCGATGTCCTGACTGCGATCACCCTCCCCATAGTATAATTCATTCGAATGAATTTGCGCAAGGGGTTGCGCCCGTCGTCGGACGCCAACGGACGCGACCGCAATTTACAGTCGAAGCGCCTCGGCCGTACTGTCCAGCATGATGTCGTTGATCTTGCCCGAATCGGGTTCCATCGCCATGATGCAGATCACGGTTTCCCGGTCGGGGACGACGAGACAGTATTGGCCGTATCGGCCGGCGCAAAGGAAGGAGCCCGGCCACGGTGCCATCCAGAACTGATATCCGTATCCGTACGAGTGGTCTGAGGTGTGATCGGGGTCGGTGTCGATGTGCTTGGTCGTCGCCTCGCGGACGCATCGCTCGTCGACCAGATGCAGGTTGTTGAAAGTTCCGTTTTGGCAGAGCATCTGGCCGAAGTTGCCGAGTTCGTCGATGGTGAGGTATAGGCCGTTGGCGGCGTAGACGTGGCCTTGCGGGCATAGCGTCCAGTCCGGGTTGCCGATGCCGAGCGGTTCAAAGAGTCGGTTGCGCAGGTAGTTGAGCAGGTTCTGACCGGACCGCCGTTCCACGATGCAGCTGGCAATGTAGGTATTGAAGTTGCTGTACAGGAACCGCGTACCCGGCTGGTACGCGAAGTCGGCGCGGAAGAAGTACGAGATCCAGTCATGGACTCGGTAGCGGTCCTCGTCCTCCGAGAAGAACAGCGGATCGCGCAGTCCGGAGCTCATGGTGAGCAGGTCGCGCACGGTGACGGTCTGGAGGTTGGCGCTGGGATTGTCGGGGACGTATTCGGGCAGGGCGTCGCATATGCGCTCGTCGAGTTCGGTCAGCCCCTCCTGGATGGCCATCCCCACGCCGATGGAGGCGACGCTCTTGCTGACGGAGTACATGTTCAGCCTGGTCTTGCGCGGCAGCCGATGCAGGTCGGCGGTGATCTTGCCGGCACGCCTCGTTTGTATGTAGTACACGTTCAGGCGCTGCTCCTGCGTGCGGGACGCGATGAGATCCGCGATGCGTGCGGTTTCGTCCATGATCGGTTTCCTTTCATTCGTCGATGACGGCCGCCGGCTTTCGGCCGAAGGCTTGGGTGGATGCTCCCTGCGTCGCTTCAGACCGGCCCTCCAATATGTTACTGAGAGTAAGTATATATTATTTTTCTCAGAATGACGTATGAGGTGTATGAAATACTGATATTTCAACGAAAATACGCGTTTTTTAGACCGGTGTCACGAATTTGACTTTTACTGACTCTGAGTAATATACTTTCGATCATTGGAGAGCGGCGGACACCCCTCAACGGAGAGCGGCACCACGGAAGGTGCGGCGCTGCCGTCGCGCATCCACCCAACAAGAAAGGACAGGGACATGGCGGTTGCGGAACGACGCACGTCGTCATCGCCGGCAGAACGGTTCGCTCGCTGGTGGCAGGGATTCTTCTACCAGTGGCAGCTGCAGATCATGGTGCTGCCGGGCATCATCTTCATGATCGTGTTCAACTACATCCCGATCTACGGCCTGGTGCTGGCGTTCAAGAACTACACCGTGGTGGACACCATCGGCGACGCGCCGTGGGTCGGACTCGACAATTTCAGGATCATCCTCGGCGACTCCTATTTCTGGGATTCCGTCGTTAACACACTGGGCATCAGTGTGATCAAACTGGCCCTCGGATTCATCCTGCCGATCATCCTCGCCGTGATGATCTACGAGGTGCCGTGGGGGCCGTTCAAGAAGATCGTGCAGACCATCACGTACCTGCCGCACTTCTTCTCGTGGATCATCCTCGGCGGCATGCTGATCAGCTGGCTGTCTTCCAATGGCCTGCTCAACTCGACACTGCATGTCTTCGGCATCGACGCGGGGGCGAACTATCTGCTCGACGCCGACAAGTACTGGGGCATCGCGTCGCTGTCCGACGTGTGGAAGGAGGCCGGCTGGGGCACGATCCTCTATCTGGCCACCATGGCCGGCATCGACCAGAGCCTGTATGAGGCGGCCGAGCTCGACGGCGCGTCGAAGATCAAGCGCATCTGGCACATCACGCTGCCCGGCATCAGTAATATGATCACGCTCAACCTGATCCTGTCGGTCTCGGGCATCCTCAACTCGAACCTCGATCAGACGCTCGTGCTCATGAACTCGCAGAACCAGGCCAAGGCCGAGGTCATCAACTCGTACGTCTACCGCATGGGCATGACGCAGGGCGACTTCTCCTACGCCACCGCCGTGGGACTGGGAATCTCGGTCATCTCCGCGATCCTGCTGGTCGTCACCAACACGGTCACCAAGAAGATCAACGACAACCAATCGGTACTGTAAGGAAGCAGCATCATGGCACAAGACAAGTCCAAGCCGTTCGGCGCGCTCGACGCCAAGCGCCGCATCCACCACTCCTCACGCACGTTCGACGTGGCCAACTGCGTCCTGCTGGTCATCTTCACGCTGCTGATCGCCGTGCCGGTGTGGAACATCGTCGTCGCCTCGTTCTCCGCCTCCGGTTCGACAGGCGGCTTCGCGCTGGTCCCCGACAAATTCACGCTCGACAACTACAAGGCCGTGTTCACCGACAACGGCATGTGGAACGCGCTGTTCATCTCCATCGCGAAGACCGCGGTCGGCGTGGTCGCGCACACGCTGTTCTGCGCGCTGTTCGCCTATCCGATGAGCAAGGCCTATCTCAAGGGACGCAAGCTCTATTCGGCAATGGGCATCATCACCATGTTCTTCGGCGGCGGCATGATCCCCACGTTCCTGCTCATCAAGTCGCTCGGCCTGCTCGACACGTTCTGGGTGTACATCATCCCTGCGCTGTTCAGCTACTACGACGTGATCATCCTGATGAACTTCTTCCGCCAGATCCCCGAATCGCTGATCGAATCGGCGAAGATCGACGGTGCGAGCGAATGGCGCATCTTCTCCTCGATCATCCTGCCGCTGTCCATGCCGGGCCTGGCCACGATCGGCCTGTTCCACGGCGTCGCCCAGTGGAACGACTTCATGACCACGAAGCTGTACGTCAACAACGAGGCCCTCTACCCGCTGCAGATGCGCCTGTACAACATCATCATGCAGTCGCAGGCCGCGTCGGAGAACGGCAACATGGCCGCCACCGTGCTCGACACCACCACGCGCGGCGTGCGCCTGTCGACCATCATCATCACGATCGTGCCGATCCTCGTGCTCTATCCGCTGGTGCAGCGCTACTTCGTCGGCGGCACGATGCTCGGCGCGGTCAAGGGCTGAGACGTCACCAAGGCATCAAGGAGCAAAGCAATGAAGCGTAATCGCATCACACGAACCCTCATCGCGGGCCTGGCCGCTGCCGCATTGGCCCTTCCGCTGGCCGGCTGCGGCGTCGACAACGCCTATACCACGAACACGGTCGACGCATTGCCCGACCCCACGTACACCGTCTCCACGGACAAGCCCGCATGGCAGTCCGACACATCCAAGGACAACACGCTCACCTGGTACGTGAACGCCGACTGGTGGAACAAGTCGTTCGGCAACGACCTGATCACCAAGAAGATCAAGAAGGACCTCAACGTCGACATCAAGTTCGTCACGGGCGACGACACCAAGCTCAACACGTACTTCGCCGGCGGCGATCTGCCCGACGTGATCACCGTGTTCGACAGCACGTCGCGCGTCGCCAAGGCCGCGGCGAACTGGTCGTACCCGCTGCAGGACCTCGCCGCCAAATACGATCCGTATTTCACCAAGGTCGCCAAGCAGGAGACGCTCGACTGGTTCAGGCTCTCCGACGGCAAGACGCACGGCTACCCCTCGTACTCCAACACGTCCGAGGACTACAAGTCCGGCATGATCCACACCTCGCAGGCGTTCGTCATCCGCAAGGACGTGCTCGCCGCCATCGGCGACCAGGACTTCACCACGCCCGAAGGGTTCATCGCCGGCATGAAGGCGATCAAGGAGAAGTTCCCCGACCTCGTACCCTTCGGATTCAACGACTTCAGCGGAGGCAACAGTTCGCTCGACACCGTGCTGCAGAACATGCTGGGAGTGCCCACCCTGAGCGACGACGGCACGTTCTACGACCGTCAGATGGACGAAGACTACCTGACTTGGCTCAAGGCGCTGCGGCAGGTGCACAAGGACGGCAACATCTCCGACGACAGCTTCGCCGACGACGGCGACACCTTCAAGGAAAAGGAAAGCACCGGCAAATACGCGACCATGCTGCTCACCAGCTTCGTCGGCCAAAGCGCCCCGCTGCAGCAGTGGGCGTCGAACGACCCGGCCGGACAGTACGTCGCCATCGACGGTATCCGCAGCACCAAAGGGCGCAAGCCGACGCTGAGCGAGACCGGCCTGAGCGGCTGGACCGTCAGCTACATCACCAAGCAGTGCAAGAACCCGGCCAAAGCCATCCAGATCTTCACCTACCTGCTGTCCGACTACGGCGAGATGCTCGTGAACTACGGCATCGAAGGCGAAACGTATACGACGAACGCCGACGGCACCGTCTCATGGACGCCCGCCGCTGACAAGATCCGCCTCAACGACTCCGAGAAATGGCAGAAGGAATACCGCATGGGCGAGTTCGTGCTCTTCGGCCACGACCGGTATAAGGCGCTCAACAAGGACTCCTTCGCCGACGCCATCAAGCAGTTCCAGGAGCACAACCAGCAGTACCTGACCCCGCAGTACGAGATCGAGAACATCGCGCCGGACGCCGGCACGCTGGAGGCCCGTTCGTATTCGGCCATCACGACCAAATGGTCGTCCACGCTGGTCTCGCTCATCCGCGCCGGCTCGGACAAGCAGTTCGACAGGCTCGTCGACCAGTACAAGACGTTCCTGAAGAACAACGACATCGACGCCATCAACGCGATCCGCAACGAGAAGATCAAGCAGAACGAAAAGCTGCTCGGCGAATGACCGGGACGCCCGCTCTCCCGCGGGTCCCACCCGACATCCGCATCCGACATCCGCATCCGACATCCGCATCCGAAGAAGAGGAACCCATGCGCACCATGTATCTGACAGACGGCCCCAAGCATATGTTCGAGCCGATCGACGGGACCGACCCCGGTGCCGCCGACGTGACGATAACGGCCGATCCAACCCATTCCTACCAGAGCATCGACGGATTCGGCGCGTCGTTCACCGACGCATCCGCACATCTGATCGATCAGGTGCTCGACGAGGAGGACCGCGCGACCGCGATGTCCAGACTGTTCGACCCCAAGCTCGGCATCGGGCTGTCCCTGCTGCGTAACCCGATGGGAGCCTCGGACTACGCGCGTACGATCTACAGCTATGACGACATGCCGGACGGACAGCGCGACGAGAGTCTCGATCGTTTCTCGATCGGACATGACCTCGAAAGCATCCTTCCTCTGACCACATGGGCCATGGAACTCAACCCACGGCTCAGACTCATCGCCTCGCCGTGGAGTGCGCCGGGCTGGATGAAGACCAGCGGCTCCATGATCGGCGGCGAGCTCAGGGAGGACTGCTACGAGGCATACGCCCGATACTTCGTGCGTTTCCTCCAGGCATACGCCGAACAGGGTGTTCCGGTGTTCGCCGTAACGCCGCAGAACGAGCCGTTGTTCGTCCCTGGCCATTATCCGGGCATGCTGTTCCCGGCCGACCGGGAGGCCCGCTTCGTACGCGACTTCCTGCGCCCCGCCCTGTGCGACGCGGGTCTCGAAACGCGTGTGCTCGGATACGACCACAACTGGGACCGCGTCGACTACGCGTTCGACCTGCTTGATGCCGCCGAAGACGCGTTCGATGGCATCGCCTGGCACTGGTACGGTGGCCGCGCCGTCAGCCAGTCCCGCGTCGCCTCGCATTTCCCCGCCAAGGACGTGTACTTCACCGAAGGTTCCGGTGGTGAATGGATCCCGGAATTCGAGCCGGCGTTCAGCAACCTCATGCGCACCGGCATCGACATCCTGCGCAACGGCTCCAAATCGTTCATCCTGTGGAACCTCGCGCTCGACGAACACAACGGCCCGGTCGTGCCCGGCTTCGGCCGCAGCACCTGCCGCGGTTTGCTGCGCGTCGATCGGCGCACTCGGACGGCAGAGTACATGTTGGACTATTACGGTCTGGCCCATTTCAGCAAGTTCATCCGCCCCGGCGCGGTGCGCATCGGCAGTGACCAGAACGGTGGCGTGCGTTCGCTGGCCTGCCGCAACGAGGACGGGTCCGTGGTCGTCGTGCTGTTCAACGACTCCAATCATGATGCGCGGGTGGGCGTGGACGTCGTCGGCGTGGCCGGTCCGTCCCGCACGGTGTCGCTGCCGTCCAAGGCGGCGGCGACCGTGGTCTGGGACGACGCGGATGATGGTGCACGATGAAACTGTTCTCCATTGACGGCAAGCTGTATCAGGTGCTGGAGCAAATCTGGCAGGTGATGGAGCTGAGCCTGCTGTTCCTGCTGGGATGTCTGCCGGTCGTCACGATCGGCGTGAGCGCGACGGCGATGTTCCGCACTCGGTTCGACATGATCGAGGAGGGGGACGTGCCCATCATGTCCCGCTTCTGGTCGGCGTACCGGAGGGATTTCGGACGGGCGGTCGCCATGTGGCTGAGCGTGATCGCCGGATTTGCCGCGTTGCTTGGCGCGTACTGGGGCGTCGCCGCACTGACCGGCGGCAGCCAGTACGCGCTGATGCCGCTGGTCGTGGTCGGCGCCGTGTGGATGTTGACATGCGTCAACGTGTTTCCGCTGCTCGCGCTCCGATCGGGGCAGAGCCTGCCGCTGGCCGTGTTATTTCGGGAGGCCGTCTCGCTGGGGCTGGGGCACGTGCTGCAATCCGCGCTGATGGCGTGCGTGTTGCTGGCCGCCGCGCTGTCGGTGATGTTCGTGCCATGGCTGCTGCTTGCGGCGGTGTTGTTCTTCCCGGGTCTGACCTGCTATGCGAGGGCATGGCTCGTCCGCTGGGCGTGCGCGGAGTGATATGGTCGTTGCAGGTTCGATCCCGCCGGTGAATGTCGTATGGAACCGTATAGAAAAAACCATGATTGTGAAGTAGGTCATCATGCAGGAACATGTGCAGGGCGGCGCTCAGGAGCGCCAGGTCAAGCCGCGTAAGCACCGTCCCGAAACCGAGCAGAAGCGGCGCGAGATCATCGCCGCCGCCGCCGAGGTGTTCGGGGAGAAAGGATTCAACGACGGCACGCTGGAAGAGATCGCCGAACGCACCGGCCTTACCCGGGCCGGCGTGCTCCATCACTTCGGATCCAAACGCGCGCTGCTTATGGAGGTGGTGAAGAACAGGGACGTCTCCGGCGGCGTGCAACGCGAACGGGCGCATGTCGACCACGGCGAGGACTGGTTCCGTCACCTTGCCGCCACCGCCGACGACAATGCAAAGCACCCAGGCATGGTGCGGCTGTTCACCATGGTGTCCGGCGAATCGGCCGTGGAGAAGAACGCCAGCATGCCGTATTTCCGGGACCGCTACCGGGATCTGCGCAACGACCTGATGGCCTCGTTCGTCCAAATGGCCAAGGAGCGCAAGGCCACCATCAACATGGCGGAGGCCGAGATGGCAAGTTCCGCCATCATCGCGGTCATGGACGGTCTGCAATACCAGTGGCTGCTGCAGCAGGGCGAGGGCGACGGCGAAACGGCGAATTCGCCGGAGGGCGACGGCGTCGCCATCGACCTCGCGGAGTACACGCGCTACGCCATCAACGTGATAGTCGCGGCCGTGCTCGAACACCATGACGACCCGCCACTGATCCAATGACCGGCATGTCGTGGACGGTCTTCGCGGCAGACGTGATTCATGCGAATGACTCGCAGGACGTTCGGACATCGGGGTGCCCAGATGTTCGAATGAATACGAGTCATGCGATACGATGGCTATCGTATACCGCGTCGACATGGCGCGATGGAACGATGCGATTGCGGAGGTCGTATGAAGTACCGCGAGCTGGCGAAGATCCTCAAGGTGGAGATCGACAAGGGCAAGTACCACGACACGGGCAAGCTGCCCACCGAACCCGAGCTCATGGAGCATTTCGGCGTGACACGCTACTGCGTGCGCAACGCCATAGCCCTGCTGGTCGATCTGGGCGACGTGTATCCGGTGCAGGGCAGTGGCATGTTCGTCCGGGAGAACAAGCGGGAGGGATGCCTCAACATCAACAACACGAGGGGCATGACCTCCGAGTTCCCCGGCCACGCCGTGTCCTCCAAGGTGATCAAGCTGGAGCAGCGCGAGGCAGGCAAGGACTCCACGCGGCTCAAGTGCGCCTCCGGCGCCAAGATCTACAGCGTCTCGCGCCTGCGTCTGCTGGACGGCGAGCCGTTCGCCATCGAGTACGCCCTGTATCTCAAGGAGTTCGTGCCGTACCTCAACGAGGAAATCGCCAACGGATCCATCTATTCGTACATCCGCGAGGACCTGGGGCTGATTCCCGGCTTCGCCGACAAGCTGATGTACGCGCGCAAGCTGGACCACGGCCAGGCTGATCTGCTGGGACTGTCCGCCGGAGACCCGGCCCTGGTGGTCGAGGACGACGCGTATCTGTCCAACGGGCGGCTGTTCAACGCGGGTACGGTCTACTACCACTACGAGAAGGCCACGTTCTTCAACCTCGCCGATCTGAAGTAGGTCACCGCGCGCGGACGTAACAGACGCGGCCGGATGCGGATGGCCGACGCCGCGACCGCGCCGTCCCGTTGATCCGCGGCGTTCCAATGCGACACGCCGCACCCGATAATCATTCGAATGAATTTGACACAGCCGAATGATTGTCATATATTCTCTTTAAGTCATTCGAATGTTTCCTATCCATCCGAATGACTATTGATCGAAGATGCCGGGCCGGCGCAAAGCCCGCCCGGAACAATCACACCAGTCCGAAGGAGGACGAGAATGAAGGAGTTCGGCAATACACTGCTCAACGGCTTCATGAAATTCGCGACGACCAAGGCGGTCACCGCATTGAAGGACGGCTTCGTGCTCACGATGCCGGCCACTCTGGTGGGTTCACTGTTCCTGCTGCTCGCGAACCTGCCGTTCGAGGGCTACACGGACTTCATGAACAACCTGCTGACCGACAAGTGGAACATCGGCCTGAATCAGGTGTCCGCCGGCACGTTCAACATCCTGGCCATCATCATCGCAGTCGGCATCGGCTACGCCTACGCGCGCAACGAGAAGGAGGACGGCATCTCCTCCGGTCTGCTGGCCCTGGTCGCCTTCTTCATCCTCTCACCGTCCTCGGTGAGCATCGATCACAGCACCGTCGACGCGATCAAGGAGGGTGCCACCGCCTCCGTGTCTGGTGCGATCTCCACCTCGTGGACCGGCGGCAACGGCGTGATCACCGCCATCATCGTCGGCCTGCTGTCCGGCCTGGTGTTCGTCAAGTGCATGAAGCATAACCTCAAGATCAAGCTGCCCGACTCCGTGCCCGAAGGCGTGTCCAACGCGTTCTCCGCGATGATCCCTGGCTTCTTCGTGGTGCTCGGCTCCGCCGTCATTTACCACTTGTGCCAGGCGTTCGGCGGCGTGAGCTTCACCGAGCTCATCTTCAAGATCCTGCAGACCCCGATGCAGAACCTCACCGACAACTGGGCCGGCGCGATCATCATCACCCTGCTCATCTCTATCCTCTTCTGGTGCGGCATCCACGGCCCGAACGTCGTCATGGGCATCATGGCCCCGCTGCTGACCGCAAACTCCGTGGCCAACCAGGCCCTCATGGACGCCGGCAAGGCCGTGACCACCGCCGACGGCGGCCACATCCTCACCCCGCAGATCGTCGACTGCTTTGTCAAGTTCGGCGGCACCGGCATCACACTCGGCCTGCTCATCGCCGGCCTGATCGTGGCCAAGTCCAGCCAGATGAAGGAAATGTCGAAGCTGTCCATCGTGCCCGGCCTGTTCAACATCAACGAGCCGGTCATCTTCGGCCTGCCGATCGTGTTCAACCCGTTCTTCCTGATCCCGTTCATCGTCGTGCCGCTGATCGCCATGATCATCACTTACGGCGCGATGTACATCGGCTTCATGCCCCCGTTCGGCGCCGTCCAAGTGCCGTGGACCACCCCGGTGATCATCTCCGGCTTCCTGCTGGGCGGCTGGAAGGGCGCGCTCATCCAGCTCATCATCCTCGTGATCTCCGTGGCCGTCTACCTGCCGTTCGTCAAGAAGCAGGACCAGGCGTGGATCGCCGAACAGGCCGCCAACGAATCCGATCTCGAGACCGCTGCCGCGGCGGCCAAGGCCTGAGCCGGCGCATCGAACGGCTCCGATCTTCCGATCGGCGACGGTCGGACGACACATGGGAGCCCGGTACGAGCGACCACCCTTGCCGGGCTCCCGCCTTATCAACGCTCACAACACCCATAACAACCAACCGCCCCCACGACCGGTGCGGGGCCCATTGAAAGGAACAACACCATGAAGATCGTACTGTGCTGCAACGCCGGAATGTCCACCAGCATGCTGGTCAAGAAGATGCGCGCCGCCGCCGAGGCCAAGGGCATCGAGGCCGAGATCGACGCCTACCCGATCTCCGAGGTCGAGGAGAAGGCAGCGAACGCCGACGCCGTGCTGCTCGGCCCACAGGTGCGCTACGAGCTCGACCACGTCAAGAAGCTGCTGCCCGGCAAGCCGGTCGAAGCCATCAACCCACAGGACTACGGCATGGTGCGCGGCGACAAGGTACTCGAACACGCCATCGCCATCGCCGCAAAGTAACCCGACACCAACAGACAGACAACCGACAACCAAACGAACGAACCAAGGGTGGTAACAATGGCAGAAGACAACAAGGACTTCGACTGGGAGACCCTCTGCTTCCAGATGATTACGGCCGCGGGAAGCGCCAAATCCGACTACATCGAGGCGCTGCAGGCGGCCAAGGCCGGCAACTACGACAAGGCCGACGAACTCATCAAGAGCGGCGACCAGAGCTTCGCGACCGGCCATGAGCTGCACACCAACCTCGTGCAGCGCGAGGCAGCGGGCGAAAAGATCGAGGTCAGCCTGCTCATGACGCACGTCGAGGACCAGATGATGGCCGCGGAGACCGTCAAGCTGCTGGTCGACGAGCTCATCGCACTGTACAAGAAGTTCAACTGAACCATAAGGTTTTTCAGGAAAAGGAACACAAACATGGGTTTCCCAAGCAACTTTCTGTGGGGTGGCGCAGTGGCCGCCCACCAGCTCGAAGGTGCGTGGAACGAAGACGGCAAGGGCGTGTCCATCGCCGACGTGATGACCGCAGGCGCTCACGGCGTGCCCCGGCAGATCACCGACCGTGTCGAGACTGGCAAGATCTACCCGAACCACTGGGGCAACGACTACTACCACCGCTTCCGCGGCGATGACTCGCTGTTCCAGGAGATGGGCTTCAAGTGCTTCCGCACCTCCATCGCCTGGTCGCGCATCTTCCCTGACGGCGAGGAGGACGAGCCCAACGAGGCCGGACTGAGGTTCTACGACGACCTGTTCGACGACCTCAAGGCCAAGGGCATGGAGCCGGTCGTGACGCTCTCGCACTTTGAGATGCCGCTCAACCTGAGCCTCAAATACGGAGGGTTCACCGACCGCAGGCTCATCGACCTGTTCGTCAAGTTCGCGCTCACCGTCATGGAACGTTACAAGACCAAGGTGAAGTACTGGCTGACCTTCAACGAGGTCAACAACCAGATGAACCTCGAAAACCCGATCTTCGCCTACACCGACTCCGGTATCCGGTTCTCCGAGACGGACACGATCCACGATCGCAAGCGCAAGGTCTGGCAGGCCGTGCACAATGAGTTCGTCGCCAGCGCCCTGGTCGTCAAGCGCGGCCACGAAATCAACCCCGACTTCCGGATCGGCTGCATGCTGGCCATCGTGCCGATCTACCCGGCCACCTGCAACCCCGACGACGTGATGCGCGCCGAAGTCGCCATGCGCGACCGACTCGTGTTCGGCGACGTGTACGTCAACGGCGAATACCCGAACTACGCGCGGAACATGTGGGCCCGTGAGGATGTGGCCCCGCGCATGGAGCCGGGAGACGAGACGGCCATCGCCGAAGGCACGGTCGACTTCATCTCCATCAGCTACTACATGTCGATGGCCCTGTCCGCAGATGCCTCCACTCCCGGCGACTTTGACTCCGGCATCGCCGGCGTGGTGCGCAACACGTATATCCCCGCCTCCAAATGGGGCTGGCAGATCGACCCGGTCGGATTGCGCTACGCGCTGAGCGTCCTGTACGAACGCTACCGCAAGCCGATCTTCATTGTGGAGAACGGCTACGGCGCATATGACACCGTCAACCCGGACGGCACCATCGACGACGACGACCGCATCGACTATCTGCGCGCGCACATCGAACAGGTCGGCAAGGCCATCGACCTCGACGGCGTGGAGGTCATGGGCTACACCGTGTGGGGATGCATCGACCTGGTCAGCTTCGGCACCGGCGAATTCAAGAAACGCTACGGGCTGATCTACGTCGACGCCGACGACGAAGGACACGGCACGTTCGAGCGTCGCCGCAAGAAATCCTTCGACTGGTACCGGAAGGTCATCGCCACCAACGGCGAGCAGCTGTAAATCGCAGTATACGACGCGCGTCAAACGCATAAGGAGCATTATCATGTCTCAGGAATTCACATTCACCGTATCTGACCCCGAGGGCATGCACGCCCGCCCGGCCGGCCTTCTGGTCTCCCAAGCCCAGAAATACGAGTCAAGCATCATCATCACCCGCGACGGCAAGTCCGTGGACGCCAAGCGCATCTTCGGCGTCATGGGTCTCGGCGTCAAGCAGGGCGACGAGGTCAATGTCAAGGTACAGGGCAACGACGAAGCCAAGGCCGCCGCGGAATTCGAGCAGTTCCTCAAGGAGAACCTGTGATGCGGACAATACAGGGAGTCGGGGTTTCGGCCGGTATCGCCATCGGTACGATCCGCGTGCTCGACACCGCCGACCACGCCGTGGAACGTCGCGTGGTCAACGACCCGAAGACCGAAGTGGAGCGTTTCCGCGCGGCACGCGATGCGGCCGTCGCCCAGTTGAAGCAGTTGCGCAACAAGGCCGCCGCCGAACTCGGCGAGGGCAAGGCCGAACTGTTCGACACCCACCAGCTCATGCTCCAGGACCCCGACTACGTGGAAAGCGTCGAGGCCCTCATCACGCAAAGCAAGGTGAACGCCGAGTATGCGGTCAAGAGCACCGCCGAACAGTTCGCCGCCATGTTCGCTGCAATGGACAACTCCTACATGCAGGCGCGCGCCGCCGACGTCAAGGACGTCTCCCGCCGCGTGATCAACGTGCTCGAAGGCAAGCGCGGCGGGGCTGCTGCGGATGACGAAGGCGGTGAGAGTCACATCATTCTCGCCGAGGACCTGGCCCCCAGCGAAACCGTGCAGCTCGACCGCGCCAAGGTCCTGGGCTTCGTGACCGCCAAAGGATCCGCGAACTCGCACACCGCGATCCTGGCCCGCACGATGGGCCTGCCGGCCATCATCGACATCGGCGACGCCTTCGACCCGGACGACGACGGCCACACCGCCGTGATCGACGGCACCAGCGGCATGGCATTCGTCGACCCGGACGAAACGACGCTGGCCGAATACCGGGGCAGGAAGGCCAAGTACGAGGAGCGTCTGCGCCTCCTGCAGGAGCTCAAGGGCAAGCCCACCGAGACCAAGTCCGGCCAGCAGGTCCGCCTGTACGCCAACATCGGCCGCCCCTCCGACGTGACCGCCGTGCTGGCCAACGACGCTGAGGGCATCGGCCTGTTCCGCAGCGAGTTCCTGTACCTGGAGAGCGAGGACTACCCAACCGAGGAATTCCAGTTCGAAGCCTACAAGGAAGTCACGCAGAAGATGGGCGACCGTCTGGTCGTCATCCGCACGCTCGACATCGGCGCGGACAAGCAGGTCGGCTACTTCAACCTGGAGCACGAGGACAACCCCGCACTCGGCTACCGCGCCATCCGCATCTGCCTGACCCGCCCGGAGATCTTCAAGGTCCAGCTGCGCGCCCTGCTACGCGCCTCCGTGTACGGCAACATCGCCATCATGCTGCCCATGATCACCTCGGTCCAGGAAGTGCGCGACGCCAAGCAGATCCTCGACGAGGTCAAGAACGAGCTGCGCGGCGAACACGTCGACTTCAACGAGCACATCCAGGTCGGCATCATGATCGAGACGCCCGCCTCGGTCATCATGGCCGACGAACTGGCCGCCGAAGTCGACTTCTTCTCCATCGGCACCAACGATCTGACCCAGTACACGCTGGCCTGCGACCGGCAGAACCCGAACCTCGGACGATTCGCCGACCCGCACTCGCCCGCCGTGCTGCGCATGATCCGCATGGCCACCGAGGCCGCGCATCGTCACGGCATCTGGTGCGGCATCTGCGGCGAACTCGGCGCGGACCTGAGCCTGACCGACACGTTCCTTGAAATCGGACTCGACGAACTGTCAGTCTCGCCCACCAGCGTCCTGCCCCTGCGCAACGCCATCCGCAACCACTGAACGATGAACGACACCACACCATCGACGCAGGGCAACATCCCTGCCAGCATGCCGGCGCGCGTCGGCATGCTGGCGACCGCGTCCATAGCCGTGATCGTCGCCCTGTCCGGCGCCTGGTGTTCCGCATCGCAGTCGGCCATGCGGCTGCACAATGTCAGAGTCGCCGCATCGCCCGTGCCGACGCAATCCCCACACTCCGCCGACGAGCGGACCATCGCCGCTGGAGACCTGCGCAAGATCGTGTTCGCGTTGGTCTCCAGCGCCGAGAACAGCACCACTGACTACTCCCGGACGTATTCATACATCGAGGACATCGGCGACGGGCGAGGATACACGGGTGGCATCGTAGGGTTCACTTCCGGCACCGGCGACATGCTCGACGTGGTGCGCCGATACACGCGGATCGAACCGGACAACCGGCTCGCGCGGTTCCTGCCCGCGCTGGCCGACGCCAACGGCACCGACACCCACAAGGGGCTGGGTGATGGTTTCACCGCTGCGTGGAAACGCGCGGCCCGTGACCGGAAGTTCATCGAGGCGCAGAACAACATCGTGCACGAGCAATACCTCGACCCCGCCGTCCGGTATGCGCGCAAGGACGGCCTCTCGCCTTTGGGGCAGTACATCTACTACGATGCGTTGGTCGTCCACGGTCCGGGATCCGCGGACGACGGCAGCAGTTTCCAGGCGATCCGCGCCGCGGCGATGCAGACTGCGACGACGCCCTCCCGGGGAGGCGACGAGGCGACCTACCTGCGCGCGTTCCTCGATGCCCGCACCCCGGTGATGCAATCGGAAGAAGCCCACCGCGACCTATCGCGACTGCAGACCCAACTTGGATTCATCAACGACGGCAACTTCCGACTGACACTCCCGTTGCACTGGACGATGTACGGCGACCGGTACGAACTCACCCCGGCCATGCTGCGACGCCTGCCTTAAGGTGTTTTGCGTTTCTCGGGATTGTTGGCAGACGGAGCCGGCTAGCAGCTCGGCTCACTCACGTTCCCGACGTTCGCCGTCGGCCGACATGTCCCGTTCCCTGTAACCGATGACCTGGTTAACCACGGTACGCAAGGTCCGACCGCTGACGGTGATGTAGCCTTGCGTGGTGGACAGACTTTCGTGTCCGAGGATCTCCTTGATGGCCATGACGTTGCCGTTGGAAGTGATGTATGCGGCGGTCGCAAAGCGGCGGCGCAATGAGTGGGGCGGGTAGCCGGTGGCTTCCTTGATGATGCGATAGACGGTGTCGCCGCAGATGTGGTCGCAGACTTTTTCTCCGGGGAACAGCCAACCGGGGCCTCGCCGGCGTATTTCGATGGCCAGCTCGTCGCTGAGCGGCACGATGCGGTCCTTGCCGCCTTTGCCGTGGACGATTAGACTCCAGCCGAATGCGTCGTCGATCAGATCGTCGCCGCGCACCTGTGCGATTTCGGCGCGGCGCAGTCCTGCGTCGGCGGCGAGCCTGATGATCAGCCTCGTGAGCGGATCGCTGCTATCGCGGCCGATGATCACGGCTTGTTCGGGTGCGGCACGCTTCTTGCGGTGTTCGCGCTTGATGGAGGGTAGATCGTCCACCGGATTGTCGTTACGCCTGCCGTTGCGCTGAGCCCATCCGTAGAACGAGGAGAACATGCGCACCACCCGGTACGCGCGCAACCCGAAGATCTGCCATGTGCTCACCGCGTTCGAGCTGGTGCGCGAGCTCAACGAGGGCGTGCACCGCATGTACGAGGAAATGGCCGAGCTCGGCCTGTCCGACCCCGAATACAGCGAACCCAACAACTTCATGGTCAAACTCGTGCTCCGCAATAACATCAGGCAACGCGTGCCCTACCTCAGCGAACGACACGACACGGACCCGTCCATCGTCAACCAGACCGAAATACCCGCCACCGGGCTGACCGGCATCGAGCGTGAAGCACTGACCATTGCCACGGTCGAGGGGAAAGTGACCCCCAAGCGACTGGCTGAAAAGGCGGGAGTGCATTCGCGTACGGCGTCAAGAGCATTGGAACAGCTCGTTCAGCAGGGATTGCTGCACTGGCACGGATCCGGGCCGCGTGATCCCAAGCAGTACTACAACCAAGAGTGACATACTCCGACATGTGTATGTCATAGCATGTCATAGCATGTCATAGTACTTCGGAGTCTTCATGGATAGCGGTACTTGTACACCGATTCCAATTCGAGAGGCAACCGCTGGATGAAAAAGCAAACTGTCGGAGCCACCATCAGACTGGATCGCCGGGACGATTCTAGTGAGAACTAGTGGGAACCTAGTGGGAAGTGCTTCCCACTAGAGAATCGGATCATTGCTCGCCCTGCCTGAGTGGGTAGTACTGGACCTTGTGACGAAATAGCGAGAACGTCAGTCCAAATCTCTCCTGAAGCGAAAGAAGCCGGAGCCCTTGGACTGACCGGCTTGCTTGCGGCCTTTCACGTCTACCGCGGCGACAATCCATGCCCACCTGCGCGGACGCGTTCCCCACGATGCTTAGCGTCCCCGTGGTGGGACTGGATACGTTCCGGGGCTTTGCAACCCCCGACGCCATTCGTATCGGGCGACGGAATCCTTTTACGTGTGGAGGCCAGCACGGCAAGTATGGGTGCAAACGACTTGCCCGCGCTTGCACCATCCAGCGTAACAGCATGCACCGTCGCCCATATTCCGGCCAATCAGCCCGAAGCCCAAAGCAACGTCAGAACCCGGCCTGCCCCGACGGGGCCGACTTGTCCAAGACCAGCAGGTATTGGCCGTTTTCTTTGTACTTGGGCTTGGGGTGGGCCGCAGAAGAACCACCCCTGGAAGCATCAGCCCCAGAAGACCCGCCCGCAAACCAGTCGCCCGCAGAGGCATCATCCACACGGACCCGCGACCCGGAAATCAGCAGGGTGATGCGTCGCGCCCGTCCCCGGAGCCGGGTCTCATCGCTGCCTGCGGGATACGCGAACACGCTGATCTTGCGATCCCCCGCCGCCGGACGGAACAGGATGGTGCGCACCGTTCTGGGCATCCGCTCATCATGGTCATCGTCGTAATAATCGTTGCCGCCGACGATTTCGTATCCCTGCGCGACGAACGCCGCCGTGTCCGCTCCGACCAGCCCGTCCGGCATGTGGACCCGATGCCAGAGGACCTGCAGCCGCGCCACCACCTTCGATATCACGAACGCCAATGCCATGAACCCCAGCATCACAGGAGTGTGCTCCTTCGGATGAGTCGCCAGTTCGTGCGTGGCCGGAACGACCAGCAACGTCACCACGATCACCGTCCAGCACGCGACGAAGCACAGCGCCGCCGGGATTCCCGACCAGGGTTTGACCCGGTTCCACGCCTCTTGTGCCGCGTCCTCGGTGGCGTCCACGGCGTCCGCCCGCATATCCGCATCCATGATTCGATTATGCCGATCCTTGCGTGCGGCTCGCGCGGTACCGGATGAACGTTCAATGAACCGTCAGTCGTCCACCGCCGCGATCCAGTCGCCGTAGCCTTCCGCCTCCATGCGCGAGCGCGGTATGAACCGCAACGCGGCGGAATTCATGCAGTAGCGCAGTCCGCCGCGGTCGGCCGGGCCGTCGTTGAACACGTGTCCCAGGTGGATCTGCGTTTCGGCCGTGCGGATTTCGATACGGTCGCGTCCGGGAATGCGATGGTCCTCGTGCTCGGTGAGCAGCGAGTCGGCGATGGGCTTCGAGAACGCCGGCCAGCCGCAGCCGGAGTCGAATTTGTCGCGCGAGGAGAACAGCGGTTCGCCGCTGACGATGTCGACGTAGATGCCCGGCTCGAATTCCTCGTCGTATTCGTTGACGAACGGGCGCTCGGTGGCCGCCTGCTGCGTGACGGCGAACTGTTCCAGCGTCAGGTCCCAGATGCGCTCCACGTACTTCTGGCGCCGCTTCACGTTGGCGATCGCCGCGAACGGCACGTGGCAGTAGCCGCCGGGGTTGTTGATCAGATAGTCCTGATGACGGTCCTCGGCCGGGTAGAAGTTGCGCAGCGGTTCGATGAGCACGGCCGGACGCTGCGGCTGACGGTCGACGAGCTGTTCCAGCGCGGCGATGTACACGGCCCGCTGCGTATCGTCCGTGTAGAACATGCCGGTGCGGTACTGCCGGCCCGTATCCTCGCCCTGCCGGTCGACGGAGAACGGGTCGATGACTTCGAGGAACAGCAGCGACAGCGTGCGCAGGCTGACGCGTGCCGGGTCGAATTCGACCTGCACGGTTTCGGCCGCGTCGGTCGCGCCCGAGCAGACCTGCTCGTACGTGGGCGAGGCGACCTGCGACTGCGCGTAGCCGACTGTCGTGTCGGTCACGCCGTCGACGTTCTGGAAGTATCGTTCAAGTCCCCAGAAGCAGCCGCCGGCGAAGTACGCGGTCTGCGTTCCGGTCGCGCCGGTCGATTCGGATGTTCCAGTCGATTCGGATGTTCCGGCCACGGTGTCATGTCCCTGATCATTCACGGTATTGCTCATGCACCCCACGGTACACCCGCGCCCCGCGCACGCACGCCACCTACATGCGCCCGGCCTTGGACGGGTCGAGGCTCATGGTCTGGAACCGGTCCGCCATGAACTCGTTGCCGTAGTGCCGCGCGAAGAAGTCCGCGACCGGCGAATCGGTCGCGATGCCGGCGAGCCGCGAATACCATGCGTCCAGCGCCATCAGGGTCATCGCCGCGTCCACGAGCATGAACGCGAAGCACACCGCGGTCAGGCCGTACCGCCATTTCCACGGGATCCGCTGGATCATCGCGAGCAGATGCGGCAGGATCAGCTTGATCCACGCGAGCCCGAGCAGCCCCCAGAAGAACATGTACTTGCCGGACGTGCGCCCGTCGATCGACAGCCACTGGCCGGTGTAGTCCCATGCGGTGATGCCGAACGCGACCTCCATGAACCAGCTGGTCAGGTATTCGAACGTGCCGCCGATCACCGCGCTCGCGCAGAAGATCAGCAGCCAGTTGGACCGCCACAGCCGGTTGAGCAGCACCGTGAGGATCACCGCGCCGAATCCGTAGATCGGCGAGAACGGTCCCCACAGCAGGCCCGCGCGGTCCTGCAGTTCGCCGCCGTACAGCGCGAAATGGTAGATCGTTTCGATGGTCAGGCCGAACACGCAGCCGACCACGAACAGCCAGAACAGGTTGAAGAAGTCGAGCGAAATATAGCCTTTGCCGGTCAGGTCGCGGCCGGGCATGCCGCGCGAGGCCGCGTCCTCGTACGCGGCGCGCTCGTCCATGCGCCACAGCGCGGCCTTGAGCCGGCGTTCCTCGCGCAGTGCCGGATCGACGGTGATCGACAGCGTGACGAGAATCACGAGCTGGATGATCGGCGAGAGCAGGTTGAGCCCGAGCCCGTCGAGCATGACCGCGAACAGGCCTTCCGCGATGGTCATCGGGATGAGCACTTCGGTCCAGCGGGCCGCATGCTTGCGTTTGTTGAACGTGAGCAGACCGCCGAAGATCATGAGCACGACGGTCGTGGCCGAGCTGAGCACGGCGGAGATCCAGCTGAGGATGACGGTCAGGTCGGCCTGGTCGAGCGTCGCGTCGCCGTCGACGATCGCGCGGATCGCGTAGCCGAACGCGATGACGATCATCGGCACGGTGAGCAGACCCTGTACGAGCAGGATGATGCCGTAGACGCGCGTGACGAGCGGCAGTCGCTTGTCGTCGATGTCGACGACGCCGTCGCCGTTCACGTCGCCGGGAATCGGCCCGTCCTGCGGCTCGGTGTACGACTCGGTTTGCGGCTCGATTTGCGGCTCGTCGGAGGATTCCGATGACGCCGGATCAACGGCAGCCACGGATGCGGCGTCCTGCAGTTCCGACTGCCCGGTTTCCACGGGCACCTCCCCGGGGATGCCGATGACCGGCCCGATGCCGTCCGCATCATCCGCGTCGGCCGTTGCCACCGGCGCGGCCGCCAGCTGCGATTCGATCTTCGCGGTGGGTTCAAGCTCTTCAGTCATACGGTCCACGCTATCAGCGGAGGCGAACCTGTTTCCCTGAATGATTACGGGTATCCGGCATCCTTCTCGTATGCCACCCCATGCCGACTCCCGGCGGATACTCCAGCCACAAACCAACGCCGAGAGGCGACCGAGCGTTATACATTGGCGAGAATCATGTTGTTACCCACCTCAAGCCAACGCCGAACACCCTCACAACGTTGGAAACCGGCGAGAAGCATGACTCCACCCGCCACAAACCAACGCCAAACCCTAACCCAGCGTTGGTCTGTGGAGAGTAAACCTGACCCCGAGGCATCCCGGGGACCGCTACTGGATCGACGCCTCCTGCCGGGCGACCTCGAGGGCGGCGTTGAACGCGTCGGTGGTCCAGCTCGCGCCGGCGACCGTGTCGACTTTGAGATCCTTGAGCGGCTTGCCGTCCACCACGCCGTTGATCGCGTTCGCGAAGTCGGTCTGGTGCTTTTTGGAGATGCTCGTGAACGGGTGCCCGACGATCTCCACCTTTTCGACGTTCTGATCCTTGACGGTCACGTGCACGTCGATCGTGTCCTCGCCGATCGGACCGTACTGGCCGTTGACCGAGTACGTGCCGTCCGCGTAGTTGCCGGTGTCCTTCTTGTCGGACTTGGTGCCGGTGTCGCGCGAGCCGGCGCCGGTCGACGAGCTCGACGACGATCCGGACGAATCGGACGAGTCGGACGAAGAGCCATCCGACGACGACTGCGACTGTTCCTCCTGCGACTGCTCGGTCTCGCCCGAATTGCCCGCGTATTCGTCGTTCATCGGCGTGGCCTTCGGCTCGCCGCATCCGGCCAGCATCGCGCCGGCCACCACCAGTCCGGCCGCCGCCGCGACCGCCGACTTCTTCAACCTACTCGTATCGCTCATACCACCCACTGTACCTATCAGTATTGTCTCGGCTCCCCTTGCCAGAGGAGCTGGCCGTGAAGCGGGCTGAGGGGTAGCCGAGCGTCGTAACGCATAATCCTCTGACTACCCCTCAATCACTGCGTGACAGCTCCCTTGCCAGGAGAGCCGAGAAAAGCCTCACGCGCCGGTCTTCGCGGCCTTGGTCGGGTCGGCGAAGCCGATCGCGGTCTCGCCGCTCTGCGCGCCCTCGACCTCAGCGCCCGTAGACGCCGGGCGACCACCCGCCGCCTCGTACGCCTCGCGCGCCGCGTCGTCGTTCCACTTCTCCCCCACGAGCACACCGTGGTTGAGCATGATCTCGCGTTCCGCGCAGCTCGCCACGAGCGCGTCGTGCGTGACGACGATGATCGTCGTGCCCTGCTCGTGCAGCTGGCGGAACAGGTCGAGCACGATCTTCTCGTTTTTCTCGTCGAGGTTGCCGGTCGGCTCGTCGGCGAGGATCAGCTTCGGATCGTTGATGAGCGCACGCGCGATGCACACGCGCTGCTGTTCGCCGCCGGACAGCTGGCTCGGCAGGTGGTGCGCGCGGTCCTTCAGTCCCACGCGGTCCAGGGCCTCCAGCGCCTGCTTCTCATCGACGACCGAATGGTAGTACTGCGCGACCATCACGTTCTCCACGGCCGTCAGATGCGGCACGAGGTAGAACTTCTGGAACACGAGTCCGATCATGTTCTTGCGCACGTCGGCGAGCTGTCCGGCGTTGAGGTCCTCGAGTTTGCGGCCTTCGAGCTTGACCGAGCCCTTCGACGGCGTGTCCATGCAGCCGATCATGTTCATCAGCGTGGTCTTGCCGGAGCCGGACGAGCCGACGATCGCGAGCCACTGCCCGGCCGGCACGGTCAGGCTCAGGTCGTCCACGGCATGCAGGTCGCCGTAGATCTTCGAGATATGGTCGAGTTCAAGCAGCATATCCATGATGATTTTCCTTACTCGCTAATGTCGGGACGATTATTCCTCGCGCAGCACGACGGCCGGGTCGATGCGCGTGGCGCGGTGGACGGGCGGGATCGACGCGACGACCGCGACGAGCGCCGCGAGCAGCACGGACGCGACGCCGAGCCACCAGTTGAAGCCGATCGAACGTTCGAACACGGCCACGCACAGCCATTGCGCGAGCCCGTAGCCGACCGCGGTGCCGATCAGGCCGCCGATGAGGCCGTACATGGCCGATTCGACGTAGAATTCGACGCCGATCGCCGACGAGCTGGCGCCGAGCGCCTTGCGCAGGCCGATCTCGTTGCGTCGCTGCGAGACGATCGAACTGATCGTGGTGCCGACGCCGACGAGCGTGAGCACGAGCACGACGAGCGAGACGATCCAGAACAGCGTCTGCAGCATGGTGATGATGCGCGTGTCGGATGCGGTGATCTTGGTGACCTGCTGCGCCTTGACGTGCATGGAGGTCATGTCGTTGATGCTGGTCACCAGCGCGTTGAGATCGCTCGCGCCGGCGGAGTATTCGATGACGTCGACGCCGCGCGTGACGCCGGTGAGCTTGTTCACGTCGGCGTTCGTTGCGTAGATGATCGAGTCCTCGCTGCCGCCGGTGTCGACGATGCCGGCGACGCGGAATTCGGTGCCGGACGTGTCCATGATGTCGCTGGAGACGCGGCCGTCCTGCATGGCTTGGCCGGAGGAGGACTGCTGGGAGTCCGTGGTGCCGTTGGTACCGTCGGACGAGTCGGCGGACGACGATGAATCAGTGGACGACGACGAGGACGACGAGTTGTCGGACGCGCGGTAGCCGATGGTGATGCGCGAGCCGACCTTGAGGCCGATCGCGTCGGCGATGTCGCGGCCGATGAGCACCTTGCCGTCGGACGGCCACGAGCCGTCGACCACCCAGTGATGGTTGAGGTTCTTCACCTGCTTCGCGTCCACGCCGGCCATCACGTACGGTGCGGCGTTCACGCGCACGTTCTCGTACCGGTAGGTCGCGTGCTTCTCGGAGCCCTTCGCCGCGACCATCTCGGTGGTGTGCTTGACCATCGCCTCGTCGATGCCGGCCTTGTCGCCGGACGACGAGTCCACGGACGAGGTCGGCGTGACGATCAGGTTCGCGCCGTACGCGCGCATCTCCTCGTTCATCTGCTGCGGCACGGCGATGCAGATCATCGCCAGGCAGAACAGCGTGGCCGCGCCGACGAGCGACGCGACGACCGCCATCATCGCACGCGAGCGCCGGCGGAACACCGCGCTGAACAGCATGCGGAAGAACATCCCCGTATTCGTCATCTCACCGCTCCCTTCCATGCATCACACGCAACACAAATCCGAACTCACCGGCCATGCAGCACCTCCGCAGGGCGAAGGCTCAGGATCGAGCGGATCGACGACGCGGACGCGAGCAGCACGGTGATCGCGAGCAGCACGAACACGAGCACGAACACCATCGGCCGCATCGTGATGCCCGATCCGAACACGACGTGTCCGATCAGCTGCGCGACACCCGAACCAAGCCCCGCGCCGACGATCGCACCAAGCAGTGCGATCGCGGCCGTCTCGGCCATCATCAGACGCGAGACCGCGCCGTCCGTCGCGCCGATCGCCTTGAGCAGCGCCAGTTCGGCCGACCGTTCGCCGATCGAGGCGACCATCAGGTTCGCCACGGCCACGGCCGCCGCGATCAGGCTCAGCACGGTCATCAGAATCATCACGGCCTGCGTCTTCTGCAACACGTTGCCCTGCAACGCGGCGACCTGACGCACCTGCTTGGCCACCGCGCCCGGGATCACCTCCTCGATCTGGTAGGCGATCGAACTCGGGTACGCGGTGCAGTACCAGGTCTCCCAGTCGTCCTGGCTGAGCGCGGCCGGGTTCTGCGCGGCCTTGCGCGCGAGGTCGTTCTCCGGCGTGGTCAGGGCCTTGACTTCGATCTTGTCGGCCGCGTCAGACAGGTCGGCGAGCACTTGCGCAACGGACGACGACAGGTACAGCGAGCCGTTCTCGTCGTCGCCGGAATCATAGATGCCGACGATCCTGATCGCCTGCTCGTTGTGCTTGCCGGACGCGGTGGTCTTCTTGAGCGTCACCGTGTCGCCGACCTTCACGCCGAGCTGGCCCGCGAGCGTCGTACCGATCACGCCCTGATCGGTATCGTCTTTCGGCCACGAGCCGTCGAGCTTCCACCACGAGCGCATGCCGTCGACGCCGACCACGGTCGTCTCGCCGGACGCGAGCTTCAGCTCCTTGTTGAACCACGTGCCGACGAGCGGCGCGTTCACGCCGTTGACTTCGGCGTGGATGTTGAGCTGCGGCGCGAAGTTGGTGATGTTGAACGCCCAGAAGATCGTCTTGATCTTGGCCGCGTCCGACTCCTTGAGGAACGCGGTCGGATCGGCCTGCGCGGCCGCGCCCGTGACGCCGGTCGTGTTGTACAGGTCGGAGACGACCGCGTCGGCCTTCGGCTGCACGACGATGTTCGAGCCGTACGTCGACAGTTCGGCGTTGAGCTTGTCGCCGACGTCGAAGACGACGCCCAGCATCGAAACGCTGACCGTGGCCGACAGGCACACGGTGAGCGCGATAAGCAGCCGCCGGCGCAGCTGGCGCGTGAACGACCGCGCGATCATACGCAGAAAGAACATGGTGACCTCCTGCCTGACTTACTGGAAGTGGGCGCTGAGCGCGTCCAGATCGGCGGTTTGGATGGTGATCTTGCCGTTGCCGGTCTTGTACGGGAACGGCACCGGGTTGCATCCGCCCTTGAAGCCGATGGTCGCCAGGTTGATCGCGACCTCGCACTTCTTGCAGATGATCTTGCCGTCCTTCTCGTAGTAGCCGGCATCGCCGCAGTTGTCGCACGCGTCGAGGCCGATGCCGTACGCGCCGCCGTTCTTCTTGATGATGATGAACCGCATCACCGTGCCGTCCTTCGCCTTGTATTCGAAGCGGTGCAGATGACCGTCCTCGACCTGCGTGAACGGGATCGTCGCCACGCCGTCCTTCAACGAATACGCTTCCGGCGGCGAGAGCGTGATCTCCTGCTGGGTGGAGGCCACGCCGAACGTGAGCGTCGCGGCCACGCCGAGCGCCGCGACGACGCTCCACGCGGCGGCCGCGACCGCGCGACGGCGGAACGCCTTGTGTCGGCGCACGGTCGCGTCGTTCTCGCCGTCGACGGGCTTCGTCTTCATGCGGAACCCGGCCACAATCGACGCGACGGCCGGGATCAGGAACGCGAACGCCTGCGCCATGATCATGCCGCGGTTGTTGTTGATCGACCAGGCGAGCAGCACGAACTCGGTGTGGTTCATCGGGAATCCGCGCGCCTGCAGGATCTGCATGAGACCGGTCAGATGCTGCACGAACAGGAGCGCCATGACGATCACGACGGCGGCCGTGAACGCGGGACGCACCGCGGTCGAGCGCATCGTGCGGAAGATCGCGGCGACGACGATCGACATCGCAAGCCCCAGCGCGAATCCGAGCGCACGCAGCAGCATCGCGGACGTGAACACCGGGTCGCCGGGCTCGACCCAGATCGTCAGCTGCAGGATCACGTCGGGCAGCGCGTAGAACAGCGTGAGCGCGATGTCGACCGCGGCGATCGCGTTCGCGACGTGCATCCAGACCGCGTGGCGCTGCCAGTTCGTCGTGATGCGGCGGGCCGCGACGACGACCGCGATCGCGAGCAGGTCGACGACGACCGCGACACACAGCACCGGATAGTTGACGAACGTGCGCTGGTTGATGACGGCGGTCGCGCGCAGGGCCGCGAACACGATCGCGGCGACCGTGCCGACAAGCAGGCCGCCCAGACGCCAATGCGTGCTGACCGGCTTGTCGCGCCCCTCGCCGACCGTGAGCATCACGCTCAGGCACATCACGAGCAATGCGGGGGCCAGCGTCCCCGGCATCACCGCCACGAATTGTTCAAGCATCCGCGTCCTTTCGTCCCTTGTTCAGCACGCCGTAAAAACAGCAAAAGCTCCCCTCGTGCGGAAGGGAGCGTTTTGCCTATCGCCACAATGGAATCAACGATACCGCCGGTAGTATTCGGACGTTCGCTATCGCGAACGCGTTGCTGCTGGCTCGCTATCGCTCGCCCTCGCCTACAAACAGCCCACCGGGCTGTTTGCTTCACGGCTCGGCCATTCCGTCGTGGTAATGAAACCGCGTTCCGCGGATTTCATTACCACTGGCGAGGAGTGTAATCCCAGTTGTCGAAGGTGACCTCGATCGGCTCGGTCCAGAAGCGGCCGGTGACGCCGGTCTCCGGATCGACGTGCAGCATCCAGCCCTTGGCGGCCGGGGATTCGATCGAGAGCTTGAGCTGGTAGGTGCCGGCCTTGTCGAGCTTGACGTTGGCGCCGTAGTGCGGGCCGTCGGAGGCGTTCATCTGCATGAAGGTGCCGGAGGTGGCCTTGCCGCCCTCGACCTCCTTGCCGGTGGACTTGTCGATGATCGTGTAGTTCACGGTCAGGTCCGGCACGAAGTCGCCCTTGCCGTAGCCGAGCTTGGTGCCCTCTTCGTTGGCGTGGATGTCGGCCTCGAGGTGGAAGGAGGCGTCCGCGGCCTTCAGGCCGGAGGAGGCGGGCTCCATGTCGATCGGCTGGAAGTACACGGCGCCGACGGTCAGCGGGCCGTTGTCCTGATCCTGCTCCTCGGCGGTGCCGGACGGGCCGACCGGGACTTCCTCGAAGCCGGCGGAGTCGGAGGAGGAATCCGAGCTGTCCGACGAGTTGTCGGAGGAGTTGGTGTCGGAGGTGGAGGTGTCCGACTTGGTGCTGTCGGTGTTCGACGCGGTGGTCGAGCCGCAGGCGGCCAGCGAGAAGGCCATCGAGCCGGCGAGGAGCACACCCAGCAGGGCGGCGATCTTCTTGTTCTTCATAATCTCTTCCTTTGTTGTTTGGATGAAATTTTGGGGAAAATCTTAAATTCTCGGATCAGTTGACCGCGGCGGTCGTGACGACCGCGGAGGCGGCCGACGCGGCATCGTCGGAGTCGTCGTCCGTTCCGGACTTGCCGGAACCGCCCGCGGCGAGCTCGGCTTTGGCCTTGCGCTGCTTGACGAATCCGACCACGAACAGCGCGATCACCGCAATAGCCGCGATCACCTGCGCCACGATGCATTCGACGTACGGGTAGAAGCCGAGCCAGTCGTTCGTCGGCACGCCCTGCAGGTAGGTGGCCGGCAGCGCGTCGCCTTCGATGAGCGAGTGCACGCCGCCGCCCGCGAAGACGACCACGAGCACCGACATCAGGATCGACGTGACGAGGAAGAACGGGCCGATCGGGATCTTCACCGACGTGAACCGGATCACGAAGAAGATGATCACGAGCACCACGGCCGCGGCGATGCCGCCGACCCACATGCCGTGCGTATCCTGGCTCATCGTGTAGATCGACTGGTAGAAGATCACCGTCTCCGCGCCCTCACGGAACACCGCGAGGAAGCTCAGCATCGCAAGCGACACCACCGTGGAGAACGCGACGTGATCGCCGTTGGAGACCTGTTCCGAAACAGACTTGACGGCCGCCTCGGTCTTGGTGCGAATGTAGCGGTTCCACGCCTCGACCGAGCTCTTGTTGAGCATCCAGTTGCTGGTCCACAGCAGCATGCCCATGGCGACGAGCGCGCACACGCCTTCCATGATCTCCTGGATCGGGCCGGAGCCGCCGAACGCGAGCACAAAGATCACCGCAACCACGCCTGCACCAGCAAGACCCACAAGCACACCGAGGTAGATCCACTTGGTGAAGCGCTTGTTGCCGGACTTGACGAGGTAGGCCACCACGGCGGCGACCACGAGCAACGCCTCAAGACCCTCACGGATGAGGATCAGGAACGCCTGGCCGACCGCGCTGGTGATGAGCTTGGTGAAGCCGCCCTCCTTGTCGGCCGCGCCGCCGTCGAGGATGCCCGCATCCGTGACCAGCATGGTCTTCAGATCGTCGATGAGCTTCTTCGTGCTCTTGAGGTCCGCGCCGGTGTTCATCGACTTGCGGCACATCTTGAACTGGTATTCGACCTGCGAGACGCGGTCGCCGCTGATGGCGTTCATCACGTTCTTCTCGAAGCCGAGTTTCTCGTAGTACTGGTAGTACGCGTTGTTGACGAGCGTCGCGCCCTTGGCCGCGTCGCCCGCCGCGTACGCCTTGTACGCGTTGTCGAGGATCGGGGTCATCTCGTTAGCCACGTCGGTCCACGAACGGTTGCCCTTGCCCGGGTTCTTCTTCTTTTTCGCGTCGAGTTCCTTGCGCTCCTTGGCGATCTGCGCCTGCAGGTCCTCGGAGTACTTCTTCGGGTTCGAGACGGCCGTGTTCGCGTCGAGCTGCTGGGCGGTCGCCTTCAGGTCGTTGACCAGATCGGTGATCTTGGTCTTGAGCTGGTCGTCGTTGCCGCTCGTGTACGAGAGGTTCTGGATGTCCTGGAACGCCTGCTGCTGGCTCGCCTGCTTGTCGGAGCTGACCGAGTCGCGCACGACGGCGGTGAAGTTGGACGCGATGTAGATCGTGTTGTACGCGGCCATGAACTTGGACGTCGAGCCGGCCGTGTTGCCGGACGTGTATTCCTTGAGGCCGTCCTGCAACTGGCTGTCGATGGCCTCGGCGACGGCCGTCCACGTCTCGTAGTCGACGGTGCTGCCTGAATCATCGGCGCGCGCGACGGTCGCCGCGAACGGCGACAGCGCGCCGGTCGTTGCAATCGGGGCAACGGCGAGCGTCAGCATGGTCACAAGCGCGGCGACGAACGCGATCGTCGCGACCACCATCCTGGTCGCGATCGTCCTCATCGCCGTACCCGCGGCTCGACCGGCACGCTGCACGCGCATGCCCGGCATACGGCGGCGCGCCGCAGCCTGCACCGGCGTGACGGCGCGACTCATCATGGCACGATTCGACATTCCTGAAGCTTCCTCTCGATATGCGCATACGGGCTTTCGCCCATCGCGCACCAACCTACGAGGAAATTCGAGTCTTCGCCAGTTTGTGTGGTGAGGTTGTGGGCCTCGGCGTCGTTGCCGGGGCTTTCGTGTGTGCGGGTATGAGAGGGGCGTTCTTCTGTTAGGTTTGTTTCCGCCAAGAATAGAACCGAAGA
>NZ_JAFEJT020000021.1 GCF_018555435.2 Bifidobacterium amazonense
CGGCCCATGAGCTCGTAGGCGCGGGCGTAGTTGCCGGTCAGGTTGAGCACGGTCAGGTATTCGATGGTCAGGTCGTCGCGTTCGGCCACCACGTCGAGGTGCTTCTCGAACTCGGCGAGGCGCTGGGCGTACGTCCAGCCGATCTTGCGGTGCAGCTGGTCGGCTTCGAGGAAGACGCGCGCGTCCGTCTCGTCGAGCTCGTACGCCCGCTCGATCTCATGCCGGGCCGACTGGATCGCCGCCGCGTCGCCGCGCTTGTTGTAGTAGGCGAGCGCGAGGTTGCGGTGCACGGTCGGGAAGCCCGGGTCGAGGTCGCGCGACCGCTTCCACAGCGCGATCGCACGTTCGGCGAGCGTCTTGTCGTAGTACAGGCAGCCGAGATAGTACGGGGCCTTGGCTCCGTTCACGACGTCGATCGCGGCTTCGAGCGGCGCGATGTCCTCGAGCTTGTTCGGGAAGCAGTAGTCGCTCGGCGCGGCTTCGGCGGCCTCGAACGCGGCCTTCGCCTCCGCGTCGCGGCCGAGCCGCGCGAGATAGTAGCCCTCGTAGTACCGGACCATCGGCTTGGTCCGGTCGGCCTCACCGAGCAGCGCCAGAGCCTCGTCGTACGCGCCGAAGAACGCGTAGTCGCGTGCGGCCTGCAGGTAGTTTTCGTGGAAGCCGCGCATGAGGCCCTTGAGTTCGGCCGGGTCGGCGCCGGCGAGCACGAGCTCGTTGCCGGAGACGAAGTCGAATTCGTCGACCGTGAGGTTTTCGGCGAGCGCGACCGCCGCGTCGGCGTCGCGGCCGAGTCTGCGCAGCACGTAGGCGCGCAGCGCGCGGGCCTTGATGTTCATCGTGTTGCGGGTGAGCGCCTGTTCGACGTAGTCGAGCGCGTCCGTGAAGTCGCCGCGGCGTGCGGCGATGGCGGCCATGCAGAAGAACGCGCGCTCCTTCTGCGTGTCGTCCCACGTGGCCTTGTAGAACATGTCGAACGCGTCGTCGTCGCGGCCCTGGTAGAGCAGGTCGAGGCCGAGGTTGTAGTGAGGCTCGCTGTCGTAGGGCTGCGTATTGTGCTTGGTCAGGCGTTTGATCGCGTTGCGGAAGTACCGTTCGGCGCCCGTGAAGTCGCCGCGACGCAGCAGCAGCCGGCCGTACGCGTTGTTGATGCGCGCGTCGAGCGGATCGCGCTTGAGCCCTTCGAGATAGTACGGGTCGGGCAGGTAGGTGGCGTGACGGTACTGTTCGAGGTGCGTGCCGGCGAGGAGCAGCTCCTCGTTGGTGGCGATGTCGGCGGGTTCGTCGGCGGCGCGTGCCGGTTCGGGCAGCTTCTCGATCGTGACGGGCTTCGGCGTGTAGTCGATGAGCACGGTGCCGTCGGCGGCGGCGACGGTCGCGGTGATGTCGGTCGGCTTCGCGTCACCGGTCTCGAATTCGGCGCGCACGATGTCGTTCGGGCTGATCGTACCTTCGTACGCGTAGAGCACGGCGCCGGTGCGCTTGTCGGTGACGGTGACGGTCGCATGCTCGTATACGCCGGTCGCGTACGCGGTGACGCGGCCCTGTCCGGCCGCGAGCCCCTGCGCTTCGATGCCTTCGGTCTCGCCGGCCGAGCCGAACGTGTCCTCGGGGCCGATCTCGAGGTTCACGGCCGCGTTGATGGACGCGTTCTTGACCTGGCCCACGCCCTTGTACGGCATGAAGTACTGGGTGAACGTCTTGCCCTCGTACGGCTTGAGCCAGGTGAAGTCGGGCTGGTTGTCGGTGAACACGCCGGTCATGAGCTCGACGTACGGGCCGTTGGCGTCGGTGAGGTTGCGGTCCCATGCGCGGCCGAAGTCGCCGTTGCCCCACGTCCACTGCTTCTTGCCGGGGCTGACGTGGTGGTCGGCCACGTGCAGGATGCCCGCGCCGACGCCGAAGTCGTAGCCGCCGACGAAGTTGTAGTCGGAGTGCGCGGCCATGTAGCTGGTCGGCACGGGCACGTTCTTGTAGCGGCCGATGTCGACGCCTTCGGAGTAGTCGTGCTTGTAGTAGGTGCCGGTGGCGATCGGATAGCGGGAGACGTCGCGCTTGCCGTGGTCCATGACGGCGGTCACGTCCGGCGGCATCACGGTCTTGGTGTGCTCGTTGACCGGCACGGCCGGGTTGGCCCACCACAGGAAAGTCTGCGGCAGCGCGGTGCCGTTGTACAGCTGCGCGGTGATCTCGATGTACGCCTTGCCCGGATGCAGCGCGATCTTGGTGACGACCTGCGTGCCGTACATCTGGTCGGTGTCGTGGCACAGCACGGCCTTGCCGCCGTCGGGCAGGTCCTCGACCTTGTAGTCGACCGGCAGGTACGTGGTGGGGCGGTGGTGCTGCGGCCAGTTGAATTCGATGCCGCCGGAGATCCACGGGCCGGTGAGTCCCACGAGCGCGGGCTTGATCACGTCGTTGCGATAGACGAAGTCGTAGCCGTTGGTCTTGTCCTTCGCGTACTGGATGCGGCCGCCGAGTTCGGGCAGCACGGTCACTTCGAGATACTCGTTGTCGATGATGACCGCGCGGTAGTCCTTGTCGCGCTTCTCGTCGCTGATCGTTTCGATGACCGGGTACGGATAGACGCGGCCCGAGCTGCCCTGATAGACGCGCTTTTCGATGAACTCGGGATTCTTGTCCGCGGTTCCGATCTCGTACGTGGGGATGGTGATGACGGTGTCCCTGATGGTCACCGCGTGCGCCGCGGCTGCCGTCGCGTTGGTTGCGGGGTTGACTGCGATTGTTGCGGTTGTTGCGGTTGCCGACATGGTGAGCTCCTTCGTTGGAACCTGCGCGGCCGTATGGCCGCCGCTCGTAATGTATTGATTACTTGCCTATAGTCTAAAACGGCTATACATGGCTCTTTTCCGGTTTTCCTGCCATTACATATATAAAAATTGCCCCAATCCATCCGAGTGGCGAGGATGCCGAATCATTGCCGTGCATGTAGGATAATTGCCATATGATGCACCGTCGCATGGCGCGCGGTCGCGCACGCCCAAGGAAGGGGGTTTCGCCATGAAGCCAGCGGAACACAGCATTCTCGACGAAGGCTCGGATTTCTACATCTACACGCCGAGCAAAACCGCGCTGCACACGTTCTTCTACCCGCTGCGCGTCGGATCGTTCCGCTACGAGCAGGGCTACCGGCAGGAGCGCAGCTCGTTCGACAGCTTCCTGCTCATGGCCATCCGCCGCGGCGCGTTCTCCGTCTCCACCGAACAGGGCGAGCAACGCGCGGGCGCGGGAAGCTTCGCGCTCGTCGACTGCTATGCGCACCATTCCTACCGAGCCCTCGAGGACAGCGAGGTGTTGTGGCTGCATTTCGACGGGCCGCAGGCGCGTGCCTATTTCGAACTCATCAACGGCAAGCTCGGCACCGTGTTCTCATTGCGCGACCCGAGCTACGCCCTGACCCGACTGTCGGGCATCTTCACCACGTTCCACACGCAGCAGCGCGTGTCCGAACCAAAAATGGCGAAGCACATCACCGACATCCTCACCGAATTCGCGGTGGCCGCCTCCGACAGCACGCCGTCGCCGCAACGCCAGCCGCACATCATCGAAAACGTGCTCTCGTACATCGCGAACCATCTGAGCGAGCCGCTGCCGATCGACGAACTGGCCGCACAGGCGTATATGAGCGAATATCATTTCATCCGCGTGTTCAAAAAGGAGACCGGCTACACGCCGCACGCGTACATCATCGACGCGCGCATGCACGCCGCCAGATACCTGCTGCTCAACTCGGACGTCACGCTCAGGCAGCTGTGCGACGAATGCGGCTTCACCGACCCGAGCGCGTTCTGCGCCGCCTTCAAACGCAAGACCGGCGTCTCCCCCATCGAATTCCGCAAACGCGGCGCGGCGCTCGCCTCGTAGGATCCCCGTAGGACCGCAAGGCGAGGAGCCGCGCCGCCGCAAGGGTCACACGCGGTCGACGAGGTAGACGCGCGCGGCGAAGTCCGGGCCGAGATCGGTGTCGTCGATGCCGATGTGCATGAGTTCGCCGCCTGAACGCACCGCGTCGAACTTGCCGTCGGAGGAGACGACGTGATAGCGCGCGCCCTCGTCAAGACCGCGCATGTACAGGCGCGACTTGGGCCGGTTCGGCACTCCGAGGATCACGTAGTCGCCGACGATCGCGTGCGCGCGGTCGGCCGACACGCTCATCCACGCGGCCTGACGGTGGTCGTAGGGCGCGCGCAGACGGTACAGGTCGCCGTTGTGCAGCAGCGACGCGTGCCGCTTGAAGAACGCGACCTGTCCGGCGATCTCGTCGAGATCGGCCGCGGGCACGCTGGTCAGGTCCATCTCATAGCCGAACGTGCCGAACATGGCCACCGCGGCGCGCGTGGCGAGCGATTCGGAGCGGCCGGTCTGGTGGTTCGGCGTGATGGAGACGTGCGCGCCCATCGTCGCGACCGGGAAGAAGTAGCTGGTGCCGTACTGGATCGACAGGCGTTCGATCGCGTCGGTGTCGTCGCTGGTCCACGCCTGCGGCGAGTACGCGAGGATGCCGTAGTCGAAGCGGGAGCCGCCGGACGCGCAGCCTTCGATGATCAGGTCGGGGAACGCGGCGAACAGGCGCTCGTAGAGCGCGTACACGCCGAGGATGTAGCGGTGCATGATCTCGCCCTGATGCTCGGCGCCGCGCGTCGCGTCGAACGCCTCGGAGATGAAGCGGTTCATGTCCCACTTGATGTAGGCCACGTTCGCGGTCGACAGGATCGCGTGCATCTGGTCGTAGATGTTGTCGACCACGGCCGGGTTGGCGAAGTTGAGCACGTACTGGTTGCGGTAGACGGACTGGCCGCGGCCGGGCGTGGCGATGATCCAGTCGGGGTGGGCGCGGTACAGGTCGGAGTCCTTGTTGGTCATTTCCGGCTCGAACCACAGGCCGAAGTCCATGCCGATCTCGTTGATCTTGCGCGCGATGCCGGCGATGCCCTCGGGCAGTCGGTCCGGGTTGGCGACCCAGTCGCCGAGGCCTGCGCGGTCGCTGGTTCGCGCGCCGAACCAGCCGTCGTCGAGCACGAACAGTTCGATGCCGGCGGCCTTGGCGAGCCGGGCGAGTTCGAGCAGCTTGTCCTCGGTGAAGTCGAAGTACGTGGCCTCCCAGTTGTTGATGAGCACCGGGCGCTCGCGGCGCGCCCACGCGGGGCGCTGCAGATGGTCGAGCACGATGCGGTGGAAGGTCTGGCTGAGCGCGTTCAGGCCGCGGTCGGTGTGGCCGAGCAATGCCTCGGGCGTGGCGAATTCGTCGCCGGGGCCGAGCGCCCAGCTGAAGCCGAGCGGGTTGATGCCGAGCTGCAGTCGGGTCGCGCCGTACGTGTCGACTTCGGCGTGCAGGTCGAAGTTGCCGGAGTAGACGAACGCGAGTCCGAACGCCTCGCCCGCGTCCTCGGTGGTCGCCGGTCGCGCGAAGAGCGCGTTGGGGCTGAAGTACGGGCCGCTTGCGCCGCGCAGCGATTCGATCTGCTGGATGCCGGGGTGCAGCGGCTGCGTGTGCGGCTCGCGTTCGCGCGCCCACGCGCCGGTGAATTCGGTCATCGTGTAGTCGCTGTCGGGCAGGTCGAGGCTGAGGCTGGCCGCGCGTTCCAGCGTGAGCTGCTGTTCGCCGTCGTTGCGGATGACGGCGCTGCGTGCGATGACCGGCTCGTCGCGGAAGATCGTGTACCGGAGCGTCACGGTGAGCCCGATCAGCTCGTCCTTGAGTTCGACGGACAGTGTTTCGGCCTCGTCGTCGGCCGCGTACGTGGACGGCATGCCGGGCAGGGCCGGCTTGCCTGCGGTGATCGAGTGGCTCACGTAGCGCAGGTCAGTGACGTGCGATCCGTTGGGCTGCGCGACTTCGATGGCGGGATGACGATAGTCGCCGCGGCCGAATTCGGGGTAGGCGAAGCGCTCGTGTTCGGCGTAGCGCGACGCGCCCTCCTCAACGGTGGACGACTGGACGCGGAAGCGGTCGTCGACGAGGTAGCCGAAGTCGCCGGCCGCAGGCACGGCGGCTCCGGTGTACAGGTTGACGAGCTTGCCTTCGAGCACGCCGAGGATGACGCTGATCCGTCCGTTGTGCAGGTGGAACTGGATGGGCGCCTGGCTCTTGGGGTCGGCGTTGACGGTGATGAGGTTGCGGAACGACTGGGGTTCAGACATGGCTTCGATGCTCCTGCCGTGTGGGTGTGTGTTGGTGTTCGTTTCCCCATCCACTGTAGGACCACCCCAAGAGTTAACGATAACTTTCCAGACTTTGGCGTACCAGCGCGATCAGTATCCACCCTTCGTACGTCAGCGTGGGAACGATCACATGTCCCGATGCGCCGCCGCGATCGCGTCGAGACGGGCGCGGAAGCGCGGCCAGTCGGTCTTCATCGCGGTAAGCAGCTTGCGGTCCGGCACCTCGTCGATCGGGATCCACTCGATCTCCATGCTTTCGTCGTCGTTCGCACGCGGCTCGACCGTGTGCCCCGGCTTCTCGAACGCGAACACCGTGGTGTACGCCCACGTGCCGTGGTCCTCACGATAGGAGCCGACCACCTCGATGTCCTCCGGGGTGATGTTCGCCTCCTCGTAGGACTCGCGCAACGCGCCCTCGATCGGCGACTCGCCGTCCGCGGTCGCGCCTCCCGGAATGCCCCACGTGCCGCCCTCGGCGCTCCACGCGGCGCGGTGCTGCATCACCACGTCGGTCACGTTGCCGGCCGCGTCGCGCCGGGCCAGCAGCACGCCGGACGCGCCGTTCGTGCCCCAATGCCGGCGCCCGCACGCGCAGTCGATCCAGCCGTCGCCCGGCTGGTGCACGTTCTCCTTCGGCGGGGTCAGGCCGCGCGGATCGGCCTTGTCGGACGGGAACAGCTCGCCGCGCTCCACGTTCCACAGATCGGTCCACTCCACGCCGAGCTCGCCGGTCAGCCGGCGCAGCAGCGGCAGGCTGATGCCGATGATGCCGTGCGGGTCGCCTTCGATCGAGTCGATGAACGCGCCGCCGAAACCCTCCAGCGTGAACGATCCGGCCACTTCGAGCGGCTCGCCGGTCGCCAGATACCGTTCGATGTCCAGGTCGGAATAGTCGCAGAAATGAATCTTCGCGTAGCTCGTGCCACGCACCGCGCGACCGGACGCGAAGTCGATCAGGCAGTGGCCGGTCCACAGCTCGCCGGTCCGCCCGCGCATCGCACGCAGCCGTTCGCGCGCCACATCGACGCTGTGCGGCTTGCCGTAGCATTCGCCGTCGAACAGGAACATCGAATCGCAGCCGACGATCAGCGGGCCGACCTCCGCCCGCGTCAGTCCCGGCTGCATCGCGACGACGTTCGAGATCGGCTCGGTCACGGTCGGCACGTCCACGCTGGAGAAGTCGCGCGTCGTCGCGTCGGCGTCGTCGCCGGCCGCCGACCTGCCCATCGCGGGCGTGCCGGCCGCGGCCACGGCTCCCGGCACGTCGTCGACATGCACGGATCCCACGGACGAACCGTCGCGGTCCGTTTCCCGCGCAAGCTGTGCGGACTGCAGCGGATACGCGATCACGCGCTCGCCGGTCGCCGCCTCGGCCGCGTCGGCCACGTTGCGATACGCCTGATACACGGCGTGCGCCTTGGCCGCGGCGAGGATGAGCACACGCTTGTCGACGGTGAGCGTCTCGACGTCGACGCCCTCCTCGCGCGCGGCGGCGGCCAGCGCGGCCGGTTCGTCGACGTGCGAGACGCGGATGGTCGGACAGATGCCGGCCGAATACAGCACGTCGCGACGCGGCTTCGACTTGGATGCGAGAATCAGCGGAATGGACATGACCGGCCTCACTTTTCGCTCGACAATGCTCGAAATGCTCAGACCGGGGCGCGGCCCGCGACAACGGACCGCACCCCGGGTTCTCCAGCCATGCTACCGCACGCGATTACTTACGTTCGATTTCCACACCCTTGGCATTGACGGTCGGGTGCAGCACGCGCCAATGACCGTCGGACAGACGGTCGCCCGCCACCTCCTCGACGGCCGCCGCCTCGTCGCCGTAGTGCAGCACGAGCACGCACGGGCCGGCGCCGGAGACCATGGCCGCGTAGCCGCGGGCGCGCAGGGCCTTGATGAGCTCCCACGAGGGGGCCATGAGATCCTTGCGGTACGGCTGGTGCAGCCGGTCCTGAGTGGCAGCGAACAGCAGCGCATTCGGATCGGAGGATGCGGCGAGCGCCCCCGGGTTCATCGCGGCGGCCATGAGCGCCACGCGCGAGACGTTGAACACGGCGTCCTTGTACGGCACGTGGGAGGGCAGCGCCTCGCGGGCCTTCTCGGTGCTCAGCTCATAGTCGGGCACGAACACGGAGGTGCGGATCTTCGGGTCGACGCGGTACTTGACGGTGTGGAAGCCGCCGTGCAGCGGCTCGCCGCCCGGAATCGGGATGGAGCCGACGCCTTCGGCGGTGTCGAAGTTCCACGAGACGGTCATGCCGCCGTACACGGCCGGCGCGACGTTGTCCGGGTGGCCTTCGATCGCGGCCGCGAGCTCGAAGACGGCGTCGCGGTTGAGGTCGTCGTCGTGCGCGAACGCGGCCGCCGCGGCGATGCCGGCGACGATCGCCTCGGCCGACGAGCCCATGCCGCGCGCCTGCGGGATGTTGTTGTGCGCCTCGAGGATGAAGCCCACGCGGCCCAGGCCGAACGTCTGGCAGGCGCGGCGGAAGGTGGAGACCACCAGGTGCGTCTCGTCGCGCGGCAGTGTGTCCTCGCCCTCGCCGTAGATGAGCACCTGCGCGGCGCGGTTCGACGGGTCGGCGCTCAGCGTGAACGTGAGCTCGTCGTGATAGTCGAGCGCAAGGCCGACCGTGTCGAAGCCGGAGCCCAGATTGGCGCTCGTGGCCGGCACGCTGACCTTGACCTGTCTGCAGATCGGTTCCATATGTCCCCCTATGAACACTGAACGGAGCGTCGCGCGACGGCCGCGTCAGCCGCGGCGACGGCATCGTGCAACGCTCCCGAAAGCGAAGGTTTCCGTCAGTCGAGCACGCGCAGGATCGACGGTTCGCCGGTCACGCAGTCGAGCTTGCGCACGGCCTCGACGGTCTTGCGCAGCGTGACCTCGTCGGTCTGGTGCGTGACGATGCGCAGCTGCTGGATCTCGCCGTCGTAGCCCGGGTCGTTGAGCGTGGGCTTGAGGTCCTGGTTCACGCCGTTGATGGAGACGCCGTTGTCGGCGAACTCCTTGGCGATGGCGGCCAGCACGCCCGGCTTGTCGTGGATGAGGAAGCGCACGGCGAACGCGGCGCGGCTCGCCTCGATCGGTGCCTTGGGCAGGTCGTTGTACATCGGGATGGTCGGGCCGGTGCAGCCCTGCGCGATGTGGCGTGCCTCAGTCACGACGTCGCCGACGACGGCGGAGGCGGTCGGCGCGCCGCCTGCGCCGCGGCCATAGAACATGAGGTCGTCGGCGGCCTCGGCCTTGACGAAGATCGCGTTGAACGAGCCGTGCACGGAAGCCAGCGGGTGCGTTTCGGGGATGAGCGCCGGGTAGACGCGTGCGGAGACGCCCGCCTCGCCGTTCTCGACGACGGCGAGCAGCTTGATGACCTTGTGCTCGGCGGTCGCGGCGGCGATGTCGTCGGCGGTGATCTTGGTGATGCCCTCGACCGACACGTCGTCAATGGTCACGTTGGTGTGGAAGCCGAGCGTGGCCATGATGGCGGCCTTGTTCGCCGCGTCGTGGCCCTCGATGTCGCCGGTCGGGTCGGCCTCGGCGTAGCCCTTGGCCTGGGCGTCCTTGAGCACGTCGTCGAACTGGAGACCCTTGGTGGTCATCTCGTCGAGAATGTAGTTGGTGGTGCCGTTGACGATGCCGAGCATGCTCGTCACCTTGTCGCCGGCGAGCGACTCGCGCAACGGCAGCAGGAACGGGATCGCGCCGCCCACGGCCGCTTCGAAGTAGATGTCGACGCCCTTGGCGGCGGCCGCGTTGTAGATCTCGGGGCCGTACTTGGCCAGCAGCGCCTTGTTGGCGGTCACGACGGACGCGCCGGATTCGATCGCGGCCATCACGAACGTGCGGGCCACGCCGGTGCCGCCGATGAGCTCGATGACGATGTCGGCGTTGGTGGCGACCTTCATCGTGTCGGTGGTCAGCAGCGACTTGTCGATCCACGGATAGTTCACCTCATCCGGGTCGAGGCAGGCAACGCCGACCAGCTCGATCGGCCGGCCGATGCGGGCGGCCAGCTCGTCCTTCTGCTCGACGAGCAGACGCGCGGTCTGCGATCCTACGGTTCCCGCGCCCAGAAGTCCCACGCGGATGGGGGTTTCGTTCAGCTGTGCCACTGGCGTCCTTTCCCTTGCAACGTCACTCACGCCGCCCCAACGGAACGGCCGGCGATCACAATTCCTCCACTATCCTACGGTTGCAATCCGACACGCCGGGACGTAAGTTCCTTAACAAACATGCGTCGACGCACCGCGAACCGTCGTCACTAATCGCCAGTAGCGCTTAGCGGCGACGGCAAACGTTGCTGCAAGACCCCTGCCGTAAAGAAACTTAACAAAATGGTCGTAAACGGCGTCGCCGGTGACGTAGACTAGCGGTTAGAGCGATAAGCCGTCCGGAGATTCCGGGGTTTCCGCCAAGGATGGCGGAAACGCGATCGATGACGAAAGCCGGCTCATACAGAAAGAAGAAACCCGTCGCTCAACATGACCCTGCATCGTCGCAGAGGGAGGATGGAAGAAATGAAAGCGTATATCCAGCGTCTAGGACGCGCGCTTATGCTGCCGGTGGCCTGCCTGCCGGCCGCCGCGCTGTTCCTTGGTCTCGGCTACTGGATCGACCCGAGCGGTTGGGGTGGCAACAACGTCATCTCCGCCTACCTGTGCAAGACCGGCGGCGCGATCCTCGACAACCTCGGCCTGCTGTTCGCCGTCGGCGTCGCCATCGGCATGGCGCGCAACAAGGACGGCGCCTCGGCCCTCTCGGGCCTGGTCGGCTTCCTGACTGTCACCACGATCATGGGCTCGGCCTCGATGTTCCTCGGCTTCGACTCCGATCCCGCGGTCATCGCCACCGAGCATCCGGCGTTCGCCCCCGGTGCCATCGGCAACAAGAACGTGTTCTTCGGCATCATGGTCGGCTGCATCGCCGGCGCGCTGTACAACAAGTTCCATCAGGTGAAACTGCCCGACTTCCTCGCGTTCTTCTCCGGCCGCCGCTGCGTGCCGATCCTGACCGCCGCCCTCATGTCGGTGATCTCTCTGGCCCTGCTGTTCATCTGGCCGGTCATCTACAACGGCCTGGTCGCCTTCGGTGAGGGCATCATGGGCATGGGTGCCGTCGGCGCCGCCATCTACGCGTTCTTCAACCGCCTGCTCATCCCGACCGGCCTGCACCACGCGCTCAACAACGTGTTCTGGTTCAACCTCGCCGGCATCGACGACATCACCAAGTTCTGGACCGGCGTCGGCGGCCTGAACGGCGACGTCGCGGCCGTGACCGCAACCGGCGGCTTCCACCCGTTCGGCGTGTACGTCACCGGCATGTACCAGGCCGGCTTCTTCCCGATCATGATGTTCGGCCTGCCGGCAGGCGCGTTCGCCATCTGGAAGAACGCCAAGCCCGAGAACAAGAAGGCCGTCGGCTCCCTCATGCTCGCCGGCGCGCTGGCCGCGTTCCTGACCGGCGTCACCGAGCCGCTCGAGTTCTCCTTCATGTTCGCCGCCTTCCCGCTGTACGTGGTGCACGCGCTGCTCACCGCCCTGTCGGTGTTCATCGCCGCCGCGTTCCAGTGGATCGCCGGCTTCAACTTCTCCGCAGGCTTCATCGACTGGTTCCTCTCGCTCAACGTGCCCCGCGCGCACATGCCGTTCATGCTCATCGTGCAGGGTCTCGTGTTCGCGGTCATCTACTACTTCGTGTTCGACTTCATGATCCGCAAGTTCAACATGAAGACCCCGGGCCGCGGCGATGACGAGATCGAGGACGCGACCGCCGACACCGATTCGTCCGCCGTCCCGGCCTCCACCGGCGACAAGTACGAGGTCATGGCAGCCAAGCTGTACGCGGCCCTCGGCGGCAAGGCCAACGTGGTCGAGATCGAGAACTGCACGACCCGTCTGCGCATGGGCGTTCGCGACACCGCGAAGGTCGACCTCGACGCGATCAAGAAGGCCGGCGTGCCGGGCGTGAAGGTGCTCGACTCGAAGAACATCCAGGTCATCGTCGGCACGCAGGTGCAGGCCGTGGCGGATGCCATGGAGGTGTTGCACGGCGCCCCGGTGATCACGGGAGGCTCGGCCCCAAAAGCGTGACGGCGGTTCCCGCCGCCGTTCCGCAACCCGCCAAGGCCGCTCCGGCCGCGGCGCCCGCAGGCAGCAGCATCCTGGCTCCCGTCGACGGCTCGATCAAGGCGATCGAGGATGTCCCCGACGAGACGTTCGCCGCGAAGATCCTCGGTGACGGATTCGCCGTGGTGCCGGCCTCGGCCACGGTCGTGGCCCCGGTCTCCGGCACGGTGACCACCGTGGCCAACGCGCGCCACGCCGTGGGCATCACCACCGACTCCGGCGTGGAGGTGCTCGTGCACATCGGCGTCGACACGGTCCAGATGGGCGGGGAGCCGTTCACCGTGCGCGTCGCCGTCGGACAGAAGGTCGCCGCCGGCACCCCGATCATCGACGTGGACTGGGACGCCATCAAGGCCGCCGGCAAGCCCACCGACGTGATCGTGGTGTTCACCAACCCGGCGCTCATCAAGGATCTGTCGATCACCGCCCACGGCGCAGTGGCCGCCGGCACCCCGATCGGCACCCTCGCCTGATCCGCCCCGCGACCCATAACTGAATCACCCAACAGTAAGGGGCCCTTCCGGTTCATCCGGAAGGGCCCCTTACTATTCCTATACGTCACGCCGCCGCGGCATCGCGCGCAGCGCGATTCCGTATCAGCCGAGATCCCAGCCCAGCAGGTCGTCGATCGTCTGGCGGCGGATCATCACGTGCGCACCGGCCTCGCTCACGGCCACAACGGCCGGGATGAGCGCCTGGTTGTAGTTGCTCGCCATCGTGCGCCCGTACGCGCCGGTCACCGGCACGGCGAGCACGTCGCCGCGCTGCAAGTCGGCGGGCAGACGGTCCTCGTGGATGATGATGTCGCCGGACTCGCAGTGCATGCCGACCACACGCACCAGCATCGACTCGTCCGAACCGTGCCGGTTCGCGAGCCGCACCGTGTAGTCCGCGCCGTACAGCGCCGGACGGATGTTGTCGGACATGCCGCCGTCCACCGACACGTACACGCGCTCGGCGATCGGATTGCCATCGCAATCGGTCGGCTGGTGGCCTTCCGCGTCCGCGCTGAGCAGCACGTGCTTGATCGTGCCGACGCGGTACAGCGTGACGCCGGCGGGCGCGACGATCCAGCGTCCCGGCTCGAACGAGATCGCCGGCGCGGGCATACCGAGCGCGCGGTTGATCGACGTGACCGCATCGGCCAGGCGGCCGAGCTCCACATCGATGTCCATCGAATCCTCGCCGTCCGTGTACGCGACGGAATAACCGCCGCCGAGGTCGACCTCGGGCAGCGTGAACGCGTCGGTCGCGTAGAAGGTCTTGCGCAGCAGCATCATGCGCTTGGCGGCCTGAATGAACGCGTCCGCGTCGTGGATGTTCGAGCCGATGTGCGAGTGCACGCCGACCAGCTCGAGCACATCCTGATGCTTCTGGATCTCCTTGAGCACGGCGAGCGCCGGACCGTCGGCCACGGCCGTCATCGCGGCGGCGAGCGCACGGTCGGACTCCGAGACCTCCTCGCCGTGCAGGTCGTACGGATACTTGATGTCGTAGCGCAGCGTACGCGCCGGCTTGGCGGCCGTCTCGGTCGCGTTACCGCCGTCTGCGGCGACTTCGCCGACGCGCGCGTTGGTCGCGGCCGGGGTCACGCCGGTCAGGTCGTCGAGGATCGACAGCACGCTCGTGTCCGCGCCGGCCGGCAGCAGCGGCACGCCGAACTTCTGGTCCTCGTGCGCGGTGGAGATGTACTCGTGGCCGCCGGCGTGGATGCCGGACGTGACGCGCAGCATGACGCGTGCGCGCTTGCCGAGACGCTTCGCAATTTCGGCGATGCGGGCCGGCTCGTCGGGCGAGTCGATCACGATCTTCGCGAAGCCCTGTTCGATCGCGAGCTCGATCTCCGCATCGGACTTGTTGTTGCCGTGCAGCACGAGACGGCGGCCGGGAGCGCCCGCGGCGAGTGCGATGCGCATCTCGCCCATCGTGCAGGTGTCGACGTACATGCCCGCCGCGAGCACGAGGCGCACGATCTCCTTGGACAGGAACGCCTTGCCGGCGAAGCTGACGTGCGTGGTCGAGTTGTTGAACGCGTGCGCCGCGGCGGCGACGAAATGCTTCGCGCGCGCGGCGACCTCGTCGGTGTCGATCAGGTACAGCGGCGAGCCGAACTCGTCGAGCAGCGACTCGGCGGTGCGCCCGTGGAACGTGATCGCGCCGGTTGCGGGGTCGATGGCCGTGGCGGCAGGCCAAATCGAGGTGATTGCCATATCGATCACATCTTCTCCGGAGCGGTGACGCCGAGCAGGTCGAGGCCTGCGGCGATCACGAGGCGCACGGCGTCGTTGAGCTTGAGACGCGCGGCGGCGCGAGCCGGTTCCGGGGCCTTGGCGATGCGCAGCGCCTCGCGCTCGGCCTCATCACCGCGCTCCTCCGGGTCGGTGAGCTCCATCGGCACGACGCGTTCCACGTTGTACCACTTGTGGTACGCGGCGGCGAGATCCTCGAGGTAATGAGCCACGCGGTGCGGGGCGCGCGCGTCGCCGGCGAGGGCGAGCAGCGCCGGCCACTGGGCGAGCGCGGCGAGCACCTCACCGTCCGCCTCGGTGTCGAGCAGCGCAAGATCGGCGCCCTCGTAGGTGATGCCGGCGGCGGCCGCGTTGCGGTCCACGTTGCAGGAGCGCGCGTGCGCGTACTGCACGTAGTACACCGGGTTGTCGTTGGAGTGCGAGGCGAGCAGGTTGAGGTCGATGTCGACCGGCGAGTTGTAGTCGGTGCGCGCGAGCGAATAACGCGACGCGTCCACGCCGATCGCCTCGACGAGATCGTCGATGGTGACGACGTTGCCGGCGCGCTTCGACATACGCACGGCCTTGCCATCCTTGAGGACGTTCACGAGCTGGCCGATCAGAATCTGCATGTTCTCGCCCGGCTTGTCGCCGAACGCGGCGCACATGGCCATCATGCGGCCGATGTAGCCGTGGTGGTCGGCGCCGAGCATGTAGATCGCCACGTCGGCCGGATCGGTCGCGCGGTGACGCTTGTTCCAGTAGTACGCGATGTCGGCCGCGAAGTACGCAAACTCGCCGTTCGACTTCAAAATCACGCGGTCCTTGTCGTCGCCGTGCTTGGTCGACTCGAACCAGGTCGCGCCGTCCTTCTCGTAGATGTCGCCGCGCTCGCGCAGCACCTCGATCGCGCGGTCCACCTCGCCGTCGGTGTACAGGCTGTTCTCGTGGAACCACACGTCGAAGTTCACGCGGAACTCCTTCATCGACTTGCGGATCTCGTCGAACATCATCGGCACGGCGCGCTTGCGGAACTCCTCGCGCTGTTCGGAATCGCCTTCGCCGAGCGGGTTGCCGTCCTTGTCAAGGCCGCCGTCGACGCGCGGCAGGGCGAGCACGTCCACGCCGTCGGCTTCGGCCTCGGCGATCACGCGGTCGGCGATCTCGTTGATGTAGGCGCCCTTGTAGCCGTCGATCGGCGTCTCCTCGCCGTGCGCGGCGGCGACGAGCGACTTGGCGAAGCGGTTGATCTGCTCGCCGTGGTCGTTGAAGTAGTATTCGCGCACGACCTTCGCGCCGTTCGCCTCGAGCACGCGGGCCATCGAGTCACCGGTGGCGGCCCAGCGGGTGCCGCCGATGTGGATCGGGCCGGTCGGGTTCGCGGAGACGAATTCGAGGTTGAGTGTCTTGCCGGCCAGATGCGTGTTGCGGCCGAACGTGGAGACGCCGGATTCGGCGTCGGCCGGCGCGGCGAGCACCTGGTCGACCACGGCCGCGGCGGACGCGGAGTCGAGCGTGATGTTGATGAAGCCGGGGCCGGCCACCTCGACGGACTTGACGCCGTCCGCGGCGGTCAGATCGGCGGCGAACAGCTCGGCCAGATCGTGGGGCTTCATGCCGGCCTTCTTGGCCAGCTGCATGGCCGCGTTCGAGGCCCAGTCGCCGTGCGCGCGATCCTTCGGACGCATGACGGTGAGCTTCTCGACGGGCGGGATGAGATCGTCGGTGAGGTTGCCGGCCTTGCCGGACGCAACCAGTTCATGGGCAATATGCGAAATCAGTTCGCTCAGGGCTTCAGGACTCATTCTCCCCAGTCTACCGGCCCGTCTGACAGCCTTGATCCCGTTGCGCTCGTCTTCTTTTCCAGCGCGCATGAAGCCGGCGGAGCCTCGGCGTCCTGCAATTATGGACGGGCTTCGCCCGCGCTTTGCTGGCTCGCCTGTCGGCTCGCACATCGCCTACAAACGCCTCCGGCGTTTGCTTCACGTCGATGTCCTCACTGAGGGAGCGTCACGCCAGCGCGTATTCGTCGGCGGCGCGACGCAGCTGTTCGACGTCCTCGCCGAGGAATCCGGCCGCGCCCTGTCGTATCAGCGAGCGTGCGGTGCGCGCGTCGTTGACGGCTCCCACGTAGACGGGCACGTCGTGCCGTTTCGCCTCGCGCAGGAACGTGCGCGTCGCCTCGCGGGCGCGTACGACGACGAAGTCCATCGGCAGTTCGCGCCCGTCCCAGTCGCCGCCGCGCACGACGTCGCCCTGCGTGCCGTTCGTCGTGCCATTGTCCGCGCCGCTGCCCGACCCGCCGCGCGGCACGTTGCGGTCGGTCGTGCCGCCGTTCTCTCCCGCACCGTCGCCGTGCCTGCCGCCGGACCGTCCGCGGCCGGACTTGCCGCTGCCGCGGGCCAGCCGGTCGAGCAGCCGCGTACGCCAGTCGCGGATGTCCCAGCCGGTCAGCTGCGGCTCGCCGCTCGCGCATAGGCCGATCCGCCAGTTCGGTTCGCGCTGTTTGAAGACGACGATCGCCTCCCGACTCGTGGACATGATCATGAGATTGTTGGTGAACCGCGCGGTTTCGACCGAGCGGATGACCGTGTCCGCGACGGCGCGCGCGTGCCGGTCGTCGGTTTTGACGTGCAGCAGCAGGCCGAGATGTCCACGCGTGCGCTGGGCCGTGCGCAATGCCTGGACCAGCGTGGGGATGCGATAGTTCTGTCCGTTCTGCCGCATGGTCATGCGTTGCAGCTGACGCAGCGGCGTACGCGAGACGAGCACGTTGCGCCCGGCGGCACTGAGCCGTCCGGTCGCGCGATCGTGGAAGACGACGGGCTCGCCATCGGACGTGAGCCGTATGTCGATTTCCGCATAGTCCGCGCCGATCCGGTCGGCGCCACGGATGGCGGCGAGTGAGTTTTCGGGAGCGGCCGCGTCGCCGCGATGCGCGATGACGGCCGGGGCGATGCCGTTCGTGCCGGAATGCGCGATGCCGACCAGATGTCCGAAGCCGACGGCCACGTCGCACACCAGCATCACGGCGACCAGCACGACGGCAACGACGGCGAATACGCCGCGTCGTCCGCCCACGTTCAACCTGCGCATCACTCCCCTGCCTTCCCGTCCGATCATCGTCCGCCGGCGATCGTGTTCCGCCGACGATTATGTGCGTCTGCAGCACGCCGCGCAAGTAGCGGACGGCAAGCGACGCATACGATAAATGCCGCCTCCGATCCCTGCCTGGAAACGACCGAGAGGAACCGAAGACGGCATTCAGCGTACGCGGCCCGCAATGCGGCGGCCATCAGCCGCGGGAATGATGATGCGCGATCGTGCCACAGCACGACAGTGCAGGTTTACGACATGATAGTGCGGGTTTCCCGCCGATCATCGCCAGAACTTTGCATCATCCTTTCGATGAGAGTCAGCCTGCACAATATGGTCGAGGCTCAGAAGCCCAACTTCCAACGGGCAACAGGCCAGAACGGACCGGCCGGCGTCACAGCACGGCGATGGCGTCGATCTCGACAAGCGCGCCCTTCGGGATGTCGTTGCCGCCGAACGCGCAGCGGGCCGGCTTGACGGAGCCGATGAACACCTCGGCGTAGCGGGCGTCGACCTCCTTGAAGTCCTCGACGTTCTTGAGGTAGATCGTGGCGCGGCACACGTGCTCGATGCCGGTGCCGGCCGCGTCGAGAATGCACTTGATGTTCTTGAGGGCCTGCGCGGCCTGCTCGCCCGCGGTCGGGCCGGCCAGCTCGCCGGTGGCCGGGTCGATGCCCAGCTGGCCGGAAACGAACACGAACCCGTTGGCCTTGACCGCCTGGCTGTACGCGCCCAGCGCCGCCGGCGCCTCGGAGGTGGCCACCGCTTCCATCTTCTCGCTCATGATGCTGCTCCTTTGACAAATCATATACAAGTCGTATATTCGCCGTTCGCATCGGTCGCCGCCGCTCGCGGCCGCGCCGATCCCACGCGAAGCCCGCGCTTGGCTTCAATATAGTCCCCTCGCACCGGCTCCCGACAACCGGTGTCCGCATGCGGGAACAGGCACTATAACCACGGGGCAAAGCTTCCTGTCGTCCGACTGTTGCCGACGGAGAATCGTCTCTTCGCGTTTCTGACACATATGGGTCACATATGGGTCTAGTCAGTGTCCACAAGGTGCCGGGCGACAACGAATGTGGGGAAACCGGCAGCATGAACGGACCCCGACAGGACGGCGGATGCCGGTCGTTTCCGAAAGTGGGGAAACAGGCAGCACCAGTACCGCTCGTGACGAGCGTTCATGCTGCCGATATCCCCACATTCGACATAACGATCCGAATGTGGGGAAACCGGCAGCTTATACGAGACCGGAAACCGGCGTGTCGCGTCGCTTCTTCCCCACTTTCGGATATGGGCGCACGCAAACGTTCCGATTTCCCCACATTCGAACGATCACCACCGGTCTCCACCACCGGTTCCCGTCGTGTTGAGTCCGAACGGATAGGTCCGAGCGGATAGGCTGAAGAAACCGCCTGAGATGAAAAACAGCCCGCTTCCTCAAACGGGGAAACGGGCTTGATGGTGGGCCCAAAGGGGATCGAACCCTCGACCTTCTGTTCCGGAGACAGACGCTCTATCCACTGAGCTACGGACCCAAGCACGCCACTACTTTACACGCCGCCTTGACCGAATGCACGCGCACCACGCCGAAACATGCCTACACTGGTTTCATGGACGAGAATATGAACGATTTCGAGTACGAACGGCGGTTCTTCTGCCGTTCGCTGCCGCCGGAGGCCGATGACGGCGACGCCCCTGCGCTGATCGTGCAGAGCTACTACGTTCATGACGACAACTACGCGCTGCGCGTGCGGCTGACGACCCGCGCCGTGCGTGTGACGATGACGCCCGATCTCGACCCGCTCGCCGTACTCGACCTGTACCGCGACGATTTCCGCGAAGCGTACGTGACGGTCAAGGGACCGTCCGTGGGCGGCACGCGTTACGAGGCCGAACGCGAGATCGACTCGCGCATCGCGGCCGAGCTCATCAAGCGCGGCGGGGCGCCGATCATCAAGAACCGCTATTCGGTGTGGCTGGGCGAGGACGGCTGGAGCATCGACGTGTTCGGCGGGCCGAACGCGCCGCTCGTGGTCGCCTCGGCGCAGCGGTCCACGCCGGTGACGAACCTCGTCATTCCGAAGTTCTGCGTGACCGAGATCACCGACCAGCCGCGCTTCAGCAACGATGGTCTCGCCGCCCGCCCGTTCGGCGGCTGGCAGGCCGACTTCGAGCGCGAACTCGCCGAGGAGGGCCCGCAATTCCAGCAGTTATTCGGCCGCAACCGCATGGCGTGACACGGGAGCGTCGAGCTCAGTACATGAGCGTGGCCAGGCGGCGACGGGCGCGCTTGAGCCGCTCGTCGGCCGGATCGGGGATCAGGAAGTACTCGAGCAGACGCTTGCGCACCGGCTCGAGCTCGTCCGTGTGGCCGGCCGCCAGATAGTCGAGCAGACGGTCGAACGCGTCGGCGATCTGCCCGCCGATCATGTCCACGTCGGCCACGGCCAGCTGCGCGTCGACGTCGTCGGGATGCGCGGCCGCGGCGGCACGCACCTCGCGCACGTCGGCATTCGCGGAACGGGCGAGCAGCAGCGCCTTGGCGCGTTCGCGTGCGGCGACCTTGTCGTTCGGATCGGATTCGAGCACCTTCTCGTACGCGACGGCCGCACCGGCGTAGTCGCCGGCCTGCGCGAGCTGGTGCGCCTCGGCATGCTCCGGCGGGATCTGCTCGGCGGGCGCCGCACCCGAACCGGCACCCGCGGCACCGTCGGCGGACGGATCGCCGGAATACGGCGCGGTGCCGGTCACGCCGGCCTGCTGCGCGGCCTGGATGAGCTTCGGCAGTACCTGATCGGTGATCTGCTTGAGCTCCTCGTCGGACGGCAGTCCTTCAAGGATCGGCATCGGACGGCCGCCGATCAGCGCGAACAGCGCCGGCGCGCCCTGCACCTGGAACGCCTGCGCGATGGACGGGCTGGACGCGATATCGATACGGCTCAGCTGGATCTGGCCGTTGAGCTTGTTGACCGCGTCGCCGAGCGCGCGGGCCATGGGGAACAGGCGGTCGTCGGTGGGCACCCACAGCAGCAGCAGGATCGGGAACGTGGCCGAGGTCTGCACCATCGCCTGGAACGTGTTCTCGGTGGTGTCGATCACGTAGCCGCCGGCCGCGGGCGCGCCGCCCGCCTGCCCCGGCTCGGCCTTCACCTGATGCTTCAGCGCCTCCAGGTCCACGGCCCCCGCGAGGGACACACCGGGATGGAACTCCTGCTGATCTGCCATATCTACCTCCATGATTCAACGAAAAACGGCACTGGAACTCACTATAGTTCCAGTGCCGTCTTCCACGCATGCCGCCCTGCCGATTCAGCCCGGCGACGCAAAGACCGATGCAAAGACCGCCTACTGCGCCTCGACCTTGACGACCTCACGGTCCGCGCCCACCGCGGTGACCTGCTTGCCCGAGTTCGCCTCCGGCACGTACATGGCCACCACGAACACGTAGGTCGCCTTGAGCGTGCTGGTGGCCTTGGCGTTGCCGAATAGCGCGTTCTCCTGGTCGTTCGCGGGCAGCGATTCACGTCCCTCGCCGGCCTGGCGCGTCCATTCGAGGTTGATCTGCGCGACCACCAGGTCGCCGCCGTCGGATGATCGCATCACCTGGATCGCGCCGGGTTCGGCGGTGAAGGTCTGCTGCTGGGTGCCCTTGTTGCTGGAGATGCCCTGCTGCACCTGTTCGGTGGTGCTGGCGAGCGTCTGGCGCAGTTCGTCGTCGGCGAAGCTGGAGGCGAACTGGCTGGAGTCGCCGTTGGTGAGCACGTCGGCGTAGCGTTCGACGGCCTGTTCGGGCGTCATGATGAGCCCGGCGTCCTTCGCGGTGCCCATTTTCGCGCCGATGTCCGGCACGGCGAAGCTTGGCAGCTTGGTGCCTTGGAACAGTCGCGCCACGCCCCACAGCTTGTAGTTCTGGCGGGCCGAGTCCTGCGTGAGGACGAGCAGTCGCTTGGACTGCTGGTCGTCGGTGGTGGTGGTGATGCTGTACACGGTGCGCGGCCAGCCTGAATCGGTGGGGATGACGGTCTGCACGATGTCGTTCGGGATCGTCGCGTAGCGCGAGATCGAGCCGGTTTTCTTCGCGATCGCGATGCGCGCGCTGTGGATGGCCAGCTGCGGGCCGGTCATGCGTGCGGACAGTCCGCTCGCGTCCTTCGCGTCGTTGGCGTCGCCCAGCGCGATGAGGATCTGCTCGCGGATGTGCTTCTCCTGCGCCTCGCTCAGGTCCGGTGTGGCCTTGGACGACGTGTCCGCGGCCGTCGGCTGCGGCACCTGCCCTTCGCATGCGGCGAGCGAGACGGTGAGCATGAGGGCGAGCACGGCCGTCACGGCGTTCCTGATTCGCTTCGTCACTGCCGTTCCTCCTTCTCGCCGTCGGCGTCCGACCCGGTGGTTTCCTGCGCAAGTCTGGCGAAGTACGCCTGCAATTCCTCGCTGCTGATCACGGACGTGACCTCGTTGTTGGCCTCGTCGGCGGCATGCCCGGATCCGGACGCGCGGTGACGTCTTCTGCGCGGCAGCGACGGCTGCACGACCGGCGGCTCCTCGTTCGTCGACTGTGCGACGCGTGCGTGCGCGCCCCGCGGTTCGGCGACCGGCTCGTCGGTCGTATCGGTAACAGGACCGGCAACCGGCCCGGAGGATGGTTCACGGTCCGGCTCAGCGGCCGCCGTAACGGTCGTGTCCGCAGCCGGTTCGTCGGCCGCCGTACGGTCGTCGGTCGCGACGTCCACGTCGAATCGTAGCGCCGACGCCGGCTGCGCGGCCGGCGCGAACCGGTCGTGCGACGATCCGCCGTCCGCACGCGCGACGTCCGGAACCTGCACGTCCGACTGTTCCGCACGTTCGGCCTGTTCGTTGCGCGCGGCCTGATCGGCGACCAGATTGCGCGACGACGGGTCGATGATCGTCGGCTGCGCGACGTCGTCATGCGAGCCACCGGACGTCACGATCGCGGTCTCGTCCATATCCGAACGCGACCGTCCGCCGGCGTGACGGCGACGGCTGCCCCGCGGACGACGCGACGGCATGACCCGCGCGAGGCTGCCGGAAATGGCCTGCGCGACGGTCACCTCCTCCTGCACCAGCCTGCTTTCGATCACCCGCTTGCGGCGCTTGTGCGGCGGCATCGCGAACAGCGAGGCGGTGAGCACGGCCATCAGCGCGAGCAGACCGCCGGCGAAATAGAACGGCATGGCGAAGTCTGGCAGCGTCTCGCGCACCCAGTGCAGCGAGACCGTGGCCTGCCCCGATTCGCCCAGGTCGACGAGCGCGATGCTGTCGGACGTGTCGCTGACCGTCGTCTTCAGCGTCGCCTTGCCGCTGCCGCACACGACGTGCGTCCACATGTCGGAGTCGCGGAACGCCACGTCCTGCGACTGGTCGTCGGCCGAGGCGCTCTGCTTGGCACTGGACACCTCCGTGGACAGCGTGGTCCAGTCGGACAGTCCGGTCACGCGCGCGTACGATTCGCCGTTGATCCAGCCGTTGACGTCCTTGCTGGAGCCGAGCGCGACGCACACGTCGCTGCCGCCGGACGTGGTGACGGTAAGCGTGGATGCGTCGTCGACCAACGGCAGCACGCCGGGATCGGTGGCGATATAGCGCACGCCGTTCACCGTGCCGGTCGCGGTGATCTCGCTGCTGGGCTTCCAGACCGTCGCGTTGAACAGTCCCAACACGATGCAGGTCACTGCCAGCAGGCCGAAAATCGGGGTCACGAGGCCGCGCATGATCCACGCGCGGCGGGAGGGGGACATCCCCTCATCGTCGTTCGCATGTTCTTGTCGAGATTCTTGTTCGTTCGCAGTCATATCCACACCATTCTACAATCCCGCCCGTGAAGACCTTGGGAATGCGGCCGAACGCGCGGCAGATCAAGGTTGGGCGCTAGGGTGGTGCCTATGCGCAATACGACAACATCCAAGCATTTCCGCAACGTTCTGGCCGGCGTGTGCGCGCTGGGCCTGTGCCTGGCGTTCGGCGCGTGCGGCTCCTCCGACTCGGCGTCCAAGGACGCGTCCGGCTCCTCCTCGTCGTCCTCATCGTCCGATTCGTCCAAGGACTCGTCGTCGTCCACGTCGTCCGGCGACACGTCCTCACTCAAGGACCTCGACCAGATCACCGGCGTCACGGCCACCGGCGAGCTCGGCAAGAAGCCGACGATCAAGCTGGCGACCACGCCGATGACCGTCGCGAACAACTCGTACGCGGTGCTGCAGGAAGGCAACGGCAAGGCCGTCGAGGCCGACGACCGCGTGTGCGTGCAGGGCATCGCGATCAACGTCAAGGACGGCTCCGAACTCATGAGCACGTGGGAGAAGAACACGCCCGACTGCTCGTGGGACATGACCAGCTCGAACCTGGCCGCGGCGTACAAGGAGCTGTTCCTCAAGCAGAAGATCAACTCGACGGTCGCGTTCGGCGTGAACGATTCGAACTCGTCCGGCACGTCGTACATCATGGCGCTCACGATCGTCTCCACGTCGAAGGACTACACGAAGGCCACCGGCGACGAGGTCGCCGACGTGCCCTCCGATCTGCCGAAGGTGACGCGTGCCAAGGACGGCAAGCCGTCGATCGACATGAACGGGTACAAGGGCAACGGCGACAAGCTGCTCGCGCAGACGCTCATCAAGGGCTCCGGCACGAAGCTGACCGACTCGATGACCGCGAAGGTCAAGTACACCGGCTGGCTGCTCGACGGCACGCAGTTCGACTCCTCGTGGGACAAGGACACGACGTTCGACGCGGATCTGTCCGAGAGCGGCCAGATCATCCAGGGCTGGAAGGACGGCCTGATCGGCCAGACGGTCGGCTCGCAGGTGCTGCTCGTGATCCCACCGGACCTCGGCTACGGCTCGAACGCGACCGGTTCGATCCCGGCGAACTCGACGCTCGTCTTCGTGATCGACATTCTCGCCGCATACTGATCCCGCGGATTGTGCACGAGACCGCACACGAAAAAGGGGTTCCCGCTCATTGACGAGCGGGAACCCCTTTTTCGATCTGGATCTCATCCTAGAACAGGCGCAGCGAGTCGTCCTCGACGCCGCGCATCTCGTCGTAGTCGAGGATCAGGCATTCGAATCCGCGGTCCTCGGCCAGCACGCGCGCCTGCGGCGTGATGGTCTGCGCGGCGAAGATGCCGCGCACCGGCGCCAGGAGCGGGTCGCGATTGAGCAGCTCACAGTAGCGCGTCAGCTGCTCCACGCCGTCGATGCCGCCGTGCCGCTTGATTTCGATCGCCACGTGCACGCCGTCCGCGTCGGTGGCCATGATGTCGACCGGCCCGATCGCGGTCGGGTATTCGCGCCGCACCAGCCGCGCGCCGTCGCCGATGCGCGTGATCTGCTGCGCGAGATAGCGCTGCAGATGATCCTCGACGCCGTCCTTGACCAGGCCCGGATCCTCGCCGAGATCATACGATTCGTCCGTATAGATGCGGTACAGCGAAACCTCGAGGATGTCGCTCGACTTGTCCGCGGACACGCGCAGCAGCTTGATCGGCGTGAGTTCGGACGCGTCGCGACCGACGACCGACGTGTCCGTGGTCGTCGTATCGTCCGTCTCCGTGCCGTCGTCCGTCACGGCCGTGTCCGGCACGATCTCGCGGATCGTGCACGGAGCGGCCATCCAGTTGAGCGGCTTGTACGAGCAGAGCTCGGAGAAGATCAGCAGGCTGTTGTCGGCCTTGATCAGCAGCACGCGCTTGGCCGGCGGCAGCGAGGCGGTCAGACGGCCGGAATACTCGGCGGAACAGTCAGCAACAATAATTCGCACGTCGCAACACTGTACCATGCCCCGCGTGGCGGTTTTCTCTCGCTGACGTAGGTTCAGCGAGAGAAAACCGCCACTACAAACCCGACGTGGCAGAAATCGCTCACTGGGGTATGTGCCAGTGAGCGATTTCTGCCATGCACAGCATCCCGCACAATACGACGGAAGCCTCCCCGCGCGGGATGCGTGGGGAGGCTTCCGTTACGACAATGCGCGAGAACCGAACCGGTTACTCGGCGTCGGCGTCCGTACCGGCGGTGCGGACCACGTCGCGGCCGCGTTCGACCGCGACGGTGAGCTTGTTCGAGTCGAAGGAGATGAATCCGTCAGTGACCTCGAACACGTGGCGTTCGCCGGCCGGGTCGACCACGGTGAGCGAACCGCCCTTGATGACGGTCAGCACCGGCTCGTGATCGGCCAGAATGCCCATCTCGCCTTCGGAGGCGGGGATGGTCACCGACGTCGCCTCGCCGTGCCACACCGGGTGGTCAGCGGCGACGATATTCACCTGCATCAAGGTCTTTGAGGATCCAGCCATCACTCACCGAGCTCCTTCTGCATGTCGTGCCACTTCTTCTCGAGGTCGTCGATGCCGCCGATGCCGGAGAACGCCTGCTCCGGAACGTCGTCGTACACGCCATCGCAGATGCGCGTGAAGGCTTCGATGGTCTCGTCGGCCGGCACGTACGAGCCCGGGCGACCGGTGAACTTCTCGGCCACGTAGAAGTTCTGGCCGAGGAACTGCTCGATGCGGCGGGCGCGGTTGACGGTGGTCTTGTCCTCTTCCGAGAGCTCGTCGATGCCGATCAGGGCGATGATGTCCTGCAGCTCCTTGTTACGCTGCAGGATCGCCTTGACGCGGTTGGCGCACTCGTAGTGGGCCTGGCCGACGTAACGCGGATCGAGGATTCGCGAGGTCGAGCTCAGCGGGTCAACGGCCGGGTAGATGCCCTTCGAGGCGATGTCACGCGAAAGCTCGGTGGTCGCGTCGAGGTGGGCGAAGGTCGTGGCCGGGGCCGGGTCGGTGTAATCATCGGCCGGCACGTAGATGGCCTGCAGCGAGGTGATCGAGTGGCCGCGCGTCGAGGTGATGCGCTCCTGCAGAGCACCCATCTCGTCGGCCAGGTTCGGCTGGTAGCCCACGGCGGAAGGCATACGGCCCAGCAGCGTGGACACCTCGGAACCGGCCTGCGTGAAGCGGAAGATGTTGTCGATGAACAGCAGCACGTCCTGGTTCTGCACGTCGCGGAAGTACTCGGCCATCGTCAGTGCGGTCAGCGGGACGCGCAGACGGGTGCCCGGCTGCTCATCCATCTGGCCGAAGACCAGTGCGGTCTTCTCGAGCACGCCGGCCTCGCCCATCTCGCCGATCAGATCGTTGCCCTCACGGGTACGCTCGCCGACGCCGGCGAACACGGACACACCACCGTGGTTCTGCGCGACTCGCTGGATCATCTCCTGGATCAGCACGGTCTTGCCGACGCCTGCACCACCGAACAGACCGATCTTGCCGCCCTGCACGTACGGGGTGAGCAGATCGATGACCTTGATGCCGGTCTCGAACATCTGGGTCTTGGACTCCAGCTGGTCGAATGCCGGCGGCTTGCGGTGGATGGGCCAACGCTCGGTGACCTTGATGGTCTCGTCGGCCTTCTTGTTGAGCACGTGGCCGGTCACATCGAACACGTGGCCGAGGGTCACGTCGCCGACCGGCACGGAGATCGGGCCGCCGGTATCGGTGACGGTGGCGCCACGGACCAGACCATCGGTCGGCTTGAGCGCGACGCAGCGCACGGTCGAGTCGCCGAGGTGCTGCTCGACCTCCAGCGTGATGGAGTGGGCGGTCTCGCCCTCCTCGTGAGCGCCGGTGTTGGTCAGCTGCACGGTCAGTGCATTGTAGATGTCAGGCAGGTGGCCCACCGGGAATTCGACGTCGATAACCGAACCCTGGATACGCGTGACGCGACCATTGATCGGCTCTGCGGCCGTCTCGGCAGGTGCTGTGGTCTGAAGATTCTCAGCCATGTTCCTACTCTTCCTTGTTGTTCAGCGCGTCGGCGCTGCCGATGATTTCGGTAAGTTCCTGGGTGATCGATGCCTGACGCGAGGCGTTGAGCTTGCGGGTCAGATCGTCGATCAGGTTGCGGGCGTTCTCCGTGGCCGTATGCATGGCGTTCTGACGGCTTGCGGTCTCGGATGCGGCGGCCTCCAGCAGGCACTCGTGGATGCGTGACTGGATGTACTTCGGCAGCACGGCGTCCAGCACTTCCTCAAGGCTCGGCTCGAACGAATACAGCGGCGTGGCCTTGGCGGCATCGCTCGGCGCGTCGAATCCGGGCTGCGCGGCCTCATGCTCGGCCTCGATGACCTCGACCGGCAGCATGCGCAGCACGCGCACCTTCTGAACCACCATGTTGATGAACTCGGTGTAGACGATGTAGAGTTCGGAAACCCCACCCTCGGCGGCCGGCTTCATGTAGGCGTTCATCAGTGCCGTGGAGATCGCCTCGGCGACTTCGACGCCAGGCTTGTCGGTATCGCCCTCCCACGTATCGGCGACGTCGCGGTTGCGGTACTTGTAGTACGTGACGCCGCGGCGACCGTAGACGTACAGCTCCGGCTGCTTGCCGTCCGCTTCGAGACGGTTCAGCAGATCCTCCGTTTCACGGATGATCGACGACGTGTACGCGCCGGCCATACCACGATCCGACGTCAAGGCGAGGACGGCAACCTTCGGGTTGTCCTCCTCCTTCTTGACGATCGGATGCGTGATATGCGAATGGGCTACCACAGCCTGTACGGCATCGAAAATCGCATCGGCATAGGGCTTCGCGTTCAGGGCAACATCACGTGCCTTGGCAATGTGCGAAGACGCGATCATCTCCTGGGCGTTGAAGATCTTCTCCAACGAACCCGTGGAGGCGATCCTGCTCTTCAATGCGAGTTGCGATCCCATGGGCTACTTCTTTTCTCCGGCCATCGGGTGCTTGTTCGGATCGACCTCCGGCTTCTCGGCCTTCGCGACGATCTTCTCCTGCTCGACCGGCGTCGGGTTCTTCGAGACCTTCTTCTTCTCGACCAGCGGCTTGCCCGCCTTGGTCACGTAGGTCGCGCGGAACTCGTCCACGGCCTTGTCGAGGGCCGCTTCGGTGTCGGACGTGAAGTTCTCGGTGTCACGGATGGTCTTGAGGATGTCGGTGTTGTGGTCGAGCCAGTCGAGCAGCGCATGCTCGAACGGCAGCACGTCGCCCAGCGGCAGATCGTCCATCTTGCCGTGGGTGCCGGCCCACACGGACACGACTTCCTGTTCCATCGAGTACGGCGAGAACTGCGGCTGCTTGAGGAGCTCGGTCAGGTGCGAGCCACGGTTCAGCTGGGCCTTGGACGCGGCGTCCAGATCGGACGCGAACATCGCGAAGGATTCCAGCGAACGGTACTGCGCCAGCGAGATCTTCAGCGTGCCGGAGACCTTCTTCAAGGCCTTGGTCTGCGCAGCGCCGCCGACTCGGGACACGGAGATGCCGACGTCCACGGCGGGACGCTGGTTCGCGTTGAACAGGTCGGACTGCAGGAAGATCTGACCGTCGGTGATGGAGATCACGTTGGTCGGAATGTAGGCGGACACGTCGTTCGCCTTGGTCTCGACGATCGGCAGACCGGTCATCGAGCCGCCGCCGAGGTCATCGGAAACCTTCGCGCAGCGTTCGAGCAGACGGGAGTGCAGGTAGAACACATCGCCCGGGTAGGCCTCACGCCCCGGCGGACGACGCAGCAGCAGCGAGATCGAGCGGTACGCCTCGGCCTGCTTCGACAGATCGTCGAAGACGATGAGGACGTGCTTGCCGTGGTACATCCAGTGCTGTCCGATGGCGGAACCGGTGTAGGGGGCAATGTACTTGAAACCAGCGGAATCGGAAGCCGGGGAGGCGACGATGGTGGTGTACTCCATCGCGCCGGCCTCTTCGAGGCTCTGACGCACCGAGGCGATGGTCGAGCCCTTCTGGCCGATGGCGACGTAGATGCAGCGGACCTGCTTCTTCGGATCGCCGGATTCCCAGTTCTTCTTCTGGTTGATGATGGTGTCGATCGCGATGGCCGTCTTGCCGGTCTGACGATCGCCGATGATGAGCTGGCGCTGGCCGCGGCCGATCGGCGTCATCGCGTCGATGGCCTTGAGGCCGGTGGACATAGGCTCGTCGACCGGGTGACGGTGCATCACGTCGGGGGCCTGAGCCTCGAGGATACGACGACCCTCGATGCCCGTGATCTCGCCCAGACCGTCGATCGGGTTGCCCAGCGGGTCCACGGTGCGGCCGAGGTAGCCGTCGCCAACAGGCACGGAGAGCACTTCGCCGGTGCGACGGACCTCCTGGCCCTCCTCGATGCCTGCGAAGTCGCCGAGGATAACCACGCCGATCTCACGGGCGTCAAGGTTGAACGCCAGGCCGAGCGTGCCGTCCTCGAAGGTCAGCAGCTCATTGGCCATGCAACCAGGCAGTCCCGTCACGTGCGCAATGCCGTCGCCGGCCGTGGCCACGTAGCCCACTTCCTGGGTGGGCGTGTCCGACGGCTTGTACGACTCGACGAAATCATCGAGCGCCTTGCGTATCGTGGTGGGATCAATGGTAAGTTCTGCCATGATCACTCCTTGTTGTTATTGGTAAATCTTTGGGATCCCGTGGCGTCGCGGCGTGCCGGTTGGCTTGCCGTTCGCTGCGGCTGCGGCCGCGGGATATATGCCGTCAGGCGCTGGCCTGGACGGTGCGGTTCAGATGCTGGAGCTGGGCGACCACCGTGTTGTCGGTGACCTCGTCGCCCACCTGGATGCGCATGCCGCCGATCACGGACGGATCGACGACGGAGTTGATGTGCACCGGTCGGCCGACCTTCTTCGTGTAGATCGCGGTGAGCTTCTTGATCTGCTCGAGCTTGAGCGGGGTGGCGGTGGTCACGGTGACCATCGACTCGCCCATGTGGCGCGAGAACTTGTTGATCAGCCACTGGATGGTCTGCAGGTAGCGGCGGTTGCGCAGGTTGCAGGTCGCGTGTTCGGCGAGGCGCTTGGTGACCTTGTTGAGGTCGCTGGAGCCGATCAGGCTGTTGAGCAGCTTGGTGCGGGCCTCGGCGGGCGCGCTGTCGTCCGACAGTTCGGAGCGCAGGACCGGCATGCCGAGCAGCGCCGAATGCAGTTCGGCCAGCTCGATCGAGACCTGGAGCGTGGCGCCGGTGGCGTCCGCGTAGTACATCATGCCGTCCACGCCGAAGTCCTCCACGGCGTTGGCGATGTCGGACACGCGGCTCCAACGGCGACCGACCAGATCGGTCATGATCTCCATCGTCATCGGGTGCGCCTGACCACCGATCAGGGTGTTCAGTACGGCGACCTTGTCCGCCACCGGGCGCGACGGGTCGGTGAGCGCGCGTTCAAGCTGGACGTTGTGATCGAGCACGTTGGTGATCGAGAACAGCTCGTTCCCGATGCGCCACGCATCCTCGCCCGTTTCGCGCAGCTTGGGTGCCAGCGAGTCACGAGAGACGCGATCTGCGATGCGCGATGCTTCTCCTCGCATTGGTCACCTCCCTTTCCTTGACGTTTGCGTTGCTGTGTGACTGGTGTGACGAACGGTCACGGTCACTTCTTGTCGGAGTCCATCTCGTCGAGCATGTTGTCGATCATGCTCGACTGCACGTCCGCGTCCTCGAGCTTGGAGCCGAGGATCTTGCCCGCGAGGGCAGCGGCGAGCGTGCCGACTTCGCCCTTGAGACTGACCATCGCCTGACGGTGCTGCGACTCGATGGAGCGCTGCGCGTTGGCGGTGATCTGCGCCGCGTCGGATTCGGCGCGGGAGCGGGCGTCGGCGATGATGTGCGAGGCTTCGGCGCGGGCGTCGTCACGGATCTTGGAGGCTTCGACGCGGGCGTTGCTCAGCTGGGCCTCGTACTTGGCCTTCGCTTCGTCAGCGTCCTTCTTGGCCTGTTCGGCCTTGGCGATGTTGCCTTCGATCTTTGCCGCACGCTCGTCGAAGATCGCATTGAACTTCGGCATGAAGAACTTGTAGAAGAACAGCGCAACGATGACAAGGATGATCAGGGACCACACAATGTCATAGACCTCGGGGATGAACAGATCGATTCCGCCTTCTGCCAGTGTCATCATGAAGCCCTCCTTTCATTGTTGGACATGGATCGTTGTTTCGTACGTCGTGCGACCGCTACTAGAGGATCAGGGCGGCGACGAAGCCGATCAGGGCCAGCACCTCGACCAGAGCCAGGCCGATGAACATGATGGTCTGGATCTTGCCGGACATCTCGGGCTGGCGGGCGGTGGATTCCATGGCCTTACCGAAGAGGATGCCCAGACCGATGCCAGGGCCCAGAGTACCGATGCCGTAGCCGATGACGGACAGGTTGCCGGCGACCTCAGCGAGGGTGATGATATCCATTTTGTTTCCTTTCTAACGTACGAGGTGACGTTATAAATCTTGGGTTCCCGCCTGCATCCCGTGTGGCTGCGGTTTGTTGTGCCGTCGTGCCGCGGAACGTGGGGGATTGCCCGGAAGAACCCGCTGGGGTCACTCCTCCGGGAAGCTCAGGTTGATGTACACGGTCGACAGGATCGCGAACACGTACGCCTGGAGGAACGCGACGAACGCCTCGAAGCAGGTCATCGCGAAGCCGCCCGCGAACCACAGCGCGCCCACCGGGACGCCCTGCAGCTTGTTGACCGCGTCGACCAGCCAGTACTGCGCGAACGCAAGGCAGGTGGCGACCATGAGGTGGCCGGAGACCATGTTCGCGAAGAGTCGGATCGTCAGCGAGGCCGGACGGATGATGAGCAGCTCGAGGATGTTGATCGGCGCGAGCAGGATGTAGACCGGCCACGGCACGCCCGGCGTGAACAGCTCGTGGCGCAGGTAGTGGCCGAGGCCCTGCGAGCGGGCGGCGGCGATCCAGTACTGGACCATGGTCCACAGCGCGAACACCAGCGGCATGACGACGGTCGCGTTGGCGGCCATGTTCATGCCCGGCACGATGCCGCACAGGTTGAATACGAAGATCGTGAAGAACAGCGTGGTGATCATCGGCACGTAGCGCTTGCCACGCGTCTCGCCCATGATGTCGTAGACGATCTTGTCACGCACGAAGTCGAGGCCCATCTCGACGACGCCCTGCCAGCGGCCGGGGATCAGCTTGGCTCGGCTGGCGGTCACGCCAAGCACGGCCAGCAGCACGATCGTGGCGACGATACGGATAAGAATGATGCGGTTGATCGCGAACGGGGTGCCCTGGAACAGGATCTCCGGGGGAAGAAAGTCATCGACCGACGGAAGATGCGCGCCCGTCTCGGCCGCCAACAGCAAACCGGTGCCGAATGAACCGACCATATCACGCCTCCTGCTTCTTGTTTCCGGTGTCAGTTTAGTCCAAGGGGCAGGGCGAATGTGACGCTGCGGTTACTTCTTCCTCCCCCGTTCAGGGTCTGCGCAGCGCGGCTTGGAGTCGACGTTGTGCATTCGACTCCGAATGGCTGAAGAGTGATTATTGGCCCGTGTTCGGACAAATCGGCAAACCGGCGCAAAACCGCCACTTCTTCGGCGTTTCGTATGCGTGGGATTACTAGACGCCCGCCTAGCATATGTCTTGTTAGCGCTCACGGTGATATCCGGGATGCGGCTGTTCCCAGGTTCACTTCTTGACCATAACCCCGTCCACGTTGTGGACGGGGTCTTGTTCGTCAGCCGGCGATCACACCGTAGCCGTCGTGCACGAACGGCGCAAAACCATCCTTGCGCGGGCTTCCCGGTTCATGACGGATCGAACGGTCCGTGCCGAGCCGCTTCTCACGACGCAGCTGCGGGACTTCGGTCAGGTCGTAGGGCGTGGTCTGATACACCCAGTTCAGCCAGTTGCGCCACAGCAGGTTGCCGTGCGCACGCCAGCTGAACAGCGGTTCGAGCGACGGATCGTCGTGCGGGAAATAGTTCTGCGGGAACGGCACGTTCGTCATGTCCTTCTTCATGTCGCGCTCGTACTCCTCGGCGAGCGTGTACTTGCCGTACTCCCAGTGGCCGAGCGCGAACACCTCGGAGAAGTCGCGCGCGGCGATCAGGCCGGGGCCGGACTGCGGGCCCCAGGTGAGCACCTGCAGGTCGGGGTTGGCGGCCACGTCGTCCTCGTTCACGCCGGCCAGACGCGAATGTGGCTGCAGCGCGATCTCATCGAAGCCGTTCGTCAGGAAGCAGTACTCGTCCTGCAGATACTGCGGGAACACGCCGAAGACCTTCTGCGGATAGTCGACCTTGCGCACGCCGTAGCGGTAGTTGAGCGCGCCCATCGCGCCCCAGCACAGGTACATGGTCGAGAAGACGTGCGTCGAGGCCCAGTCGAGGATGCGCTTGAACTCGCCCCAGTAGTCGACCTCCTCGAACGGCATGTGCTCGACGGGCGCGCCGGTGACGACGAAGCCGTCGTAGTAGTTGTCCTCGAACGCGTCGAGTGTCTCGTAGAACTTGAGCAGATGGTCGGCGGAGACATGCGTGGCCTCGTGCGTGGAGGTCTTCATGAAGTCGATCTCGACCTGCAGCGGGCTTTTCGAGATCAGGCGCAGCAGCTGCGTCTCCGTCTCGATCTTCTTGGGCATGAGGTTCAGGATCACCAGTTTGAGCGGACGCACGCGCTGGCGCTCCGCTTCGGGCTTCTCAAGCGCGAAGATGCGCTCCGAATCGAGGATGGCACGGGCCGGCAGGCCACTGGGGATCTTGATAGGCATGGTTCCTATTATGACAAGGCGCGTGACCTATCCGGTCGTTTGCGCATTCGCGCACGCCGGAACAGGCGCAATCGGGTCCGACGCCGACCGTTTCGGCATGCGAGAGCAACCGCACGACGACCGTGCGACAACCGTGCACCGACCGCACGCCAATGACCCATCCGGTGCGACACGCCGATTTGACATATACCCATTCACCGGTAAATTAGATTGAGCTGTCTGAATGACAAGCCGTCGCGGGGTGGAGCAGCTCGGTAGCTCGCTGGGCTCATAACCCAGAGGTCCTAGGTTCAAATCCTAGCCCCGCTACTAACAGCGGAAGGCCGTCAACGTAATCGTTGGCGGCCTTTTTCGTATCCCCGGCGTTCCCCTCCCGGCTACCCTTCCACAGCGATTGACGATGGCGTGACATGGCTACTAAACAACCGGCGCCGCAATGGCGCGAATCGATAGACAAATGGCTGGCCTCACTGAGGGCGGCCGGCTACTCCGAACAGACGCTCAAGACGCGCCGCTACCAGATACAGGCCCTCAGCCTCGGCCTCGGCGGCAGCCCCTTGGACGTGACCGTCGAGGACATCGTCGAGTGGTACGCGGACCACGACTGGAAGCCCGAGACGCGCAAGAGCTCGCGGAACGCTGCCGTGTCGTACTTTCGATGGCTCAAGCACTCGGGACGGCGCCCAGACGACCCCTCCGAGGGGCTTCCCAGCGTGAAGCGACCGCAGGCGCACCCCAGACCATGCCCGGACAGGGTCATTCTGGCCGCTCTGGGCCGCGCAACCGAGTCGGAACGGCTGATGATACGTCTCGGCGCGGAAGCGGGCCTCAGAAGGGCCGAAATAGCGTGCGTAAGCTCCGACGACGTCATGGACGACCTTCACGGCAAGAGCCTCATAGTCCGAGGCAAGGGCGACAAGCAACGCATAGTCCCATTGTCCGACGATCTCGCCGCCGAGATACTGAAGCACAGGGGGTATCTCTTCCCCGGCCGTTGGGAGCCGCACTGCGAGCAGTCCTACATAGGCAAGCACGTCGGCGCGCTCCTAGGGGGCGGGTGGACGACGCACAGCCTGCGGCACCGGTACGCGACGATGACCTATCAGGCCACGGCCGACATCTTCCTCGTGTCGAAGCTCTTGGGGCATGAGAGCGTGGAGACGACGCAGCGCTACGTCGCGCTGCCGGACTCGCGGCTGAGGGTCGCCGTGGACGCCGTCGCCTTGGGCGCTTAGGTGCCATGTCCGGGCCGCAACCGTCTTGGCTACCGGCAAGCCCGCTCTTTCGGCTCACGCCTTTGCGACGTCCGCCGCTCCTAGGCTGCGACTTCGTGCCGCCGGTTCGATCGCACCGGCCCGTGGGGCTCCATGGCACGTCCCATTGTGCCACAAACGCGAAAAAGCCCCCACCCTATGGGGGTGGGGGTGGTTTGTCAGGCCTCGGGCTTGTCCGGGGCCTTGGCGGTGCGCGCGGCGGCCAGTTGGGCCTTTACCGCGCTGGCGCCGATCACGGCGCCGATGAGGGTGCCGCTGGCGTTGAGCGTGATGATGATCTGGTTGGAGTACGGCAGGCCCCACGCGGGGCCGACGGTGCCGATGAAGGTGCTTACTGCTGGCAGGACGAGCAGGCCGACCCATTTGAGCACGTCATAGACCTTGTTGGGGATGAGCCACTGGGGCACGTTGTCCTCGTTCATCTCCATATCCTTTCACCAGTAGAGGGTTTCGCCGACGTAGATCAGGTTGGGGTTACCGGACCGGTAGCCTCTGATCTGCGAGACGCTGACGCCGTTGGCGGCCGCGATCGTGCCCAGTGTCTCCCCTGCCCTGACGGTGTGGCGTCGCGTGGTGGACGTGGTGGTCTTGGACGCGCCGCGGTAGGTGACGGTCTGGCCGGGGTAGATGCGGTTGATGTTGCCGCTGGGCACGCTCCACGCGGTGACCGGGTAGAGGCCGGTGCGCTGGGCGATCGCGCTCATGGTGTCGCCGGCGCGGACGGTCACGCTCGTCGAGCCGGACGAGCCGGACGACGTGGAACCGCTGGAGGCTAGGAGCTGGTTGACGCGGGCCTGTACCTCGTCGAAGCGGCTGCCGAGCAGCGTCTTGCGCTGTGGCATGTTGCCGTATTCGCCGCGGATGACGGCGCGGGCGAGGGTGTCCGTGTCGCCGGTCGGGGTCGAGGGCTTGGGTTCCGACGGGGTGACGGTCGGCGGGGTGACGGGCTTGGTGTCGGCCTGTCCGGCGTACTTGGCCCATGTGACAGCGTCGCCGTAGAACCAGTTGACGTCCACAGCCTGACCGACGCCGGCGACGTTGCCGCTGCTGGAGTACTGCCATGCGGCGGCGAAGCTCCACGGGCTGACGTTGTAGGGCACGTTGCCGGGGTTGCGCAGGCGGTCGCCGGTGTAGCCTCTCGGGTAGCCGGCGACCCACAGGCCGTAGTCGGCCGAGGCGACGGCCCTCCAGTCGCCGGACTGGACGACCGACGCGCTCATGTAGATCATGGGCTTCACGCCCCACGCGGAGGCGACGCGGTCGAGCCATCGCTTGGCCCACCATGTCTGCGTGTTCCACTTGCCGCCCGGCTCCCAGTCGAGCACGGGGATGACGCCCTGATTCACATAGCCCTTGGTCTGACTGATGAACCAGTCGGCTTCCTTCTCCGGGCTGTTGCCGAGGTCGGGGCGGGCGAAGTGGTAGACGCCGCGGCGGATGCCGGCGTTGGCGAAGCCGGTCATGGAGCAGTCGGCGGACTTGTCGGTGTAGCCGGCGCCCTCGGTGACCTTGACGAACGCGAACGACGTGCCCGCGGCCTTCGCGGATTGGGCGCGGCTGGTGTTGACGCAGCCCTGCCAGTTGGACACGTCCACGCCGCTGTCGGCGGTCGCGATCGCCGGGGTCGCGAGCATGATCGTGGCGCAGCATGCCGCGGTGAGCTTGGCGATGGGGTTGCCTTTGTTGTGGTTCAAAGGGGTTTCCTTCCTACTAAGTGAGCCCGCCGGTTTGGCGGGCTCGGGTCTCTTCATTCGTTGCTCGCGGGGATTTTCGCGTGTTGGATGTAGTCGTTCATGGCGGTGCCGGTGCCGTTGCCGCCGAGGGCGGCGTAGGCGTCGTAGATCTGTTCGGCGGTGTGCTTGTCGTCGATCGGGCAGGCGCCGCGGGCGACGGTTTCCTGCTGTATCTGCTGCAATTCCCGGAACAGCAGGATGCGGATGCCGTCGCGCATGGGATTATGCGAGTCGACTTTGTTCAGCAGCCACGGGATGAAGGCGCCGAAGCCGCCGGAACCGATGATGGCGACGACGACGGTGATGGTGGAGGGGTCTGACATGGGTTTCCTTTCTCGATTCGGTCGCAGAGCTCCAGATAGAGCGCGTCCATCGATCGTTGTGAGCGGCGGGCGTCGAGATGGTCCAGCGAACCGCGCCATGAGGCGTAGGAGCTGCGGAAGGTGACCATGCTCATGCGCCCCTCCATGACTTGGCGGGCGAGTTTCTTGAGCTTGCGGCGTTCCCTGACGATGGCCTTGCGCGAGGGCCTGACGACGATGCGCCCGGTGTCGGTGATCGTCCACTTCTTCTTGAGCCATGTGAAGCCGTGGCCGAGTTTGACGATCTTGGTCTTGCGGGGGTTGATGCGGATGCCGAGTCGCAGGGCTTCGGCCTCGATGTGCGTTAGGGCGCGTTCGAGGCGTGGTTTGTCGTGGTCGATCACATACGTGTCGTCCATGTACCGGCCGCAGGCTTCGCAGCCGGATTGCTGTTCGAGCCAATGGTCGAGCCGGTTGGGATAGGCCACGGCGAACACCTGCGAGGGTTCCGAGCCGAGGCCGAGGCCGTGGGTGCCGTCCTCGCGGTCGACGAGCTGGGTGATGAGGCGCATGGTGCGCGGGTCCGTGATGTACGTCGAGGCTTGTCGGATGACGCCCTCATGGGGTATCGAACCGAAGTAGTCACTGAAGTCGACTAGGAGTATCCAGCCGTCCCGCCCGTGTTTCCGGTAGTGGCGGACGAGCTGGCGTTTGAGCCGGTCCATCGCGTACTTGGTGCCCCTGCCCTTCATGTTCGCCGAGTTGCCGGCCGTGAAGGACGGGCTGTAGACGGGGCGGATGAGCTGGGTGGTGAGGGCCTTCTGGACGACCTTCTCGGGGAACTTGGCGGCTTGGATGTGCCGGAGCTTGCCGCGTTCCATGAGGTCGAACCTGCGGAGCGGCATGGTGACGTCCTCCACTGCGGCGAGCTTGTCGCGGGTCGCCAGAAGCTGGCGCATGAGGTGGGTTTCGTAGGCCTGCGTGCCGGTCTTCCATCGGACGCCCTTGGCCGCGTCGTGCGCGGCTCGATGGAGGACGTTGAGGTCGAGGATGCGGTCATACGAGTGCTCCGCCCGTCGGGCTTCGCGATGGGCTTGGCGTTTGGCGTCGCGACGGCGTCGTCTCGCCTCGCGCCGGTCCTGATTGGACATATATGGGCTTTCCTGAAATGGGGGCACCCGGCGCCACCTCTGTGCGCCGTCGGGGTCAGGTGGCGTAGGCGCGTGGGCATGGAGCCGGTTCGACGGCGAGCGGCAGTGTCCGGCCATGCACGACAGCGGGTTGCCCCGCGCCGTCCGGGTGCTTGTTCACGCTCGGCCCCATAGGGGCTTCGCGATGGTTGACGGCCCCTTCAACAAAGAATCCCGCTGCGTTCGCTTTCGCTACTTGGACTGGGGCCGACCGGGGTCGGTTGGTGAATCAGGGCAGGGCAGCGCCGTTCGTGTTGTTGGCGTTGTTGTTGTTCGCGGTGCCGTCCGTGTTGACGTTGGGCACGTTGTTCGTGTTGCCGGAGTTGGCAGAACGTTACTGGCCGTCAACCAAGATCATGAGGGGAGGAAGCCCTTGTCGCGCGCGGTCTTCCTGTCCGCGGCCATGCGGTTGCGGAGCAGCAGTTTCTCGCGTTCGAGACGGCCGATGGCGTGGTCGAACCTGTTGAGGTCGGCGTTGTCCCAGATCGCTTTTATCAGGGCCATGTCGTCCTCCAGCACGTCGCACCAGCCGACGGCGTCCATGAGATGCCGGCGTCGCAGCTCGTAGGCCTGCCGGTCGGTCGGGTAGACGTCGCGGGCGTGGATGACCGATCGGACGAGCGCGTGCGCGTCCTTCACCGTAGGCAGTGCCAAGGTGAAGCGCATGCTCTTGGGCACGATCTTCTCGCTGCCCATGAGGCGGATGATCTCGACGCGGATGTCCGTGGCGAGCACCTGCCATTCGAGTGGGCTTGTCTTGCGTTTGCCGACCGGCACGCTCATAGGGGTTTCCTCCAGTGGATGGCCCCGCGCTAGGGCGCGGGGCGTGGACGGCTAACCTGTCGGTTAGCCGAGGTTGAAGCAGGGCAGGGCAGCGCCGTACGCGATGTTGGCGTAGTTGACGTTCGCGGTGCCGTCCGTGTAGACGATGGGCACGTAGTTCGTGCGGCCGGAGCCGGCAGAACGTAGCCAGTACCAGTTATTGGCGCCGGTGCGCTTGCGGTTGGCGTCGCTACGGGATAGGACGACGTAGGCGTTGTTCGGCGGGGTGCCGCCCGCGGTCTCGGCCGAGTAGTTCTTCTTGCCGAACGCTTCCCATTCGCTGGGCGGGAAGACCTTGGACACGACGCCGCTGCGCTGGCCGCTGTAGTTGGTGAACGGCACCTTGAGGCCCACGATGCTGTTCTTGACCGCGGTGGGCAGGCTGTTGTAGAAGGTGCCTTCCATCCACTTCTTGAGGTCGGAATTACCCCAGTCGTTGGAGTTGCTGGAGGCGTAGGCCATCGCGGTCGGGAAGAGCTTGTCCGGCACGAACGTGAAGTGGTGTTTGCCGTTGGTCGCGTCGCCGCTGATGTAGTACTGATCGCGGCCGTTGCACACGTACTTGTACGTGGTGCCGCCGGCGGTGACGTTGAAGTAGTCGCCGGGGATGATCGCGTTGATGTTCGCGTCGCCGGCCTTGGCGATGGCGGCGACCATTTCGGCGGGCGTGGCCTTGCCGGTGTCGTCGAACGGGGTCCAGCCCTCCAAGAGCTCGACGCCGGCCTTGATTTCCTTGCCGACGTAGGTGCCTGCCTTGGCCTTGGCGAGGTTGTCGGTGTAGTACTTGACCTTCTCGTCGTCGGTGGGGCCGGTCTGGATGGACGTGACGGCGACGGTGGCCTTGACGGTCGGGTCGCTCTTGGAAGCGCCCGTGATGGTCGCCTCGCCGCCCTTGAGGTAGCTGATCGTGTACGTGGTGCCGGACTTGAGAGCCACACTGGCGATCGTCGGGGCGCTGGAGGTGACGACGAGGGTCTTGTCGGTCGCGTTCGTCGGCGCGACAGTGAAGGTGACATCGACGGACGTCTTGGTGTCGCCTTGGACGGTGGGCTTGTCGACGGTGATCGCGGTGACGGGGACGCGCACGGTGATGGTGAGCTTGGCCGTCGCGGCGGGGTTGCTCTTGGAGGTCACGGTGACGATGGCGGTGCCGCCGTCCGTGCCTTCCTTGGCGGCCACGGTGTACGTGTTGCCGGCGCCCTTGGTGAGGGTGACGAGGTCGGGCTTGTCGACGGCGACGGTGAACCGCTTGTTGCTGGCGGTGTCCGGGGCGATGGTGACGGTGAAGTCGGTCGATTCGCCGGTCTTCAGTGTGGCGGCGGTCTTGCTTAGGGTGACGCCGGTGACTGGTACGGCGGGTTTGAACGAGCCGTAGAGGGTTTGGATGACTACCATCAGTTCTCCTTCATGGTTGCGATGCGGATGGTGATTGGTCCGTCGGGTTCGTTGGTGCAGATCATGCGCAGCGAGCCGTCGGGGACGTCGGGGTTGTCGGTGTGGTCCTGAATGACGGGGTTGGCGTTGATGTAGGTCTCGACGTTGTCCACGCTGGTGGTGGCCGGGCTGACGAGGTTCACGGCCTGTAGGCCTTGGATGGCTTTGGTGGCGGTGAGGTTGTCGTCGAAGTCGGCGACGGCGAAGGTGGCGTTGATGATGTGGGCGCCGCCGAGGGCGGTGAGTTTGTTGTCCACGATTTTGACGGTGGTGTCGTCCACTTGGACGCCGATGCCGTCGGCGGACACGTTCACAGCCTTGCCGGGGGCCGGTTTGGCGGTGACGACGCCGTCGGTGACGGTGATGCCGTTGCCGGCGGTGACGGTGGCGTTCGAGCCGTCGGCGCCGCGGGGGATGCCGAAGTCGAAGGTGACGTCGCCGTTGCCGTCGGTGGTGCCGGTGACGGTGACCTTGCTTCCGGGGTCGAGGGTGGTGACGGTGCCGATCTTGACGAGGGGCGTGTGGCCGTCCGCGCCTTCGAGGTTGCTCATGACGAACTTGAGGGTGCGGTCGGTGGGTGTGCCGCCGGCTTCGACGTGGACGTCCGGGGTTCCGGTGCCGGGTGTGTATTCGAGGGTGATCGATGAGATGGCGGCGGTGTTCTCGCCTCGTTCGCCCTGCGGGATGTCGAACGTGGCGTGGTAGGTGTTGCCGGTCTTGGTCAGGGCCACATTGGCCTTGGTGCCGGGCGCGACGGTGTTGGTTTGGTCGACGACGAGGCCGAAGCCGTCCACGGCGGCCTTCGCTTCGGCGGCGCTTGCTGCGGCGGCGTCCTGCGATGCCTTGGCGGCGGTCTTGGATGCGGTGGCGCTGTCGGCGGCTTGGGTCGCGGTGGTGGCCGAGCTGGCGGCGTCGGTCGCGGATTCCTCGGCCTGATCGGCGTAGCGGCCGGCCTGTGCGTCGCTGGCGGCCGCCTGTGCGGCGGATTCGGTCGCCGCGGTCTCGCTGGCCTTGGCGTTCGTCTCGGAGGTCTTGGCCGCGGTCTCGCTCGTCTTGGCGTTGGTCTCGGAGACCTTGGCCGCCGCCGCGGAAGCCGCTGCGGCGTCCTCGCTCGCCTTGGCGGCGTTCTGCGAGGCGAGGGCCGCGGCGGCCGAGTCGGCCGCGTTGCTTGCGCTGGTGGCGACTGCGGCTTCCGAGGCCTTGGCGTTGGTCTCGCTCGTCTTGGCCGCGTCCTGCGAGGCCTTGGCGGCGTTCTGCGAGGCGAGGGCCGCGGCGGCGCTTGCTGCGGCCTCTTCCTTGCTGGTGCCGATGTCGGCGAGGTGCTGGGCGGCCAGTTTCTCGCTGTCGGCGGCGTTCGCGGCGGATACCTCGGCCTGATCTCGCGCGGCCTCGGCTCGGCGCACGGCTTCCTCGAACTCGCCGGCGGCGTCGCCCGAGGTGACCTTGAGGACGCCGGACTCGACGTAGAGCGTGAAGGGGCGGGTGACGACGGTGCTTTCGTTGGCCTTGCCATCATTCTGGGTGAACTGGAGGCCGAGCGTCTTCTTGCCGACCGATTGGATGGCGCTGGATGGGATGGGCGCCTCGAAGGTCGCGGTGGCCGCCCCGGCGACGGGGGTCATGGTGATGCGGTCGCCGAACACCTTCGGGTTGTCCGGTTCGGGGTCGTAGAGCAGTCGGGCGGTGATGCCCTCGGGGTCGACGTCCTTGCCGCCGTTGGTGAGGACGGCGCGGACGACTCGCCCGTTGCGGTCGCCGGTCACGGCCGCGATCTGCGGCATGTAGTCGGACGCGGTGTCGCAGCGCAGCGTGATGGCCTTGTAGTCGTTGAGCTTGTCTGCCATTGGTTTTCCTTTACTTCAGGGACAACGACGCCGATGGGACGGGGATGTCCATTTGGTCGTAGTCGGCTTGGGTCCACACCTTCTGTTCGCTCTCGTATTGGTCGAGCAACGTCTTGGCCCCGGCGGTGTCGCCGTCCACGAGCAGCCTGAGCACGTCATGGAGCTTGCCGAGCGGGATTTCCTCGATGCCGGCCGGCATGCTCGTGTAGGCGTCGGGGCTGTCGAGGTCGAGCCCGTCGTCGGCGAGCGCCATGAGGAGTGTGTCGAGGACGTTGGTGCTGGCGGTTGATGCGCTGGCGGCTTTGGTGACGGTGCCGACGCCGTCGGCGCTGACCATGACGTGGTAGTTGCTGTAGACGATGGCGCTGTAGTTGTTGGTGACGTCGATGCGGGCGTTGTGGCTTGGGGTGAGGAGTTGGATGCTGTTGTCGGTGGCGTAGACGTGGTATCCGTGGTTGCCTATTTCGATGCCTCTGACGTTGGCCCATCCTGAGTCGCTGGCGACGAGGTAGCTGTTGCCGGTGAGCAGCATGTAGCATGCGCTGGGGCTGATGCCGATGCACGGGTAGTCGTCGCCGCTGGCGGTGTGGATGACGGTGCTGCCGCTTTGCCCCTGCGGGTCGTTGCCGACTTCGAGGAACGGCTGGTTTCCGAGGGCGCTGGCGCGGAAGAGGCTTGAGTAGCTGGTGCTTCCGGCGATGGTGAAGAGTTCTCGGCCGCTGGAGACGAGTTTCATGGCGTTGCTGCCGCCTACGGTGAGGTAGTTGTTGTCGTCGGGGCCGATGGTGTTGCCTCTGAGGCTGACGTTGCCGTTGTAGTCGGTCATGGTGCCGGCGTCTCCGCCGCTGCCGGTGACGTGGAAGCCGCTGGCGTCGATGGTGGTGGTGGTCCATTTGCCGTCGACGTAGCCGCTGATGCGGATGGTGCCGTCGGTGATCTGGATGCCGCCGCCGCTCGTGAGGTCCCATGTGTTGCCGGCGCCGTCGGTGATGCGGCCTCGTTTGAGGATGACTTCGCCGGTGTTGAGGTTGATGCTGACGGTGTTGGCGTTGTTGTGGATGATGCCGCTGGTGAAGTTGATTTCGCCGGTGTCCAGATTGAAGTAGCTGCTGCCGCCTTGGATGATGCCGGTGACGATGGTGTCGGCGACGAGGCCGGCGCCGGTGCCCATCGTTCTCCAGTTCCATGTGCCGTCCGACTTGCGGCTGTTGGCGATGCGGAAGTAGCCGCCGCCGATCTGGATTGCCATCGTGGCGTCGCGGTCGCTGCCGTCGGCTCGGAGGGGCTTGTCGTAGACGATGATGCCCTCGTTGGGTTTCAGGTACGTGTAGCCGCCGGTCTGGTTCATTTTGCCGTTGAGGCCGTTGATGACGCCGTCCAAGTAGGGGCCGGTGAGGTTGGCGGCGTCGTCCCAGACGCCCGAATGGGACCATAGTTGCTGCACGGTGTTCTGGACCTGTTTGTTGGTCTTCGTGAAGCTGGGGGTCACGTTGCCGAAGGTCAGGGTGGTGCCGCTGGCGGACTCCAATAGGTCTTCCTCGATCTTGAGGACGCGGGCGGAGAGGCGCAGCGGGGTCGGGAAGAGCCGGTCGACGACTTGGATGGTGTCGCCGATGCCGATGCCCTTGACGCCCTGACCGGCCTGCTCCAATTGAATGCTGTTGATCTCGTAGGTGACCGACGGGGTGCTCCACTTGGTGAGCTGGGCCTTGCCCAAGCGCAACAGCGTGGCGGGGTCGTCGGAGTCGTATTCGATGAAGCCCTCGGAGGGGAGGATTTCACCGTTAGGCCCGGGACGCCCGTAGAGCTTCAGCAGGGCGGGGTCGGTGACGTCGATGTACTTCTTCCCACCGTTGACCGAATCGATGGAGACCTTGTCGTCGCTGGTGTTGCCGTCCGCGCCGATCTTGCTCTTGCCGTACACGTACAGGCGGGTTATCGGACGGCGGCTGTCGGTGGCTACCCTGACGCCGGTCAGGTCGCGCCCCCATTCGATGCGCCGGCCGAGCTCGTCGCCGGTCGAGGCCAGAAGGTTCACGGTCCGGTTCACGATGCGCGTGCCGGTCTCGTCCGGCTCGCAGGTTTCCTCGATCTCCAGATCGTAGGTGTTGGCGATCTGCTGGAGCATGTCGAGGGCGTTGGTCTGCGAGATGTCGAGGTCGGCGGTGTTCACGCCGTTGGATTCGACCTTGCCGACCTTGAAGCGGGTTTGGTTGAGGCAGTACGCGAGCGCGCCCTGTGCTCCCCCGTTGAGCTTGTACCGGTCGATGCCCTTGAGGGATAGTTCGTTGAGGATGGTGGGGGCGGTGACTTGCCAGTATGGTTTTCCGGCCGTGTCGTGGACTTGTTCGGGCACGCTTACGCTGTGCTCGCGCCAGATGCCGCTCTTGTCCCGGTAGGCGATGATGTCGCCCTGATCGACCGGGGTGCCGGTGGTGATGGTGAGGGTGTTGGTGCCGTCGGTGCCGAGCTCGCGCGACGCCTTGACGACGTCGTGGAGTTGGCCGTCGGCGATGGGCTGGCCCCATCGGTCCATGTGGAGGAAACGCATGGCAGTTCCTTAGATGAAGTAGAGGGGTTCGTATTCAATCCAGCCGTCGCACCCGGTGAGGGTGATGGTGGTCTGGGGGCTGGCGAGTTCGGGATAGTCGCTGTCCAAGGTCGGGGCGAGGGGCGTGCCGTCGAGCGTGGCGGTGCCCTGTTCGCTGTCGACGGCGAGCGCCCGGCCTGCCGCGAACGCGGTTTCCTGCGTGAAGCGCAGCGTGTTCGCCCCGTCGTTGACGCTGATCTCGGTGACGTTCTTGGTGGTCAGGTCGAGGGTGGGCATGGCGAGCCGGTTGCCCTTGATGCCGAGCTGGTTACGGCCCTCGTTGAGCGCGAGGCGTTCGCGGGGGCCGTGTTGGACGCTGTCGTCGGCGGACAGGGTGAGCGTGGTTCCGGTGCAGAGGTAGCGCATGCCTGGCAGTATGACGTCCTTCCATTCGCCGATCTGGAGGGTTCCGCGGTATTCGCCGTCCCACATGCGCTGCCACCAGATGCTCGTGCGCATGCCTTGGTATTCGCCGAGGCGTTGGCGGAGCTTGCGTTGGTCGAGTTCGTCGGCGGTCATGACGATGTCCACGGTGATGTCGCGGCCCTTGTCGTCGTAGGCCCGGCCTTTGCGGTCTCTCAGGGTTTGGTCCAAGAGGCCGTGTCGGCCGGGTATCGACGTGCGGGTGAGCCGTGGTTCGGCGGCTTCGACGGTGATGCCGTCGGGGCCGATGAAGCAGCTCCAGTAGGACAGGGGGTGTCCGCCGAGCAGTAGGCTGTCGTCTCCGGGGCGGTAGTTGAAGCGGCTCACAGTAGGGTCTCCATTTCCTGTAGTTCGCCGATGCGACGGTTGAACGCGGGCGCGAGGGCGAGCGCCGCCTCGCGTTCGTTGGTGTAGGTGATCACGAGCGGCAGCTTGCTCAATGCGGTGGTGAACGCGGCCTCAAGGTCGGCCTGTTGGCTTTCCTGCGGCGATGCCTGAACGTAGGCCGTGGCCGGAGTGTGTTGTGCGTATCCGGGCGGTGTGATGTCGGCTTCGAGCGGGTTGACGCTCGGCATCATGCCTTCGGCCGCGGTCTGAACGGTCGGGGCCATGTCAGCGAGGGCGTTGACCATACCCTGTCCGCTCATTTCGCCCACATAGTAGAACGCGGTGGACGGCGAGTGGATGCCGAGGAAGCTCTTGGCCGCGTCGAGCGCAGACGAGGCCATGTTCTTCACGGTGTTCACGACGTTGCCGATCATGCCCTTGATGCCGTTGATGAGGCCTTGGACGATGTTGCGGCCGGCGTTGAGCAGCCATGAGCCGGCGCCGGAGAACACACCTTGGATGCTGGACGGGATGGACTTGACGACGCCGAGCATGTTGCTGCCGGCGCTCTTGACAGCGCTGACCATGCCGTTCCATGCGTTCTGCACGGTGGTCTTGACGGCGTTCCACGCGGCGGTCCACATGCTCTTGATGCCGTTCATGACGCCGTCGATGGTGCTCTTGACACCGTTGGCGGCGCTGGTGACGAGGCTCTTGATGGCGTCCCACACGCTCTGCGCGACACTCTTGATGGCGTTCCAGATGGAGTCCCACACGCCCTTGATGGCGTTGAGCGCGTTGCTGATCGCGCTCTTGACGCCGTCGACGGCCGAGCCGATGAGCGATTTGATCGCGTCCCATATGGTCTGCGCCACGGCCTTGACCGCGTTCCATACGCTGCTCCACACGGTCTGGATGACGTTGAGGCCGGCCTGTAGGGCCGCCTGCAACGTGTTCCAAATGCCGGTGAAGTAGCTGGATATGGCCTGCCAGATGCCGGAGAACACCTGTTGGATACCCTGCCATGCCATGCTCCAGTCGCCGGAGAACACGCCGGTGAGGAACGTGATGACGCCTTGAAGCACGGTGATGACGCCTTGGATGACGCCGCTGATGGTCGTGACCATCGGCACGACGACGCTCACGATGCCTTGGATGATGCTCGTGACGATCGGCAGCAGGGCCGTGATCACGTTCACGATGGTCGTGATGACCGGCACGAGCATGCTGACGAGCGTGGTCACGATCATCGCGATGATCGGCACGAGCATGGTGATGGCCGTCACGATGGCGGTGATGACCGGCATGAGCGCGCTCACGACGGTGGTCACGAGCTGCACGATGACCGGCACCAATGCGGTGATGGCCGTCACGATGGTCGAGATGACCGGCATGAGCGCCGACACGAGGGTCGTGACGACCTGCATGATGGGCGGCACGAGCTGCACGACGGCCGAGATGATCTGCACGACCGCGGGCAGCAGCGACGCCAGAGCGCTCACGATCTGGCCGATGACCGGCACCAATGCGCTCACGAGCGTGGTCACGATCTGCATGACCGCGGGCAGCAGTTGCACGACGGCCGAGATGATCTGGCCTATGACCGGAACGAGCGCACTGACGAGCGTGGTCACGATCTGCATGATGGGCGGCACGAGCTGGGCCAGCATGCCGACGATGCTCGCTCCCAAAGGCACGAGGCTCGCCACGAGCTGGGCCAGCATGGGCGCGATCTGGGCCGCGGCCTGCGCGATCGTGTCCATGAGCAGGCGGATTGACGGCGCGCTCTGCTGCCCGACGGCCACGAGCGCTTCTCCGAGCTGGGCGAACGCCTGCGAGAGGGCAGGCAGTTGCGCGACGATCGG
>NZ_JAFEJT020000022.1 GCF_018555435.2 Bifidobacterium amazonense
ACGACCTACGACTTCACCACGATCATGGACCGCCACGGCAAGGACGCCATCGCGGTCGACGGTCTCGGCCAGGATCCGGGCTTCGCGCCCGAGCCGCCCAAGCCGGGCTTCGACGTGATCCCGATGTGGGTCGCCGACATGAACTTCCCCACCGTGCCGACCATCACCGAGGCGATCATCGAACGCGCCAAGCATCCCGCGTTCGGCTATTTCACACCGACCGACGAATACTACGACGCGATCATCGGCTGGCAGCGCGACCGCAACGGCATCGCCGGCCTGACCAAGGAGCACATCGGCTACGAGAACGGCGTGCTCGGCGGCGTCATCTCCACGCTAACATCGTTCGCGGCCCCCGGCGACGCGGTCCTGCTGCACAGCCCGACCTACATCGGCTTCACGCACTGCATCGAGAACAACGGCTACCGCATCGTCCACAGCCCGCTCAAGCGCGACGCGGACGGCATCTGGCGCATGGACTTCGACGACATGGATCGCCGCATCAAGGAGAACAACATCCACGTCGCCGTGTTCTGCAGTCCGCACAACCCGACCGGCCGCGTATGGGAACGTTGGGAGATCGAACGCGCGATGGAGGTGTACAAGGCGAACGATTGCGTCGTGATCTCCGACGAGATCTGGTCCGACATCATCCTCTCCGGCCACCAGCACATCCCCACCCAGTCGGTCAGCGACGACGCGCGCGACCGCACGGCCGCGTTCTACGCGCCGAGCAAGACGTTCAACCTCGCCGGCCTCGTCGGCAGCTACCACATCATCTACAGCAAGTATCTGCGCGACCGCATCGTCGCCAAGGGCTCCAAGCCGCACTACAACGACATGAACGTGCTCTCGATGCACGCGCTCATCGGCGCGTACAAGCCGGAGGGCCGCGTCTGGTGCGACGATCTGCGCGAGACGATCACTGCGAACGTCGACTATGCATACGATTACATCACGTCGCACTTCGACGGCGTCACACTCGCCAAGCCGCAGGGCACGTACATGCTGTTCCTCGACTGCGCCAGCTGGTGCGAACGCCACGGCATGACGATCGGCGAGCTGGAGAAGCGCGGCTGGGACGTGGGCGTCGCCTGGCAGGACGGCACGATGTTCCAGTGGCCGGACACGATCCGCATGAACCTCGCGCTGCCGCTCAGCCGCGTGCAGGAGGCCATGCGCCGCCTGAGCGAATACGTGTTCGTCGACTGACCGGCCGGTCGACGCACAGACTGACGCACAGGCCAACGTACTGACGAACATGCCGACTAACGTGACTGATATGTCCGATACATCGCAACGCACCACCGATGCCACTCCCGGCAGCACCAAGCCGACCCCGTCGTTCGAGCGCACCCCGCGCGACCTGCTCATCGGCGCCGCGCTCGTGCTCGTCGGCGGCATCATGTGGGGCACGAACGCGACCGTGTCCAAGATGCTCATGGGCACGTACCACGCCGATCCGCTGTGGATCGCGTGCGTGCGCGAGCTGCTGGCCGGCGCGATGTTCATCGCCGCCGCGGCCGCCTCGCCCGTCCAGCGTCCGCTGCTCGTCGGCGCGCTGCGCGAACGCCGCTCGTATCCGCGGCTCGTCGCCAGTGCGCTGGTGTGCGTGCTGCTCGTACAGGTCGCCTATCTGTGCTCGATCGACGCGACGAACGCGGGTACGGCGACCGTGCTGCAGTCGCTCAACCTGCTGTTCGTGTTGGCGTACGTGTGCCTGCGCGGCCGGCGACTGCCGAACCTGCGCGAAGGGGCCGGCGTGGCGCTCGCGTTCGCCGGCGTGGTGCTGCTGGCGACCGGCGGCGACCTGTCGACGATCAAACTGCCGCCGATCGGCCTGTTCTGGGGACTGGTGAACGCGTTCGCGACCGCCGCGATGGCGATCATGCCGATCAAACTGATCGCGAGGTGGGGCAACATGACGGTGAACGGCATCATGTTCGTAATCTCCGGCATCGTGCTGCTGCCGATCGTGCGGCCGTGGGCCACCGCTCCGCAGCTTGACTGGTTCGGGATGCTGCTCATGGCGTACACGGTGGTGATCGGCACGTTCGGCGCGTTCGGCCTGTACCTGGCCGGCATGATGCGCGTGGGGTCGATGCGCGCGACGATGCTCGGCACGAGCGAGCCGGTCGCCGCGACCGTCACGTCCGTGGCGTGGACCGGCGAGGTCTTCTCCCCCGCCGATTTCGCCGGGTTCGCGATGATCCTCGCGATGGTCTTCCTCGTGAGGTGAGCGGGGAAAGGAGTTCTCGCCACAAACCAACGCGTAATCCCCTTCTGGTGTTGGTCCTTGGCGGGTAACAAAGGATTCTCGCCGCAGACTAACGTTCCGTGCCCTTTCTGCGTTGGTTTGTGGCGGGTGACAGGGAGTTCTCGCCATCCGCCAACGCTCAATCCCTTTTCTGCGTTAGATTCTGGTGGGTAATAAAGTGTTCTCGCCACAAGCCAACGCTTGGTATTCTCTCAGCGTTGGAACTTGGTGGTCAGCAGAAGGGTTCTCGCCACGGAATAACGCCCGGTATCCCTCCGGCGTTGGCTTATGGAGAGGATGCCCGAGACGTAGTTGGAGCCGATTGCGACGTTGCTGGCATTGAAACGTAATGTACTGTTCATCGTGCGTTCAGATGTCGGCGGTTGCGGCGATGGACCGGTATTCCACAATGGTGGTATGAGTGGAACAATCAAGGGTTCGCGGGACAACGTAGTGAGGTTGCTGCGTCGCGTCGCCGCGGCCGCGACGGTCGCCGCCGCCTCGCTCGGCCTGCTCGCCGCCTGCTCCTCGCCCTTCGGCAACGGCAGTGATCAGACCGCTTCCGGATCCGACAAGGTCCAGACCTTCGAACCAGCGGAGGGCAAGGCGGAGGCGACCCTGAACATCGCGTCCGGCTCGGAGAACAAGGAGGTCGCCGACGCGATCCAGAAGGCCGTCGACGATTCCGGCGTGGCCGTGACGATGAACTACATGGGCTCGCTTGACATCATGGGCGCGCTCAAGAACGGCGGCGACACGTACGACGCCGTCTGGCCGGCCTCGTCGATGTGGATCTCGATGGGCGACACCAAGCACATCGTCAAGGACGCGGCCAGCACGTCCACCACGCCGATCGTGTTCGGCATCGCCAAATCCAAGGCCGAACAGCTCGGCTGGGCCGATTCCTCCGGCAAAACGCAGTCGGTCAAGACCGCCGACATCCTCGCCGCCGTCTCCTCCGGCAAGCTCAAGTTCTCGATGACCTCGGCCACGCAGTCGAACTCCGGCGCGTCCGCATACCTCGCGTTCATGACCGCGCTCACCGGCCGCGACGAGCCGCTCACCGCCGCCGATCTCAACGACACGACGCTTACGAACCAGGTCGCCGCGCTGCTCAAGGGCGTGGACCGTTCGTCCGGCTCGTCCGACTGGTTGAAGGACATGGTCGTCGCCAGCCCCGACCGGTTCGATTCGATGGTCAACTACGAGTCGCTCGTCATCCAGGCCGACAAGCAGCTCACCAAGGCCGGCCATGACCCGCTCGTCGCGATCTACCCGGCCGACGGCATCGCCGTCTCCGACTCGCCGCTCGGATATGTCGACCGCGGCCAGAATCTCGAGGACGCGTTCGCCAAGTTTCAGAAAGCGTTGTCATCCAAGGACTCCAAGCTGCTGTTCGAACGCGCCGGCCGGCGCACCGGGCTCGGCGGCGCGCTCGCCTACGGTTCCGACAGCCAGGTCCAGCAATCGTTCCGCGCCGAATGGGGCATCAACACCAGCGCCGATACGCTGAAAACCATCGCATTGCCCTCCGCAAGCGTCATCGACCAGGCGCTCACCGTCTACCAGACGAAACTGCGCAAGCCCAGCTACACGATCTGGGTCGTCGACTACTCCGGCTCGATGAACGGCGAAGGCAAGGACGGCGTCGTCAGCGGCCTCACGTCGGCGCTCGACCCGACCAAATCCGCGCAATACCATATCGAACCGTCCGGCGAGGACGTCAACGTGCTCATCCCGTTCTCGTCCACCGCGGAAACACCCGTCACCGCGCACGGCACCGACACCGGCGAACTGCTGCGGCAGGCCGAGGAGCGCGCCGCGACCGGCGGCACGAACATCTACGACGGCCTGAACTCGGCGTTCAGCATCCTGCCGAGCAATCTCGACGACTACACGACGGCGGTCGTGCTCATGACCGACGGCCAGTCCTCGACCTCGAGCCGCCAGTCGTTCACCGACCGCTACCATGCCTCCGGCCACGACCTGCCGATCTTCTCGATCATGTTCGGCGACGCCGACCCGGCGCAGCTCAACGAACTCGCCAAGCTCAGCAACGCGAAGGTATTCGACGGCCGCAGCGGCGACCTCGCGGCCGTGTTCCGCCAAGTCAAGGGATTCAACTGATGATCGGCGTGATCGCGGGGTTCGTGATCGGCTTGGGACTCGCCGGGCTTGCGTTCTGGCTGGCCGGCGGCGGCCTGATCGGGCTGGGACTCGGCACGGTGTGCGCCGTGCTCGGCTATGTCGCCGGCTCGACGCTGCTGCAGCCGGAACGTCGGCTCGGCAAGGTCGTCGTGTCCGCGCTGCCGAACGGGCAGAAGGCCGCGGCCGCGATCGACGATGCGAACACGATGCTCAACCGCGTCGGCATGCTCGCACGGCAGGTGCGCGACCCGCAGGTGCGTGCCGAAGCCGACGACTTCATCGCCGCGACCCGCGATCTGACGCGATACGTGAGCACCGACACGAGCGCGTACGCGACGCTGCGGCACTACACGAACGTGTACGGCGACCAGACCGCGAAACTGCTCAAGTCGTACGTCGACGTCGAACAGTCCGGCGCGCACGACCAGCTGCCCGTCGCGCAACGCGAGACCGTCGAGGCGCTGCAGGTGCTCGAACGCGCGGCCGCGGGCGAACTGTCGCGCGCGGTGTCGGCCAAGACGCTTGGCATCGCGGCCGATTCCGAGGCGATCCAGCGGCTCGCGCGCATGGATGGGTATGCGGCGGAGGACGAGGATCGGCCGGCCGTGACACCGGGCGCGTCGGCTGAGGGGGAGAGAAAGCCATGAAACCAACCAAAGCGAAGATCATCGGACTGATCGCGCTGCTCGCGGTCGTCGCCATCATCGGCGGCACGCTGGTGTGGCGGCAGTCCCAGCCGAAACCGGTCGAACTCGAGCAGGTGACCGGCTATCTCGGCGGCGAGAAGATCGGCCTGTTCGACGACGAGCGGTTCGCGTCGCTCGCCAAGGACGCCGGACTCGACGTCAACTACCGCAAGGCCGGGTCGCTGGCGATGATGGACGCCGACCGCAAGGGCATGGACTACCTGTTCCCGTCGTCGCGCGCCGCCGTCGAATACGGCAAGGCGAAGGGCGTGGACACGTCGAACTCCGACATCGTGTTCAACTCGCCGATCGTGATCTACACGCACAAGTCCGTCGCCGACGCGCTCACCGGCAGCGGGCTCGTCAGCAAGGACGACGCCGGCGCGTACCACATGGACATGGCCAAGGCCGTCGACGCGATGACGGGCAACAAGACATGGGCCGCCGTCGGCTACGCGAACGGCTACGGACAGTTCCGCATCGACTCGACCGATCCGGTCAAGTCGAACTCCGGCAACGAATACGCGGCGCTCGTTGCGACCGTGCTTAACGACGGACAGCCGGCGACGGTCGATTCGGTCAACCGCGACTCGGACAAGATCCGCGCGATCTTCGCGAAATCCGGCTGGATGGAAACCAGTTCGGAGGACAGCTTCAACCAGTTCCTCACGCTCGGCGTCGGCTCCAAGCCGATGATGGTCGGCTACGAATCGCAGCTGCTCGACATGGCCGTCAACCAGCCGGACGCGTTCAAACAGGTCAAGGACGATGTGGTGATGATGTACCCCACGCCGACCGTGTGGAGCACGCACACGTTCATCGCGCTCGACGACAAGGGGGAGAAGCTGCTCAAACTGCTCAAGACCGCCGACGTGCAGAAGCTCGCGTGGGAACGCCACGGCTTCCGTGCGGCCAACTTCGCCGGCACCGACTCGATCAAACGGTTCAACGTCCCCGGCACGCTCGAACAGGTGACCGCCGTGACCGAACTGCCCAACAACATGGCCATGCAGGCCATCATCACACTGCTCGACTCGACCCGGGGATGACGCCCGGGAACGACCAACGGGCCTCACGACATGCAATGCCCGAAGAAAGGAAGAACATCATGACCAAGCAACTCACGCTCGCCGACCTGGCGGGCGGCAGCAACGCCGTCACCAGCCCGGCGGCCGCCGCGGCCTCCACGCTCGCCGATCCGAGCGCCGGCCCGCTCGTCCCGACCGCCGACCAGGCCAAGGCCGAGGCCGCGCTCACGCCGGACCAGCAGATCGCCAAGCTGCCCGTCGCCGACCAGCAGCAGATCGCCCAGCTCGCCGGCAACATCGACTTCACGCGCGACGGCATCGAATCGTCGTACGGCAAGGACGTGCAGCGCGCCACCTCCACGTTCGCCGACGAGATCCTCTCCGAAACGCGCTCCAAGGACACCGGCGAGGCCGGCGACCTGCTCGCGACCATGCTCACCACCATCGACGAAGCCGAACTCGGCGGCTTCCGCAAGATCCCGATCATCGGCCAGGTCGCCGTCTCCATCGATAAGCTGCGCCGCCGCTACCAGAAGGTCGACGCGCAGATCGACGAGATCATCACCAAACTCGAGAAGGCGCAGGCCAAGCTCGTCGCCGACATCGCCATGTACAACACCATGTACGAGCAGAACGCGCAGCAGTACCGTTCGCTCAAGCTCACCGTGCTCGCCGGCAAGAAGGCGCTCGCCGACTTCAACGCGAACCAGCTGCCGGCGCTCGAGGCCGAGGCCGCCAAGAGCGGCGACGCGATGCAGGCGCAGGTGTTGAAGGACTTCAAGTCGAAGCTCGACCGGTTCGCCAAGCGGCTCGACGACCTCGACCGCGTCAGCGTCGTCACGTTGCAGACCGCGCCGCAGATCAAGATCATCCAGAACGCCGACCAGACCATCGTCGACAAGATCGACACGACCATCTCCACCACGATCCCCGTGTGGAAGTCGCAGATGGTAATCGCGCTCGGCCTGTCCAACCAGCGGGCGGCGCTCGACCTGCAGAACAAGGCCGACGACGTGACCAACAAGCTGCTCTCGCGCAACGCCGAGGCGCTGCACAAGGGCGCGGTGGACGCGGAGAAGGCGAACCAGCGGTCCGTGATCGAGATCGACACGCTCGAGAAGATCAACTCCGAGCTCATCGCGACGCTGCGCGAAACCGTGCAGATCCAGAAGGAAGGCAAGGCGAACCGCGAGGCCGCGCAGGTCAAGATGCGCCAGATCGAGTCCGACCTCAAGGCCGCGCTCATCGACAACGCGCAGCGGCTGTAGGGCGGCGGGTGCGGCCCCGGACCGGACGGACGGTCCGTGCGGCAACTCGCGCCAAACCGCGCCGAACATAGGGGGACTGACGTAGACTGGGGGCGTTGGAGCATGGACGCCCCCTTCGCGTGGGGCGAATGCGAAAAGAGTGAAGCAAGGGAACCATGAAGACTAACGCAACCGACGCCCCCGACGGCCAAGGCGGCGCGCGCGGCGGGCGTGCCGCACGCGGCGGCCGCGCATGGACGCGTGACGCGCGGTGCATGACCGGCCTCGTCGCCATGATCTGTTCGCTGGCGCTCGCGTTCGGCAGCTGCCTGCTGACGATGATGCCGCTCACCGCGCTCGCCGACGAGTCCGAGACCGGGTCGATCACGGCCGTCTACAAGAACGGCGATACGCCGGTCGCCGGCGTGACCGCGAATCTGTATCACGTCGCCGACTGGGGCGCGAACGCGTTCACGCCGACCGACGATTTCAAGGACTCCGGCGTGAGCTGGGACATCTTCAACGCGACGGCCGACGAATACCGCAAGCTCGCGGAGACGCTGTCCGCGTACATCGCCGCGAACGGCATCAAGCCGCAGGAGAGCGGCACGACGGGCGCCGACGGAACGGTGTCGTTCACCGGACTGGCGAAGGGCCTGTATCTGGTCGTGTTCGCGGGCTACGACGACGACACGCTCACCTGCACCGCGGCCGCATCGCTGATCGCGCTGCCGGCGACCGTCAACACCGACGACGGCGGCACGACGCAGACCATGGATGTCACGATATACGCGAAGACCGAATGCTCGACCCGGCCGGTCACCCCGCCGAGCGAGACGGTCAAGCGCAAGGTCGTCAAGGTCTGGAAGAACGATTCCGACAAGGTGCGGCCGAAGAAGATCGTCGTGCAGCTGCTGCAGGACGGCAAGGTCTACGCCGAGGTCGAACTCAACGAGTCGAACGGCTGGAAGCACGAGTGGACCGACCTGCCGGCCGGCCACGACTGGCAGGTCGTCGAGAAGACCGTGCCGGACGACTACACGGTGCTGGTCGACCGCGAGAACGACGTGCTGACGATCACGAACACGTATACGCCGCCGTCGACGCCGCCGAACACGCCTCCGACGACCCCGCCGTCGGACAATACGCCTCCTTCGGATAACACCCCGCCATCGGATAACACCCCGCCGTCCGACAACACTCCTCCGTCGAACAACACGCCTCCGACGAGCACGACGACCACCAAGAAGCCGCCGATCGGCAACACCGGCTCGAGCGTCATCCTGCCGGCCGCCGTCGCCGCGGTGCTCGTGTCGGTCGCGCTGATCATCCTGATGCGCCGGCGCAGCCGCCGCGCGTAATGTCGCGCAACGCGCCCTAGTGCTGGCGGAGCCTCGGCCCCCTCACTGAGGGGGCTGTCGAGCGCAGCTCGACTGGGGGAGCTCCGCGGCCGAAGGCCGCCACCCATCCATCATCGACAGCCGCGAAGCCCGCGAAACCCGGGCTTCGCGGCTGTCGTCGTCTTCGTGGGAATCGGCCCTGACGGTCGCGGATCACCAGTCCTTTTGACACTCTCGAACCGGTTCGATACAATGGACTGGCCGTTTGGGGGAGACCAAGGAACGGCACTGAGACCAGTCAATAGAAGGAGGTCCCATGAAGAACAAGGTCCAACTCATCACCTACGCCGATCGCCTTGGCGACGGCACCATCAAGTCGCTCACCGACATCCTGCGCACCCGCTTCCAGGGAGTGTACGAAGGCGTGCACATCCTGCCGTTCTTCACCCCGTTCGACGGTGCCGACGCCGGCTTCGACCCGATCGACCACACGCAGGTCGACCCGCGCCTCGGCGACTGGAACGACGTCGCCGAACTCGCCAAGACCCACGACATCATGGTCGACACGATCGTCAACCACATGAGCTGGGAATCCAAGCAGTTCCAGGACGTCATGAAGAACGGCGAGAACAGCCCGTACTACAGCATGTTCCTCACCATGAGCTCCGTCTTCCCCGACGGCGCCACCGAGGAACAGCTCGCCGGCATCTACCGCCCGCGCCCGGGCCTGCCGTTCACGCACTACACATGGGGCGGCAAGACCCGCCTCGTGTGGACCACGTTCACCCCGCAGCAGGTCGACATCGACACCGACTCCGAGGAAGGCTGGGACTACCTGCTGTCCATCCTCAACCACCTGTCCGAGTCGCACGTCAAGTCCATCCGTCTCGACGCGGTCGGCTACGGCGCCAAGGACAACCATTCCAGCTGCTTCATGACCCCGAAGTCCTTCCAGCTCATCGAACGCATCAAGCAGGAGGCGGAATCGCGCGGGCTGGAGACGCTCATCGAAGTCCACTCGTACTACAAGAAGCAGGTCGAGATCGCGCACAAGGTCGACCGCGTGTACGACTTCGCCCTGCCGCCGCTGCTCCTGCATTCGATCTTCACCGGCCGCACCGACGCGCTCGCCCACTGGGTCGATGTGCGACCGAACAACGCCGTCACCGTGCTCGACACGCACGACGGCATCGGCGTGATCGACATCGGCTCCGACCAGCTCGACCGTTCGCTCAAGGGACTCGTGCCCGACGAGGACGTCGACAATCTCGTCAACACGATCCACGCGAACACGCACGGCGAATCGCAGGCCGCGACCGGCGCGGCCGCATCCAACCTCGACCTGTACCAGGTCAACAGCACGTACTACTCCGCGCTCGGCTGCAACGACCAGCACTACATCGCCACGCGCGCCGTCCAGTTCTTCCTGCCCGGCGTGCCGCAGGTCTACTACGTCGGCGCGCTCGCCGGCGCGAACGACATGGATCTGCTGCACCGCACCAAGGTGGGCCGCGACATCAACCGCCACTACTATGCGACCGCCGAGGTCGACGAGCAGCTCGAGCGTCCGGTCGTGCAGGCGCTCAACGCGCTGTGCCGCTTCCGCAACGAACTGCCCGCGTTCGACGGCGAGTTCTCGTACGCGGCCGACGGCGACCGTTCGCTGACGATGACGTGGACGCTGGCCGGCGCCGACGGCACGGTCGAGTCGAGCGCCGAGCTGGTGTTCGAGCCGAACCGCGGCGGACTGGGCGCCGACGTCGATGCGTCGATCGTCACGCTGCGCTGGACGGACTCCGCCGGCGACCACGAAACCGACGACCTGATCGCGACCCCGCCTGTCGCGGCCTGATCGCGGCGGCCCACGGTCCACGGTCCGCCGTCGCGAACCGGTGCGGTCGTGGCCTGAGCGGTCTGAACGGACTCCGGCCGCGACCGTCGATGATGACCTGGCCGCACGGCGGTCGTTGCGCCCGTATTGTCCCGAACGGGCGCGGGGCCGCCGCACGGCCGTTTCCTCGACCATGGCCGGAATGACCTGACGAGAGCGCTTCGGCGCTGGTCATCCCGGCCGTTTCCTTATCCGCGTACGCGTGCGATGACAGCTAGGATTGACGTATGTCTGATGAATCTCCCCGCAAAACCGGCCAGTCGGGCGGCCAGTCGACCATGGCCAAGGTGTTCGACCAGGACAACGTGTTCTTCCGCTTCATGGGTGTGGTGTTCGACCTGATCCAGCTCAACCTGCTCACGTTGCTGTGCTGCCTGCCCGTCGTGACCGCGGGTGCGTCGCTCACCGCCATGCACACCGTGCTGTGGCGCATGATCCGCCATGAGGAGACGTACATCTCCCGCCAGTTCTTCGCCTCGTTCAAGCGGAATTTCAAGCAGGCGACCGCCGTGTGGGCGGTGTATCTGCTTGCGATCGTCGTGCTGACGGTCGACGTGCTCGTCACGCTGCAGATGCCGGCCGGCCAGCGTCGGCTGATGTTCGCGTTCCTGGCGCTCGTCGGCGTGATCCTCGTCGCGCTCGCGCAATGGTACTTCCCGATGCTGTCCCGTTACGACAATACGGTCGGCGGGCATGTGAAGAACGCCGCGTCGCTGGCGATCGGCTGTTTCCCGCGCACGCTGTGCGAGATCGTGATCCTCGTCGCGTTCGTGCTCGCCTACATGCAGTGGTTCGTGTATGTGATCCCGTTCCTCATCATCCTCGGCATCTCACTGCCCGAATACTGCTGCGCCTGGCTCTACAACCCCGTCTTCCAGCGTCTCGACGGCGAGGTCGACGCCAAATACCGCCCGATCCGCCGCGACTAATCGCGACTAATACTGTGTCGGCTTGTGGTGAACTGCAAGATACGATTCACCACAAGCCGATTTCGTCAGACGATGAAGACGGTGGCGGAGCCGGCTGGGACGGTGAGCAGGCCGTCGGCCCAAGTGGCGGGGGAGCGGCCCACCGTGTGCAGAACCGCGCCGGGAGCGGCCTCCAGCGGGGAGGTCGCATCCGTGCCGGAGGGGTTGATGGCGACGATGATGCGCTCGCCGGCCGCATTGGCGTCGGCTGTCGCCGTGCGCTCGTAGACGAGCGGATAGGCATGGTCCTCGGCATACAGGAAACGGATGCCGCCGTCGGCCTGCAGCGCGGGATGCGCGTGACGCAGCGCGATCAGCGATCGCACGGTTTCCAGCAGCGACGACGGGTCTCCGGTCTGCGCGGCCACGTTCGGGCGGGTGCCGTCGGAGGTCCCGGCCGCGGCGATGCGCTCGCCGGTGTCCGCGAGAGCGGCATGGCCGGTGCCGTCGTCGAGCGGCAGGTACAGGTCGGTGCGGCGGGCGGCGGAGAAGCCGGCGTTGGTCGAATCGTCCCACTGCATCGGCGTGCGGGCCCCGGTGCGCTCGTATCCGCCCTCCTTCGACTTGAGGCCGTGCACGTATGCCATGCCGATCTCGTCGCCGTAGTAGACGAACGGGCATCCCGGCATGGTCATCAGGAACGCGAACGCGAGCTTCATCTCGTCCGGCGTGAGCGTATCGCGCATGCGAACCATGTCATGATTGCCGGACGGGATGCAGATGTATCCCTCCCCGGCCGTGTCGTCCACCATTGAGCGGTATGTGTCGACGAACGCGCGCACATCCGCGGTGCCGGCGGCCGCTGCAACCGCGGAAAACCAAGGGTTGTCGCGGAACAGGTCGAGATAGTGCGAGGGGCCGAAGTGCAGCAGGAAGTCCATGTCGAATCCGGCGTGCAGCGCCTCCTTCGGGTTGCCCCACTCGGAGACGAGTACCGCGTCGGGGTGCGTCTGGTCGAGATGCTCACGTATGCGCCGCCACAGCAGCGACGTCCACTGGTGGTCGGGAGTGTCCTCCTTGACCAGGGAGGCGGCCATGTCCACGCGGAAGCCGTCGCAGCCGAGGCCGAGCCAGAAGTCCATGATGTCCTCGAGCAGCAGGCGGCCGCCCTCGGCTTCGGGCGAGTCGGCGGCGAACTGCCAGTCTTCGGTCACGGTGCCGAAACCGTAGTTGAGGCACACCTGCGTGGAGAAGCAGTTGACGGCGGCCGCGTCGGGGCGTTCCGCGATGCCGCCGATGAAGCCCCGCACCGATTCGTACGGCGAATTGAGGCTGGGCGTCTGGCCGATCGGGCGCCAGATGTACCGGTCGGTCCACGCGTTGCGTTCGTCCTTGCAGGATTCGGCGAACCACGGGTTGTCGATGGCCGTGTGGCCGGGCACGAGGTCGAGCAGCACGCGGATGCCGCGGCGGTGCGCCTCGTCGAACAGATGGCGCAGGTCCTCGTTGCCGCCGTAGCGCGCGGCCGTCTTGTAGTAGTCGCGCACGTCGTAGCCGGCGTCGTAGAACGACGAGTCGAAGCACGGGTTGATCCAGATCGCGTTGCAGCCGAGCCCGGCGATGTGGTCGAGCCGGCTGACGATGCCGGCGAAGTCGCCGATGCCGTCCGCGTTCGAGTCCTGGAACGACTGCGGGTAGACCTCGTAGAACACGGCGTCGTTGAGCCATTCGTGACGCATGGGTGATCTCCTTTAATCAGTTTTGGTCAGTTGATGTCCGATCGGTAACTATGGTCGCTATGGGCAATGGTATCGGGGTCGGGTAGACGTGCGGTGGCGCGACGGAATGCGTGTTCCGTCGCGCCACCGCGTCTTGTCGGTTCGCCGTCTACCGCAGTCCGACGGCGAGCGAGACGTTGGACAGCGTCGCCGATCCGTCGGTGACGTAGAAGCCGATCGCGTCGCCGTGATGCTCGCAGACGCGCGTGTTGAGTGCGACGTCGTTGACGTACAGCGTGGCGACGGTGTCGTCGACGATGAGCCGCAGATGGTACGTGTCGCCGGCGTTGAGCGCGATCGGACGCTCCAGTCCGATGTTCATGAACGAGAACCAGATGTAGTTCGGATTCTTTTCGGAGATGAAGCGGTTCTCGGCCACCGGGAAGTGGAACTGGTAGGACTCCTTGGTGACGGCGTTTTCGTAGAAGCGGATGCCGAAGTTGCGCGTGCCGGCCGCGAACGTCACGTCCGCTTCGAGCGAGAACAGGCGTCCGTCGTCGCTGGGCGAGGCATTGGACGGGTTGGCGGACGGGTCGCTGGACGGGTCATTGGACGGTTTGACGGTGGCGATGATCCGCTCCTCGCGGCCGTCCACGGTCAGCGTGCAGTCGTCGATCGGCTGCCGTTCGGCGAAGGCGTCCCACAGCGTGTCCGGCGTCTTGACGCCGAGCGATCCGTCCTCGTGCTGGATGATCTCGTGCGGCACGAACGTGCCGGCCCATTCGAAGTTCTTGCGGTCGTCGTTGTCTTCACGCGTGCCGACCCAGCCGAACAGGATGCGGTGGCCGTTCAGCTCGAACGTGCGTCCTGCGTAGTAGTCGCTGCCGTCGAACGCGTCGTCGGCGGGCGCGGTCCACGGGCCTTCGAGGCTGCGGGACATGCGGTAGACCATCTTCTTCTTGTCGCTGTATTCGGTGACGATGTGGTACCACCAGCCGCCCATACGGAACAGATCGGGCATTTCGTGCATGGTGTAGATGTTCGGGGCCCAGAAGTCGCCTTGGAATTCCCAATGTTCGAGGTCGGCGGAGGTGAACCAGACGGTGCAGCCGGTCTGTTCCTCCTTGGGACCGGTCTTGCGCGTGCCGAGCACGAGCACGTACCGGTCGTGCTCGGCGTCGCGGATGATCCACGGATCGCGCCACTCGTCCGGATCGTACCCGGGCTGCGGCGGCAGTTCGACCTTGTCACCGGTTTTCTCCCAGTGGTACAGGTCGTCGCTGACCGCGTGCAGGAGCACCTGCGCGGCCTTGCCCTGTGCGGAGTAGTCGCGGTTGTAGCCGGTGTAGAAGATGTGGTAGCGGCCTTCGCCTTCGAACACGGAGCCGGCGAAGATGAACTGGTCCTGCGCGTCGTAATCACCGCGGGGGATGGCCACGCCGTGGTCCTCGTAGGTCACGAAGTCCTTGGTGGTGGCCAGGTCCCAGCCGAACGGTTCGCCGAACGGCCCGGGATTGCGGTTGTCGCGCTGGTGGAACAGGAAGTAGGTGTCGTCCTTGCCGAACGGCATGCAGTCGCCGAACCAGGTGCCGGGGAACTGATAGTACAGCTTGTTCATGGGGTCAATCTCTCCTTTGCGATTGTGCTGTGCCGGCTTGGCTGGAGCGTTCCGGACTGTGCCGATGCGTTGGGCCGACTGTCGCGCGGCTCGTCAATCGTTTGACGTCCGCCTGTGCTCATTTTAGTTGCCGGATGGTACGTAAGCGATGGCGGGTGCGTCGCGATGACGTGGCGTAGGTGCGATGCCGATGCCTCCGGTGAATGCGGCGAGTTCGACGGGGTGTGTTGCGCTTTCGGCGTGTCACGACGGCGGTGGTCGACCGCGGAGGGGGATGACGACGGATGCACGCGGTGGTGCGACGGTGGATTTTTCGTTGCAAGGACGTGATTGTGAGCGTTCACTGGGTTTTCGTTGGAATGATGCGGTTTTGGTGGTAGCACATGTTTGTCGAACACGTATCGAACGGCGTGTCGAACCGGTTCGACACGCGGGGGCGTCAATGGTTTGACGAACCGGTTCGATGGCGTTATATTAGACGCAGTTCTTCTCGAACCGGTTCGATTCGGGAGGACGGGAAAAGGGTTCAACGGAAACACGGCAGGTCTCCGGGGGATCGTTTGCCCGAAAAACACCTTCGCGAGCAAGGCTGCCGCGAATAGTGGAAGGAAAGGAAAGATAATGGCACGTTTCTCCTGGATGAAGCTCGGCGCTGCGGCGACCGCCACCGTCATGTCCCTGGGCATGCTGAGCGCCTGCGGCGGCAGCTCCAGCTCCGGCACCAAGATCACGCTGTTCAATTCCAAGGTCGAAATTGAGACGCAGCTTGAGGAAATGGCCCAGAAGTATTCCGACGAAAAGGGCGTTGACCTCGAGGTCATCTACAGCGGCGACGTCGTCGCCTCCCACCTGGCCTCCAAGTACGCCTCCAAGGACCCCTACACCATCTCCATGGTCGACGCCAAGGACGTCTACTCGCTGGCCGAGGAGCACGCCGTCGATCTGAGCGACGAGAGCTGGGTCGGCGACACCGACTACGCGGTGAGCGTCAACGGCAAGGTCTACGGCTTCCCGCTGTGCGTCGAGGCCCGCGGCCTGATCTACAACGCCGATGCGATCAAGAAGATCACGGGCAAGGACTTCAATCCCGAGGACTACAAGACCCTCGACGACTTCAAGGCCCTCATCAAGGAGCTGAAGGCCGGCGGCATGGAATCCCCGGTCGGCATCATGAAGGAGGACTGGTCCCTCGCGGCCCACTTCCTGAGCGAGGTCGTCGAGCAGCAGCCCGATCCGGACGCCTTCGTGGCCTCCATGCAGGACGGCTCCGCCGATGTCGCCAACAACGACAAGTTCAACCAGCTCATGGACACCTTCGATGTGCTCAAGGAGAACAACTACGCGAAGGATTCCGCCATCTCCGCCGAGCGCGAGGTGACCGAGCAGAAGCTGGCCGAGGGCGAGATCGCCTTCATGTTCGGCGGCAACTGGGACTGGTCCGTCATCAACGCCTATGACTACTCCGAGAACATGGGCATCATGGCGGTCCCGGAGGACACCACCGACGGCACCAACGAGAAGATCGTCGGCGGCGGCGCGAAGATGCTGTTCATCGACAACTCCGAGCAGACCTCCGACGAGCAGCGTCAGGCCGCCAAGGACTTCCTGAACTGGCTCGCCGAGGATGACGAGGGCAAGTCCTTCATCACCAACGACGCCGCTCTGGTCTCCCCGTTCAAGAACAACACCCTCGAGGTCAAGGACCCGCTCGGCAAGTCCGTCAAGAAGTACGCCGACGCCGGTGCGATGCTCCCGAACTACGATCACAACCCGGACGACTACATCACCGTGATGGGCGCCGCGATGCAGAAGTACCTCGCCGGCGAGCAGGATCGCGCCTCCTTCGCCAAGACCTACCAGGATTACTGGAAGTCCGCCAAGCTGTCGGGCATCTGATCGCCTGACCTATAACCACCGTCAACGAGGTGCGGGAGGCGCCGAAGCCTCCCGCACCTCACGGACACGAATGGAATGCTATGAAACAGAGCAAGCTTTCATACAAGGCGGGGCAGTTCCTCATGTTCGCCGGTCCGGCGGCCATCCTGTTCTGCGCCGTCGTGATCCTTCCCTTCATCTACGGCCTGTACCTGACCTTCACCAGCTGGGACGGCGTCTCCAAGAGCAAGCCGTTCGTCGGCCTTGACAACTACAAGACCGCGCTCACCGACGGCGCCTACTGGGCGTCGCTGGGCCGCACCTTCGTCTACTCGGTCATCGCCGTCGTGCTCGTCAACGTCGTCGCCTTCCTGCTCGCCTACGCGGTGACCAGCGGCATCAAGGGCCAGAACCTCTTCCGCGCCGGCTTCTTCATCCCGAACCTGATCGGCGGCATCGTCCTCGGCTACGTGTGGAAGTTCGTCTTCAACCGCGCGTTCGTCGCCATCGGCGAGGCCATGTCCGGCAAGGAACCCCCGTCGCTGCTGTCCACCCCGGGAGGCGCGCTGTTCTGCCTCATCCTCGTGTCGGTCTGGCAGTACGCGGGCTACATGATGCTCATCTACGTGGCGGGCTTCATGAGCGTCGACCAGAGCCTCAAGGAAGCCGCGATGATCGACGGCTGCAACTCCACCAAGGCCATGTGGCACGTCATCATCCCGCTCATGCGTTCCTCCTTCGTGCAGTGCATCTTCCTGAGCACCACCCGCTGCTTCATGGTGTACGATCTGAACCTCTCGCTCACCAACGGCGAGCCGTACAGCCAGTCGGTGCTCGCCGCAATGCACGTCTACAACCAGGCATTCGTCTACAAGAACTACGGCGCCGGCCAGGCCGAAGCGCTCGTGCTGTTCATCATCTGCGCCATCATCGGCATGCTGCAGGTGTACGTCGGTAAGAAGGGTGAGGTGGCAGCATAATGGGAGCTGGACAGAAAAGCACTCAGAGCAAGGTCGTCCATGCCATCGTCATGGTCGTGATGATCCTCGCGCTGCTGGTCTTCATCGCACCGTTCATCCTGGTCATCATCAACGTCTTCAAGACCAAGGGCGACATCAACTCCGATCCGCTCGCCCTGATCGGCAAGCACGGGTTCACCATCGAGAACTTCCCGCGCGCGATGGACAAGATGAACTTCTGGACGGTGTTCGGCAACTCCGCGATCATCACCATCTCCGCCACGGTCCTTACCGTGCTGGTCTCCGCGATGGCGGCGTACGTCATCGTCCGCAACCCGCACTGGAAGGTCGGCGCGCTGTTCTTCGCGGCCATGGTCGCCTCCATGGTCATCCCGTTCCAGGTCCTCATGGTCCCGCTGGTCTCCCTGTACGGCGGCATCCTGGATGTCCTCAACAGCCGCATCACGCTGATCCTGATGCACGTCGGCTTCTCCGTCTCGCTGGCATCGTTCATGTTCCACGGCGCGATCAAGACCAACGTGCCGGTCGAACTTGAGGAAGCCGCAGGCATCGACGGCTGCACCACATGGCGCACCTTCTGGACCATCGTGTTCCCGCTGCTCAAGCCGACGATCGCCACCATCACGATCATCGACGCGATGGCCTTCTGGAACGACTACCTCCTGCCGTCGCTCGTGCTCGGCCGTCGCCAGCTGTACACCATCCCGATCGCCACCCGCGTGTTCTACGGCACGTACTCCACGGATATCGGCCTGGTCATGGCGGCCCTGCTGCTCGCGATGCTCCCGATCCTCATCCTGTACCTGTTCCTTCAGCGCTACATCGTCGCCGGCGTCACCTCCGGCGCGGTCAAGGGCTGATTCCAGGCGCAGGCCATGCACACGCAATGCCCGTCGGCGCCCGTCCCCCGGTGTCGGCGGGCATTGCCATACCTTCTGCCGGATTCCACCGTCTTCCGGCGGCGGTCACGGTCCGTCAGGGAAGCCAAAACCGATAGACGAAAGGATGACAGATGAGCTGGGACGCAACCGCACTCGAATCGCTCGCGCACACGCAGCGCTACGAAAGCCGCGCGATCACCGCGGAGAACCGCACCGGAGCCAAGGGCAACGGCGGCAGGGCGGCCAGTCCGCTCGGCGTCTCGCGCAAGGGCTCGCCATGCCTGCAGAACGTGGCCAGCGGAGAGACCGTCACGCTCGCCGACATCGAAGGCCACGGTGCGATCACGCACATCTGGTTCACCGTCGACGAGAAGACCAGCGAATCCGACTGCTTCGTGCTGCGCGACCTCGTGCTGCGCATGTACTGGGACGACGAGGAGACGCCCAGCGTGGAAGTGCCGCTCGGCGACTTCTTCTGCTGCGGATTCGCCCGCGCCTGCCTCGTCAACTCGGCTCCGGTGGCCGTGGTGCCGAACCGCGGATTCAACTGTTACTGGAAGATGCCGTTCCGTTCGCGGGCGCGCATCACCCTCGAAAACCAGCATGCGAACCCGATCCCGGCGCTCTTCTACCAGATCGACTACCGGCTCGACGACGATCCGCCGGCGGATGATCTCGCCCATTTCCACGCGCAGTGGCGCCGCCAGCCCATCACCGACCTCGGCCACGACTACGTGGTGCTCGACGGGGTGAAGGGCCGTGGCCACTACGTCGGCACCTATCTGGCGCTCTCCACGCTGGAACGGTACTGGTGGGGCGAAGGCGAGATGAAGTTCTACATCGACGGCGACGAGGAGTTCCCGACGATCTGCGGTACCGGCACGGAGGACTACTTCGGCGGCTCGTGGAGCTTCGCCAAGCAGATCGACGGCCGCACGGTCGAGCAGACGTACTGCACGCCGTACCTCGGATACCCGTACTATTCGCGGCACGACGAGCTGATCCACAACGACTACCACAACGACGACGTGCCGCCGCAGCGCGGCTTCTACCGCTGGCATATCCCCGATCCGATCACGTTCCGGCACGATCTCAAGGTCACGCTGCAGCAGATCGGCGTCGGATACCGCGGACTGTTCGAACGCCGCGACGACGTGACGACCGTCGCCTACTGGTACCAGGTCGAGCCGCATGCCCCGTTCCCGGCGTTGCCCGCAGCCCCGGATCGATGGCCGCGGTAACACCTGAGGATGTCGTCGGTGAGGCTGACCGAGGGGGAGCGAGGTCGTTCCTCTGACTACCCCTCAGTCTCGCTTCGCGAGCCAGCTCCCCTAGCAAGGGGAGCCAAAAAAGAGGAATCTCAGCCGACGAGCGGCAGCATGACGCGCTCGTGCAGCTCGTGGCGGACGACGGTCTCCCAGCCGTCGCCCTCCGGGCACTGGATCGCGACGACCAGACCCTGCTCCGGCAGCACGGTCGTGATCTGGCCGTACGCGCCGTCGGCACGGTACGCTCGCGGATACGGCGACATCCACCACTGATAGCCGTAGCCGCACGACCAGCCGTCGTCGTCCGTGCGGGCAGGGGTGTCGATCTGCCTGACCGTCGCCTGCGCGATCCACTCGGGATCGACGATCCGCCGGCCGGTCGGCGCCCACACGCCGTCGTTGAGGAAGACCTGGCCGAGCTTCATCATCTCGGTCAGCCGCATCTCGATGCTGCTGCCGCCGAGCGGATGGCCCTGCGGGTCGTTCTCCCACACCGGCCAGCCCTGGCCGAGCGGCTCGAACACATGCCGCCACAGGTATTCGCCCATGCGCATGCCCACGGCCTGCTCGAGCATGCGGCCCGCCAGATACGAGTCGGCGGACGAATAACAGAATCCCGAACCGGGGTCGACCTGCACCGGCTTGCGCAGCATGTACTGCAGATAGTCGGGGCAGCCCTCGCCCTCGCGGCGGCCGTGGATCATCAGGAACGCGCCGTTGAACCCGCTCGACATCGTCAGCAGGTCCCGCAGCGTGATCTCGCCCAGCCGCGGATCCGCGTCGGCGGGCAGTTCGCCGGCGAACGAATCCGCCAGACGATCGTCCAGAGAAAGGAGGCCCTCGCCGATCGCAATGCCGACGGCGGTGGACATGTAGCTCTTCGTGTGCGAATAGATGCAGCGCGGGCGATCCGCGACGAAATGATGCTCCGCGATGACGCGGGACTCGTCGCCGACCGCGATCGCCTCGATCGGCAGTGCGCGATCCTGCGCGTATCGCACGAAATCATCGACAAGGACGGTAATGGACTGATCAGTCATGACAATCTCCTTACGGCCGTTCGCCGTCGACCGGCGAACGTGACGAGCGCGACGGATGATCCGCAGCAGGCGCGCCATTGCGTGACCCAGCACGGAACCGTCACATAAAACGATTGACGTCAACCGTACTCTATCACGGCGGCCGGCGCGGCGCGCAGCGGACGCCACGGACGCCGCCGCACACGGCCGGACACGCGGCGCGCGCCCCGCGATCATCCGGCCAAACCGGGCTAAACTTAACACCGTTAATGCGGGAAGCGGTACGCCCGACGACGAATCCGACGCGGTTCCGGCTGTTTCACGAGCGGCGATTGGAGCATGATTCGATCCGACACAAAAGGAGTGAACGATGGTAGGAATGCGCGACGTGGCCAAACAGGCCGGCGTTTCGCTGAGCACGGTATCGCTGGTGGTCAACAAGAACGGATATGTCTCCGACGACATGCGCATCCGCGTCGAAGACGCCATGAAAACGCTCAACTACATTCCCAACGAACTCGCACGCAACCTGTACCGCGGCCGCACCAACCTCGTCGGCGTGATCGTGCCGACCGTGCGTCACCCGTTCTTCTCCTCCATGATCGCGGCCATCCAGGGCGCGCTCGCCAAACGCGGCCTGCGCACCATGCTGTGCTCCACCGTCGACGCCGACCAGAGCGAAACCGACTGCGTCGACATGCTGCGCCGGCACATGATGGACGGCCTCATCATGGCCGCGCACACCGCGCACGAGCCGATCTACTGGACCTCCATCGGCCGGCCGATCGTCGCGTTCGACCGCTACCTCGGCGCCGGCATCCCGTCCGTCGGCTCCGACCACGACAGCGGCGGCCAGCTCGTGGCCGAACACCTCATCGCCACCGGCGCGAAGCACGTCGTGTCCATCGGCGGCCCGCGATCGCAGTTCATCGACTACGGCGGCGGCATGGGCACCACGTTCCCGACCGTGCGCCTGCACGCCGCGCTCGAGGGCCTGCTCAACGAGGCCGGCGTCCGCTACGACTACGTCGAGGCCGGCGAGGTCGCGAACCTTGAGCACCAACGCGATGTCGCGCTGCACGTCATCGACGAATATCCCGACGCGGACGCGTTCGTCGGCTCCGACTACATCACCGCATACGTTGTCCAGTCGGCGCTGCGGCAGGGCCGTCGCATCCCCGACGATCTGCAGATCGTCGCGTACGATGGCACCGGCATGGCCGACTCCGCCGGCGTGCGGCTCACCTGCGTGCGGCAGGACTTCGACGCGCTCGCCGAGCAGATCGTCACGCGGCTCATCCAGGCGTGCGAGACGGCCGACGGCAAGCTCGACGCCGATCACGTCGGCAGAATCGACGAGGACACCGCGTCGCCGCACGATGTGGCCGAGGCGATGGATCTGGTGCCGGTCTCCTTCCACCAGGGGGAGAGCACGCGAGGGCAGGTCTCTCGGGCCGGATCATTCCGGACGTCCGGAGAGCCCGGGGCGTCCGGCATGGCGTGACGCCTTTCCCAATTCCGGACTTCGCAGTATTCTGGAACGGTGAAACGAACCGCCCGGAACGCGCTGATGCCAGTGCGTCCCGGGCGGTTTCTGTTGCCAAGGAAAGAAAGAACCGAAAGAAGAGCCAGCCATGACAGACGACAACCAGCAGGAGAACCTGCCCAAGCCGCCGCCGCTGCCCGGGCAGATCTACATCCGCCCCGGCATCGACGACCGCCCCGACCTCGACAAGGCCCTCACCCCCGAAGACAAGAAGGCCATCGCGCGCCTCGCCGTGCACATCGAACGCGAACAGCCCGCCGATTCGGCCGAACGCGCCGAAACGCAGGCCGTGCGCCTGAGCGCCGCCGGCTCGCCGGCCGTGGCCACCGCCGTGCCGCCCACGCCCATCGCCGACGCCTCCAGCGCGTTCCTCGACATGCGCGACCCGATGGTCGCCGCCGACGGCACCCGCCCCGACAAGTCGCAGGTCGGCCGTCTCACCGCCAGCTTCGCGCTCGCCGCACTGCTGCGCACCGCGCCGTGGGCCATGCTCAACATGGTCGCCCTGCCCGCGATCCTCGACCGCATCTTCGGCAACGCGCTCCACGCCGGCCGCGCCCTGCCGCTGAGCGTCGAGGCGGCCCGCGTCTCGGGCGCGGCCCCCGCGCCGTGGCTGGCGCTGGTCGTCATCATCGGTGCGATCGTTGGACTGGTTGCCAACGTGATCGTCGGCGTGCTGTCGGACCACACGCGCACGCCGCACGGCCGCCGCACGCCGTGGATCATCGCCGGCGGACTGCTCAGCGCGCTGTTCACGCTGCCGCTCGGCGCGCTCGGCAACGTCGGCTCGATCCTGTTCTTCTGGCTCCTGCTGCAGATCGCCTACGCGATGCTCTCTGCCCCGCTCGCCGCCGCGTTCGGCGAACGGTTCCCCGACAAGTTCCGCGAACACGCGATGCGCTGGCGCGGCATCGGACTGATGCTCGGCCAGCTGCTCGGCGTGGCGATGGGCGTCGGCGGCATCGCGCTCGGCGGCGCCCTGCCGTTCGGCCTGACCGCCGCGGTGTTCGTGCTCGCCGCCGCCGTGCCGGTGCTCGTGTGGCCGAAGGAGCCGTCCAGCGAGCAGATCGCCAACGTCAAGTACAGCCTGGAGCCCGCGTTCGACCAGATGCAGCTGCCGTCCGGCGACGACGGCGCCACGTTCCGCCGCGCGTACGTCGCGCGCATCTTCATGATGGCCGGCGTGGGCGTGATGACCGTGTTCCAGTGGTTCATCGTGCGGCACTACGTGCTCGCCGAATGGTATATGGACGCGCGTTCCGCCGCGGGCTCGTCGCCGCGGATCTGGGCGACCTGCATCGCGATGCTGATGATCGCGGTCGGCACGGCCGTCGGCGCGGCGGCCGCGGCCGGCTATGCTGGCCGGTTCGGCGAATGGTGCGAGGCGAAGAACGTGTCCAGCCGCGTCGTCGTGATCACGTCGTGCGTCGTGTACGCGGCGGCGATCGTGATTCCGATCGTGCTCGCGCTGTTCCTGTCGACGCCGGTGATCAACGCCGGACTGTGCGTGTACGGCATCGTGTCCGGCTTCGCGTTCGGTCTATACGACGTCTTCAACCAGGACGTCGTCGCCGCGACGATCCCGGACCCGCGCGACAACGCGCGCTACCTGAACGCGTTCAACGTGGCGAGCGTCATCGGCACGGTCGTCGCCGCCTGCCTCGGCGTCGTCGCGGTGCTCTCGCTCGGCTACATCGCGCTGCTCGTCGCCGCGATCGTCGTCGTGCTGATCGGCGCGTTCCTCACGCCGAAGGACTGACGGCCGCATACCACAGCGAACGCCCGCCGGGATCAGACCCGGCGGGCGTTTTTTCGTCACGTGCGACGCACCTCGATGGTCATATAGTGAACACCCGCTGGATGCGGTGAGACGCAGGCTCCTATGGTGTGACATCAGTCGAGCACCAAGCTCGGCGGAAACGTTCGATACCGAAAGGAGGTTCGCCACGATGACTGGATACACTGCAACTGTTGAGTTCAACGCTCTGCTGTCCGCTCGAATTATTATTCCGTCTTCGTTGGCGGACTGATTCGGCATTGCAGCTTGAACCCCGCCAACGAAGGCAGGGTCGAGCGAGAGTCGCGATCTTCGCAAGCCCTGCCTGAACGGCGGGGCTTTTTTTTGTTGCGCCCCACAAGGTCACCGGAACAACCGCAAGCAACGAACGCCACCGCAGAAAACGCATCAATCGCACGCACCGCACGCGCAACACGTACGGCACGCGTACAGACACAACAGCTGGTTCGTGCAGATCGCACCGATCGCACGGCCGGCGAAACAGGAGAGAGCAATGTCAGCAGTCGAAAGCGCAGCCGGCAAGGCACAGGCGCTGGTACGCGACTCGGTCAAAACCGTGATCGCGGCATCCATGGTCGGCACGGCCATCGAATTCTACGACTTCTACGCCTACGGCACCGCCGCGGCGAACTACTTCCCGCACATCTTCTTCGACAAGACCGACCCGACCGTCGCGCTGCTCGCCAGCCTGCTGACGTTCGCCATCGCGTTCATCGCCCGCCCGCTCGGCTCGCTCGTCTTCGGCCACTTCGGCGACCGCATGGGCCGCAAGACCACGCTGGTCGTCTCGCTGATGACCATGGGCGTCGGCACGTTCCTGATCGGCTGCCTGCCGACCTACGACCAGTGGGGCGTCGCGGCGGTCGCGCTGCTGTGCCTGCTGCGATTCGTGCAGGGCATCGGCCTCGGCGGCGAATGGTCCGGCGCCGCGCTGGTCGCCACCGAAAACGCGCCCGAGGACAAGCGCGCGCTGTATGGCTCCTTCCCGGAGCTGGGCGCGCCGATCGGCTTCTTCCTGTCCAACGGCACCTACTTCCTGCTCGAAACGTTCAACGACTCCGACGCGATGCTCGCATGGGGCTGGCGCGTGCCGTTCCTGCTGTCCGCGGTGCTCGTGATCATCGGCCTTGTCGTGCGAGTCCACATGGAGGAGACCCCGATCTTCCGCATGGCACAGGAGAAAAAGCAGGTCGTCAAGGCCCCGGTCGTCGAGGTGTTCCGCAAGAGCTGGGTGCAGGTGCTGCAGGCCACGTTCCTCGTCGCCGTCACGTACACGCTGTTCTACACGCTCGCCACCTGGTCGCTCGCATGGGGCACCAAGGCGCAGGGCGAGGGCGGCGGCGGCCTCGGCTTCACCAACCAGGAATACCTGCTCATGCTCATGATCGCGATCTGCGTGTTCGCCGCGTTCATCATCATCTCCTGCGTGAACGCCGACAAGTTCGGCCGCAAGCGCGTGATCATCACCTCGTCCGTGCTGCTCGTCGTGTTCTCCGCGCTCTTCCCGTTCCTGCTCAACCCGCAGGTCGTCGGCCAGCGCAACTTCCTCGCCAACATGGTGTTCCTGTGCGTCGGCTTCGCGCTCATGGGCACCGCGTTCGGCCCGATCGGCGCGTTCCTGCCCGAGCTGTTCGACGCGAACGTGCGCTACTCCGGCTCCGGCATCGGCTACAACCTCGCCGCGATCGTCGGCGCCGCGTTCGTGCCGACCATCGCCACGTGGCTGTCGTCCCACTGGGGCGTGCACTCCGTGGGCATCTACCTCGGCGTGATGGCCGTGTGCTGCCTCGTCGCGGTGCTGTCCTGCCATGAAACCAAGAACGTCGACTTCACGAAGTGAAGTCTCCGTTCTCGGTTTCCCTACGCGATCGCCTGTCTTGCGATCGCTCGCTTCGCCTACGGAAGCCCGCTGCTGAGCCGTTAAAGTGACAGTCCTGCGGACTGTCACTAGGCGAAGTGAGCCGCTTGCGGCGAAGGACGAACGAAGTTCGTCATCCGCTTGACGGCTCAGCCAGAGACGTCGACTTCACGAAGTGAAGCCGTCTGATTCACGCGAAAATTACCATTCAAACCAAGCATTCAGTATTTGGACGTGAGCAATCACGCCAACCCCTGCGGGACTAGAAATGTGACGCAGGAGACAACGGCTTGCCGCGCGGACACAATCCTCAACGCAACAAGTTCCACCATCTCACCGATTGTCGGGCGTCTTACCAGCGCCCAACGAAACAACATAAAGGAGTGCCTATCATGGCAGCAACTATCTGGTACGAAAAGGACGCCGATCTCTCCGTGTTCGATGGCAAGAAGGTCGCCATCCTCGGCTACGGCTCTCAGGGCCATGCCCATGCGCTGAACCTGCGTGATTCGGGTGTCGACGTGGTCGTCGGCCTGCGTCCGACCTCCAAGTCGGTCGAGTTCGCCAAGGAGCAGGGCCTCGAAGTCAAGTCCGTTCCGGAAGCGGTCGCCGAGGCCGACGTCGTGATGATCCTGCTGCCTGATCAGTACCAGGCCAAGGTCTACAAGGAGGACGTCGAGCCGAACCTGAAGCCGGGCGCCGCTCTGGCCTTCGCTCACGGTTTCAACATCCACTATGGCTATATCAAGCCGTCCGAGGATCATCCGGTGTTCATGGTCGCGCCGAAGGGCCCGGGCCACATCGTGCGTCGTGAGTACGCCGCTGGCCGTGGCGTCCCGGTCGTCGTGGCCGTCGAGCAGGATCCGGATGGCAAGACCTGGCCGCTGTGCCTCGCCTACGCCAAGGCTCTGGGCGCGCTGCGCGCCGGCGCCATCAAGACGACCTTCACCGAGGAGACCGAGACCGATCTGTTCGGCGAGCAGGACGTGCTGATGGGCGGCATCAACCACCTGTGCGACATGGGCTTCGACGTGCTGACCGAGGCCGGCTACCAGCCGGAGATCGCCTACTTCGAGGTGTTCCACGAGCTGAAGATGCTGGTCGACCTCGCCAACGAGGGTGGTCTGAACAAGGCCCGTTGGTCCTGCTCCGACACCGCCCAGTACGGCGACTACACCTCCACGGTCATCACCGAGGAGACCAAGAAGCGCATGGAGTACCAGCTCAAGCGCATCCAGGACGGCTCCTTCGCCAAGGAGTTCATGGATGATCAGGCCGCCGGCGCCCCGAAGTTCAAGAAGCTGCAGGAGGAGTACTCGCACCCGCACCTCGAGACCGTCGGCCCGAAGCTGCGCGCCATGTTCTCCTGGAACAACGGCCCGGCCAAGGATCAGGACGAGGCCGAGTCCTTCAACGGCAAGATCGCTCGTACCCAGGTTCAGTGATTGCGCCACGCCACGCCGTTACGCGGGAAGTCCGGTGGACTTCCTGCAGGCGTGGCCTGAGTGAGACGATAGTCGAACGAAGGCGGCATTGAGCCTCGCCGCAGGTGAGTCCATCATTGCAAAACGCTGATTCGTAACAGCCGCCGCTCCCGCCCATCCGGGAGCGGCGGCTGTTTGCGTATGACGTCACTATGTACGCGTGATTACGATGTGGACGCGTACATAGTGATGATTCGGTACGTCGAAACGTCACTATGTACGCGTGGACTTGCCGATCACGCGTACATAGTGACGTTTCGACGGCCGACGATCGACCGGACTGATGGTTCGGCGATCGGATGACCGGATGTCCACGATTGAGGAGTGACGTGGCTCACGTTGTGGACGATGACCGGATGGCGACGGGGTTATCGGTAGGATGGGGAACAGTTTCGAGGACAAAATCCTCACGCTTGAGACCACTCGGGAAACCAATCCCGAACCCCAAACGCGCAGAATGTTGCACACAAAGACATCATGCGCAACCACACAACACCGTGTGCCGGCAAACGCTGACGGCACGCAAGTACAAGGAGTGCTTACATGGCTGCACAGATCTGGTATGAAAACGACGGCGATCTCTCCGTGTTCGATGGCAAGAAGGTCGCGATCATCGGTTACGGCTCGCAGGGTCACGCGCACGCGCTGAACCTGCGTGATTCGGGTGTCGACGTGGTCGTCGGCCTGCGTCCGACCTCCAAGTCGGTCGAGTTCGCCAAGGAGCAGGGCCTCGAAGTCAAGTCCGTTCCGGAAGCCGCCGCCGAGGCCGACGTCATCATGATTCTCGCGCCGGATCAGTACCAGCGCACCATCTGGGCCAACGACATCGAGCCCAACATCAAGCCGGGCGCGGCCGTCGCGTTCGCTCACGGTTTCAACATCCACTATGGCTACATCAAGCCGTCCGAGGATCATCCGGTATTCATGGTCGCTCCGAAGGGCCCGGGCCACATCGTGCGTCGTGAGTACGCCGCCGGCCGTGGCGTCCCGGTCGTCGTGGCCGTCGAGCAGGATCCGCGCGGCGACGGCTGGGCGCTGACCCTGGCCTACGCGAAGGCCCTCGGCGCCCTGCGCGCCGGCGCCATCAAGACCACCTTCAAGGAGGAGACCGAGACCGATCTCTTCGGCGAGCAGAACGTCCTCATGGGCGGCGTGAACAAGCTCGTCGAGATGGGCTTCGAGGTCCTCACCGACGCCGGCTACCAGCCGGAGATCGCCTACTTCGAGGTCTGCCACGAGCTGAAGATGCTCGTCGACCTGATGAACGAGGGCGGCCTGAACAAGGCCCGTTGGTCCTGCTCCGACACCGCCCAGTACGGCGACTACACCAACACCGTCATCAACGAGGACTGCCGCAAGCGCATGGAATACCACCTGCAGCGCATCCAGGACGGCTCCTTCGCCAAGGAGTTCATCGACGACCAGGATGCCGGCGCCCCGCACTTCAAGGAGCTGCAGGAGAAGTACTCCAACGAGCGCATCGAGACCGTCGGCCCGAAGCTGCGCGCCATGTTCTCCTGGAACAAGGACGGCGTCAAGGACGCCGACGAGGCCAACTCCTTCACCGGCAAGATCGCCCGCGCCCAGGTGCAGTGAGTGACCAGCCGCGAGCCCTCCGCGAGCCTTCGGTGAGTCTTCGGCGAGCCTGACGTATATTGAACGGAAGGCGGTCGGCCACGGCGGAATCAAGCCGCGCGTGACCAGCCGATAGATGTGCGGACGGCGTTCGCGCCGTACCGCTTGCCATGCACGACATGGCCAAGTCGCCGGCCCTTCGGGGTCGGCGACTTTTTCGTTATGGCGATCCCTTGCATTGGTCGTGCATGGCATCACCGGACTGCCCGTTGCCTCGCACGCGGCACGATGCCGGAGCCCGGGCAGACACCCGCTGTAGCCTGCGCGGCCGGCCGGTCAGCGCAGTGCGAGGCGGAACGGGGGAGCGGGGAGGTCGCGGCTGTTGAACAAGGGAGCGGGACCCCAGCTGCGCCACGCGTATCGCACGGCGACGGGATCGTTGACTGCGCCCGATCGTAGCATGACGGTGCCGCCGTGGACCATTGCGTCGACGTCATGCCAGACGCCGTCGACGCCGGCCAGTTCGAAGCCGGATTCCGTCGCGTTGCGATATACGGGATCGTTGCCGGCTGATCCGCGGGTTCCCGGCGTGGTGCCATCGAATCGCAGCCCGTTCGCATGATCGAACCGCAGGGTGACGACTGCCACCGTGCCGTCTGCCGTCGCGCCATTGACGGTTGTATTGCCGACGGTCGTGTCGTCGGCCGGCATGCTGTCGGTCGTTGCACTGCCGGCCTTCGCGCCGCCGACCGTGCGCCCGGCATTCGGGAATACGCGGTTCGTGAACTCGACATCTGCAAGCTCCGGCCCGTCCGTCGCGATATCGTCGAGGCCGTACACGTTGCGCAACGCGCAGTCGGCGAGACGTTCGCCGGGCGTGCGTTTGTCGGTCGGGTGGATGTTGTCGAACTCGCCGCAGTCGATCGTCGTGATCGTAAAAACATTCGCGATCGTGCGCATCGCATCCCACTGCGCCTCGCGGATCACCGGCCAATGCAGGGGGTCGGCGTGCGCCGCGGCCGTGTTCTTGTCGATCCACTGCGGCAGCTGCACGATCAGAAACGGCAGCGGGGCGATTTCGCGCGAACGTATGTCGCCCGGCTGCGTTCCGGTCGTCCGTATTCCCGTAGGACCGGTGTTGCAATGACTGGTGTCGTGACGGCCAGCGTTGCAGTGGCCGGCGTTCCACAGGCCTCGCCATTCGTCGATCATCAGGCCGAGCAGCTCGCGATACGAATCGCAGTGCACCTCGTCTTCCTCGCCTTGATACCAGAGGAAGCCGGCAAGTCCGTACGGCGCGACGCGCTCGATCATCGTGCCGTACGGTCCGGTCGGCCGGTACTGCGAGGTCGGCGTGACCGGCGGCGGCCACGGACATTCGCCGTAGCGTGCGTTGAGCGTGTCCCAGGTGATGTCTGGTTCGGCCGTGCGCGCCGCGCCGATCTGCGCGTTCCACGTGTCGAATCGCGTTTGCCAGGCGTGCGTTTCGGCTGCGAACTGTTCATCCGTTTTGCCGGCGATCGCCGACTGAAAACGTTCGAGATAGCCGCGTCCGGCCGCGCACGTTTCCAGTGTGCGGCGGCTCATCCATGCGGTGATCGACGTGCCGCCGATATAGCAGTCGATGATGCCGACCGGCACGCCGGGGCCCAGTTCGGCGCGCAGCCGCCGGGCGAAGTAGTACGCGACCGCCGACATGGTTCCGCTGGTCGCGGGAGTGCATGCGCACCAGCCGGATTGCGCTTCGAGGGCCGGATCGATGACGCCGGTTTTCGGGGTGTTGTAGAAGCGCAGCAGCGGGTCGCCGCTGGCCGCGACGGCCTCGTCGGCATGGTTGCTATTGCGCAGTTCGAGTTCCATGTTACTTTGACCGCCCGCCAGCCAGACTTCGCCGATATGCACGTCCGCGAACGTGATGGTTCTGGGTGCTGTTCCATGGAGTGTTTCACGTGAAACCATGGTCAGGGAGACTTGCAGCGTGTACGGTCCGCCGGCAGACATCGCCGGCAGTTCGACCAGCCAACGATCCTCCGACGATATCGCTGCGGCATCGTCCGTGCCGCAATCCGCGCAACCGACGGTCACGTCCTCGCCGCGTACGATATCGCCGTTTGCGGCCAACAGTTCCACGCGTACGGTCGCGCCGGTCGGCGCGGTGCCGAACACCGGGATCTGCCGGTCGCGCTGCAGGACCATATGATCACTGAATACCGCGGCGACGTGCAGCTCGCCGTATGTCGTCCGGTCGGCGGTCGTCGCGTGGCTCGCGGATGTGCGGATATCCGAACCCGGTGCCGGTCCGGTGGTAATGGTCGTGTTTGCGGTTGAGCCGGGTGCCGGCCCGGTGATGATGCGTTCGTTCATGATGGATGTCCTTGGTCGTTGACGTGGGTTGCTCAGCCCTCCCAGATGCCTTCGCCAAGCGACTCGATGAAGGCGGTGAGTTCGCGGGCCATCTCCTCGTGCTCGGCGACGCGCGGATGACCCGGAGTGGCGGAACCGTTGCGGGAGTAAAGGAAATGGTAGGCCACGGGGGCGTTGCCGTTCGGATGGTCGGTTGCCGAATCCGTTGCGTCGGACGAGTCCACGCCCAGCTGGCACAGCGCCGCCAGATCCTGCGCCTCGGCGGCCAGATCGGCATTGAACGTGTACACGGCCTCGTCGATCGCCCGGTCCCACGCCGGATCGTGCCGCAGCACGGTAGTCGTGCAGATGATCGTCGCATGCGGGTACCGCTCGTGCAGCGCCTTCAGGAACCCTACGTACCGTGCGCGCCAGTGCATCGCCTGCTCGCCGCGGTAGTCCTCCGCCATGAAGTCGACCGGATGCGCGTCGTTCTGTCCGACCGCGACGATCACGACCTGCGGCGTGTACCGCGAGAAATCCCACGGCTTCGTCGCGCCGAGCGCCGGATTGTATTCGATGCGGTCCCAGATGCTCTCCTGCCCGACGTAATCCGGTCCGTAGAACCAGCCGATGCCGTCGATCAGCGACGCGCCGCCCTGCGACACGTCGTGCAGCGCCGCGCCGAGATTGCGCGCGGTGATCGCCGCATACGACTGCCACGCATTGCTGTACGAGCTCAGGTCGACCTCCGGATCGGGCCGGCCGACGTACAGTGCGGCCTCGTTGCGCTCGCCGCACGAGACGGAGTCGCCGAATACTTCGATGCGGCGGTTTGGTTCAGAGTCGAGCGGCGGCAGGACGCGCGCGCCGGGATCGAGACGGAAGTCGTGCAGTTCGACGTAATGCTCGCCGTCCTGACGTTTGAACACCACCGCCTCGTGCTCGATGTCGGGCAGGTTCTCGGCCAGCGTGACCGTGACCGGACCGTATGCGTCGCCGTCGGCGTAGTCGGCGTTGGCGTCCGGGTCGCTGCAGCCGGACGGGATGCGCACCTTGGCCTGCACTCCGTCGATGATGACGCCGAGGTGCGTATCGCCGTAATTCCAACGGTTGACGAGCGTCGCGGCGAGCGACGTGCCGGTGAAGCGGAACGCGACCTGCGTGTACGGGTAGACCCAGATCGGTCGGGTTGGGTCGGCGTCGTCGATGCGGCCCATCGTGCGCAGGGCCGGATCGGCGGGGGAGATGATGACTCGTGCGTCGTTGCTGTCTGTCATGGCTGTCCTTTGTGTCATGTCGGTGTCGCGTCGGTTCAGCGACTGGTTCGGGCCGGTGTGATCGATGTGCGCGACGCGCCGCCGCACAACACCTTAACCGGTTCATAAAAAACATGATACACTCATCGTGGACGTAATCAACTACCAGTCGGTCGCTAATGGAATCGGCCGACGGACCGTCATCAGAAAGGAATCACCGATGACCCTTCCCACCGTTCCCGACGACTTCATGTTCGGCACCGCCACCGCCTCCTACCAGATCGAAGGCGCGGCCGACGAGGACGGCCGCTGCCTGTCCATCTGGGACACGTTCTCCCACGCCGGCCACACCGTCAACGGCGACACCGGCGACGTGGCCACCGACTCGTACCACCGCTACAAGGAGGACATCGCCCTGCTCAAGGACCTCGGCGTCGACTCCTACCGCTTCTCCGTCGCCATGCCGCGCATCGTCCCCACCGAAGGCGGCCCGACCAACGAAAAGGGTCTCGACTTCTACGAGCGCGTCGTCGACGAGCTGCTCGCCAACGGCATCAAGCCGTGCGCGACCCTGTACCACTGGGATCTGCCGCAGTATCTCGGCGACCAGGGCGGCTGGTTGAACCGCGACACCGCCTATCGCGTGGCCGACTATTCCCGCCGCGTGGCTGAGCGTCTCGGCGACCGCGTCGACACGTGGATCACGCTCAACGAGCCATGGTGTTCCTCCTACCTGAGCTACGGTGGCACCGAGCATGCGCCGGGTCTCGGCGGCGGTCCGGCCGCGTTTGAAGCGGTTCACCACCTCAACCTCGCCCACGGCCTCATGGTGCAGACGCTGCGCGACACCGTGACGAACGCCGCGGCCAAGGTCGCGGTCACGCTCAACCTGCAGGTCAACCGCGGCGACGCCGACGCCGTTCACCGCACCGACCTGATCGGCAACCGCGTCTTCCTCGACCCGATGCTGCGCGGCTACTATCCGGCCGAACTGTTCGCCGTCACGCGCGGCATCTGCGACTGGTCGTTCGTCAAGGACGGCGATCTTGAGCTGATCCACCAGCCGATCGACCTGCTCGGTCTGAACTACTACTCGACCGGACGCGTCGCGATGAGCGGCCGGCCGCAGTTCCCGCAGTCCACCGCGGCGAGCACGTTCCCCGGCTGCAGCGACATCGACTGGCTGCCGACCGACGGCCCGCACACCGAAATGGGCTGGAACATCGACCCGGACGGCCTGTACGACATGCTCGTGCGCGTGCACAACGACTATCCGGAATACCCGCTGTTTATCACCGAAAACGGCATGGCCTGTCCGGACGTGCTGGTCGAGGAAACCGTTCCGACTGCTGGTGAAGCGGTTAAGGCTGTGCATGACCACGATCGTATCGACTACCTCACCAAGCACTTCGACGCCGCCCGCCGTGCGATGGAGGCCGGCGTGCCACTCGCCGGCTATTTCGTGTGGTCGCTGCTCGACAACTTCGAGTGGGCGTTCGGCTACACCAAGCGCTTCGGCATCACCTACGTCGACTACGAGACGCAGGAGCGCACCCCGAAGGACAGCTTCAAGTGGTACCGGCGTCTCATCGCCTCGCGCGAGCTGCCGGTGCTGTGAATCTGGCATCGGGGGTAAGCGCGTGGCGGTTTTCTCTCACTGCGATCGTCTCAGTGAGAGAAAACCGCCACTCGTCGTATCCACGACGGCGATGAAAACCGGATTTACCTCCGCCGCAGATATTCGCGCAGGAACGGCGCTGCGAAATCGACCTCGCCGCGTTCCGTACCGCCTCGATGCGCGAAAGCAGTCCGACACGCCGAGTAGCGCAACTTAACCGGTTGAGTTATAGTAAGGAGCAACTCAACCGGTTAAGTCAGCGGTTGGACGGGATAATGGCCCGACCGACGTGGGATGATCGGATGGGGCAGGATGCCCCGGCGTGGAAGCCGGGTATGGAAGAAAAGACAAGCAACCGAAAGGATTGACGATGACGTCGAAAGTGAGGAAGACCCTGCGTCGAATGATCGCCGCGGCGGCCGCAGTCGCCTCCCTGATGTCCGTCGCGGCATGCGGCGGGGCCTCGTCAAGCACGGCCGCCGACGGGACGGTGGTGAGCATCTTCAACGGCACCACCGGCACGTTCAACGAGAACTTCAACCCGTTCTCGCCCACCGCGCTCGGTCCCACGCTGGGCGTGATCTACGAGACGCTCTTCTGGTACAACCTCGCCTCCGACGAGGATCCCAAGCCGATGCTCGCCACCGGATACCGGTGGAACGAGGACGGCTCTGAACTGACCATTACTACCCGCGAAGGCGTCAAGTGGCAGGACGGCGAACCGTTCTCCGCTGCCGACGTGGCGTTCACGTTCAACCTCATCCACGACACCCCGGCCCTCAACACCAACGGCACCGCCGCCACCGCCGAGGTCCTCGATTCCAATCATGTCAAGATCATCTTCAGCAAGGGCAAGAACCCCGCGAAGTTCAAGGGCGCATACATGCAGGAGGGCGGCATCCTCGGCGGCCAGGGCATCGTGCCGGAGCACATCTGGAAGAACATCAAGGACCCGATGAACTATACGAACGCGAACCCGATCGGCACCGGTGCGTTCAAGCTGAACCGCTTCACCCCGCAGTCCTACAGCTTCGAGGCCTTCAAGGACTACTGGGGCGGTGCCCCGAAGATCGACGGCGTCCGGTACATCGCCCTCAACGACGCGTCCGCCGCCACCAGCACGCTGATGGCCGGTCAGGTCGACTGGATGAGCGCCTACATCCCCAGCTACCAGATGCTGCTCAAGAACTATCCGCGCATCGCCGCCGTGAACACGCCGCGACTGACCACCGTCGTCATGACATGCTCCAACGCGGACGCCGGTTGCAAAGGACCGCAGACCGACACCGCCGTGCGTCAGGCCATCTACTACGGCATGAACCGCACCCAGCTCAACAAGCTCGCCGGTGCGGGTTCCGGCGCGATCGGCTCACCGACCATGCTTATGCCCGACCGCGACGCAAAGTGGATCGCCGATGACGATCTCAAGTACACGCCGGAAACCGAGGATCAGGACAAGGCCAAGCAGATCCTCGACGAGGCTGGATGGAAGATGGGCAAGGACGGCTATCGCTATAAGAACGGCGAAAAACTGAGCATGACGATCCAGACCGTCGCCGGCTGGTCCGACTACATCCTCATCAACGACACGCTGAAGCAGCAGCTCAAGCCGCTCGGCATCGAGATCGTCTCCACGCAGATGGCGTGGAACCAGTGGAACGACAACGAGCAGAAAGGCAACTACCAGCTCTCGCTCGACTCGCTCGGCCTCGGCGTCACCTCCGACCCGTACTACACGTACAACCCGCGCTACCATTCGGATCAGATGACCAAGGTCGGCGAGACGTCCGGCGGTCAGAACTACGCGCGTTACGCGAACCGGACGGTCGATGACGCGATCGAGGCCGCCGCCTCCACCGAGGACGAGAACGAGCGCAAGGCGCAGTATGCGATCGTCCAGAAGGAGATCGCCAACGACGTGCCGTACATCCCGGTCTACATCAATTCGATGCTCACCGAATTCAACACCGACAAGGTGACCGGCTGGCCCACCGAAGACGACATGTACGCGCTGCCCGCCGCATGGAAGGCGTGGGACATGGGCATCATCCTGCAGCATCTCGAGCCGAAGCAGTGACGCCGAACGGCGACATAGACAAGGAACAGTCATGAAATACGTCCTGAGAAAACTGGGCTTCTACGCCATCGCCCTGTGGGCCGCGCTCACGCTCAACTTCTTCCTGCCGCGCATCATGCCCGGCAACCCCGTCGACCAGCTCATCTCCAAGCTCGCGCAGAAGGGCCAAGTCACGCCGGCCACCCGCCACGCGATCGAACTGATGCTCGGCTCCGACTCGTCCGTGCCGCTGTGGAGGCAGTACCTCAACTACTTCGGCAACATCCTCCGCGGCGACCTCGGCGTATCCGTCACGTACTTCCCGAACTCGGTGACGTCCGTGATCGGCAGCACCCTGCCGTGGACCGTCGGGCTCGTCGGCATCTCCACGATCATCGCGTTCCTCATCGGCACGCTGCTCGGCACGATCGCCGGCTGGAAGCGAGGCTCGTGGATCGACAACCTGATCCCCGTGACCACGCTGCTGCAGTCGATTCCGTACTTCTGGCTCGCGCTGATCCTGCTGTACTTCTTCGGACTGAAGAACCCGATCTTCCCGCTGTTCGGCGGCTACGACGTGTGGAGCGTCACGCCCGGCTGGAACCTCGCGTTCATCGGCTCGCTCATCAAGTACGGCACGCTGCCGGCGATCACGATCGTGCTCTCGTCGGTCGGTGGATGGATGCTCGGCATGCGCAACATGATGGTCGCCACGCTGTCCGAGGACTACATCCTGACCGCCGAGGCGAAAGGCCTGTCGCGAGGGCGGATCATGACCTCGTACGCCGCCCGCAACGCGATCCTGCCGTCCATCTCCGGCTTCGCGATCTCGCTCGGCTTCGTCGTGGCCGGTTCGATCGTCGCCGAATCCGTGTTCTCCTACCCCGGCATCGGCTTCGCGCTGCTGACCGCCGTGCAGAACAATGACTACGCGCTCATGCAGGGCATCTTCATGATCATCACGGTCTCCGTGCTCGGCGCGAACCTGTTCATGGACCTGATCTACGGCTTCATCGACCCGCGCACCCGCGCGCAGGGCTGAGGCTCGGGAAAGGACTGAAAGACAATGGCTGCAACAACCGCAACGACTGCCACGACCGCAACGGTCAAGCCGGTCAAGCCGACCAAACCGCACAAGTCGCGCGCCGACTCCATGCTCCCGCCGATGACACCGAAACTGGCGGTCGGCCTGACGATCGTCATCGTCATCGCCGCGTTCGCGATTTTCGTGCCGTTCTTCGTCGATGATCCGAACAAGGTCAGTGACGTCGGACTGACCGGCCCGAGCGCCGAGCACTGGCTCGGCACCACGCAGACCGGCCAGGACGTGTTCGCCCAGCTCGCCTACGCCTGCCGTGGCTCGCTGTTCATAGGCCTGACCGTCGGCGTGCTCGCCGTCGCGCTCTCCAGCTTCTTCGGCATCCTCGGCGCCTACGTGGGCGGCGCGACCGACGAGGCGTTCTCGCTGCTCTCCAACGTGATGCTCGTCATCCCCGGTCTGCCGCTCATGATCGTCATCGCCAGCTACATGCCGAACAAATCGAGCGTGCTTGTCGCCGGCGTGCTCGCCCTGACCTCGTGGGCCGGCCCGTCGCGAGTCCTGCGCGGATTCACAATGTCGGTGCGCTCGCGAGACTACGTGCTTGCCGCCCGCGTGGCCGGCGAAAAGCCGTGGCGCATCCTGTTCGTCGAGATCTTCCCGAACCTGATCCCGCTGCTCGCCTCACAGGCCATGAGCGCGATCATCGCCGCGATCCTCGGCGAAGCCGGTCTGAGCTACCTCGGCCTCGGCGCGACCGACTCGTACACCTGGGGCACGATGCTCTACTACGCGCAGAACGGCATGGCGCTCATCCTCGGCGCATGGTGGTGGTTCATCCCGCCGGGACTGTGCATCGCCCTGTTCGGCGCGGCTCTGGCGCTCATCAACTTCTCGGTCGACGAGATCGTCAACCCGAAGCTCAAGGCCGCCACCCGCAGCCAGATCAAGCAATGGAAGCTCGAGGAGAAGGCCGGCAAGGCCCGGTCCGACGCGGCCCACGCGGCAACGCCGGCGCTTGCCAAGGTCACCAAGGTCACAGCAAAGGAGGCCGTCGCATGACCGCCGCAATGAATAGCAGCGCTGCCGCAGCCGGCATCGCTGCCGACATCCCGACCAACGTGCTGCCGCCCGTCTACGAAGCGGACCCGGTGCTCGAAATCGAGGACTTCTGCGTCGAATACCGCGCCGAAAAGACCGTGCAGGCCGTCAAACACGTCAACCTCAAGCTCGGCCGCGGCGAGGTCCTCGGACTCGCTGGCGAATCCGGCTGCGGCAAATCCACGCTCGCGTATGGCGTCAACCGACTGCTCAAGCCGCCGGCCGTCGTCACCTCCGGCCGCGTGACGTTCAACTCGCGCGAAGGCTATCCGATCGACGTACGCGCCCTCGAAGGCGACGATCTGCGCATGTTCCGCTGGGAGAAGATCTCGATGGTCTTCCAGGGTGCGATGAACTCGCTCAACCCGGTCAAGAAGATCAAGGACCAGCTCGGCGACGTGTTCACCACGCACCGGCCGGACATGGGCCGCAAGGAGCGTCTCGACAAGTGCGGCGAACTGCTCGAACGCGTCGGCGTGGACCGCAACAGGTCAACGCCTACCCGCACGAACTGTCCGGAGGCATGCGCCAGCGCGTGATGATCGCGATGGCGATGGCGCTCGACCCGCAGGTGATGATCATGGACGAGCCGACCACCGCGCTCGACGTGGTCGTGCAGCGCGAGATCCTGCGCGAGATCACCAGGCTCAAGGACGAATTCGGTTTCGCCGTCATCTTCATCACGCACGATCTGCCGCTGCTGCTCGAAATCTCCGACCGCATCGCCGTGATGCGCAAGGGCGAGATCATCGAGCTCAACGACGCGATGGACCTGTACACCAATCCGCAGCAGGAGTACACGCGCAAGCTGCTCTCCAGCTTCCCGTCGCTGACCGGCGAACGCGGCGACTTCATCCGCACCGGTTCCGAAGACCTGGCCGAAGGCACCTCGCCGTTCGCCACCAAGGAGTGAGTATCATGACCACGCTTGAATTGAGGGACGTCACCAAGCAGTTCGACCTGCGTTCGGGATTGAAGACGACCAAGTTCACGGCCGTCAGCCACGCGAGCTTCACGCTCGAATCCGGCAAGACTGTCGCGCTGGTCGGCCAGTCCGGCTCCGGCAAGTCGACGATCGCGAAGATGATCCTCGGTCTGGAGGTGCCGACCGAAGGCCAGATCCTGATCGACGGCAAGCCGGTCGACCACCACGGCGGCAAGGCCGACCACATCTTCCGCAAGACCGTGCAGATGGTGTTCCAGGACCCGTACGCCTCGCTCAACCCGTTCCACACGGTCGAACACCACATCGCCCGTCCGATGAAGCTGCACCACCCGGGCATGAGCAATGCGGAAGTGCACCGGCGCGTGATCGAGCTGCTCGACCGCGTGCGTCTGACCCCGGGCGAGGACTTCGCCAAGCGCCTGCCCGGCGAACTGTCCGGCGGCCAGCGCCAGCGCGTCGCCATCGCGCGTGCGCTCGCCCCCGAGCCGAGCATCCTTATCGCCGACGAACCGGTGTCGGCGTTGGACGTGTCGATCCGACTCGGCGTGCTCAACCTCTTGGCCCGTCTGCAGCGCGAGGAGAACCTCGGTGTGCTGTACATCACGCACGACATGGCCACCGCCCGCCATTTCTCCGACGAGATCATGGTGATGCGCAAGGGCGAGATCGTCGAACGCGGTCCGGCCGACGACGTGATCCTCCACCCGCAGGCCGAATACACGAAGACGCTGATCGGCGCGGCCCCCGATCCGGAGCGCAGGCTCCGGGAGCTCATGGCCCAGCGGACGGCCGCATAGCCGTCGCGTGCCGCCGCAACGGCAACCAACGGCGATCAGTCGCCGCACACCGCACATTCACGAAGAAGGCATGATCATGACCAGCACCATTCCGTCCCACAAGCCGGGCACCTTCAGCCCGATCGCGCACGGCTGGACCGTCCGCGCGCTCAACCCGCAGGCCGCGCCGGAGAACTTGCGCGACGCGATCGCCGCCGGCGTCCCCGCGACCGTCCCCGGCGAAGTCACGCTCGACCTCGTCGCCGCCGGGCTCATCGACGAGCCGTTCGACGGCGACAACGAGACGCGACAGCAGTGGATCGGCGACGTCGACTGGCAGTACGAGACCACGTTCGACTGGCGCGACGACGGCAACACGCGGCACGATCTGGTCGCGTACGGACTCGACACGGTCGCCGCCGTCACGCTCAACGGACAGCTCGTCGGCTGCGCGCAGAACTACCATCGCACGTACCGCTGGGACGCGCGCGGCCAGCTGCGCGACGGCGCGAACACGCTCGCCGTCACGTTCGCATCGTCCGTGCGCGAATCCGACCGCCGCGAACAGGAGCTCGGCTACTGGCCGCACACCGAACACCACGCGTTCAACCAGCTGCGCAAGCCCAGCTACCAGTTCGGCTGGGACTGGGGCATCGACGTGGCGAACGCCGGCATCTGGCGCGAGATCGGCATCGACTCGTGGTCCGGCGTGCGGTTCAAGGCCGTGCGTCCGATCGTCGACGTGCTGCCTGCGACCGGTACGACTGGTCCGACCGGCGTGCTCAGGACCACCGTCGAGATCGAACGCGAAGGCAACGGCCGCGTGATGGGCGCGGGCGACGCGCACCGGGGACAGCAGCCGGTGCCGGTACGCGTGCGCGTCACCGGCGCGGACGCGCACGGCCGGTCCGTCGACGTGACGGTCGACGGCGAGGTCGCGTACGGCCGCGACACGGCCACGATCACCGCCGTCGTGCCGGACGTGCGGCTGTGGTGGCCGCGCGGCTACGGCGAGCAGCCGCTGTACGACGTGACCGTCACGGCCGGTACCGCAGTCGCGCCGTCCGGCACGGACGAATCGTCCGACGCGATCGGATCGTCCCGCACGTCCGTCCCGGATGCCGCATGGGCCGGCCGCGTCGGCTTCCGCACCACGCGAGTCGACACGCGCGCCGACATGACCGGCCGCCCGTTCCAGATCTACGTCAACGACGTGCCCGTGCACGCGCGCGGCTACAACTGGGTGCCGATCGACGCGTTCCTGTCACGCGCCGACCGCGCGTTCTACGCGGCCCGCTTCGCCGATCTGGTCGAGTCGAATTCGAACATGATCCGCGCGTGGGGCGGCAGCATCTACGAGTCCGACGACTTCTACGATCTGGCCGACGAGCTGGGCATCATGGTCTGGCAGGACTTCATGCTCGCGTGCGCCGCCTACCCGGAGGACGCCGGCACCAAGGCTGAGATCGAAGCCGAGGCACGCGAGCACATCACGCGGCTCGCCCAGCATCCGAGCCTGATCGTATGGAACGGCTCCAACGAGAACTACGTCGCCTACAGCGAATGGTGGGGCGTCAAGCAGGCGCTCGCCGACGACGACAGGCCGGCCAACGCATACGGCTACGGCGAGAAGGGCTGGGGCGACTGGTACTACAGCGAACTGTTCCCGCAGCTGCTCGCCGAACTCGACCCAAGCCGCGTGTATCTGCCGAGTTCGCCGATGTCGTTCACGCCGTTCGTCGACGCGAACAAGGAGAAGGACGGCACGATGCACATCTGGGACGTGTGGAACCGCGTCGACTACACGAAGTACGCGGACTACACGCCGCGGTTCGCCGACGAGTTCGGCTACCAGGCGCCGCCCGCGTTCAGTACGCTCACACGCGTCGTGCACGATGAGCCGCTTGACCCGTTCGGCAGGCAGATGCTCGTGCACCAGAAGGCGTCGGGCGGCAACGTCAAGCTGGCGCGCGGCATGCGAGGGCATCTGACGCCGGGCAATATCGACGACGTGAGCTACGGCGGCGTGGTCAACGGCACGCCGGCCGACGGCGAGCACAGCTGGTTGATCCCGACCGACACGTGGGGCGACATCGAGGACTGGCATTGGGCGTGCCAGCTGCAGCAGGCGCAGGCGCTGCGGTTCGGCGTCGCGCACATGCGCTCGCTCGAGCCGGTCAACGCGGGCGCGCTGATCTGGCAGCTCAACGACGACTGGCCGGTCGTCTCGTGGGCCGCGGTCGACTATTACGGGCAGCGCAAGCCGCTGTGGTATGCATCGCGCGACTTCTTCGCGCCGCGTTTCGCGACGATCCAGCCGCGTACGAGCGAACGGTTCCGTGCCGAGCACAGCTGGGAGGGCCAGCCGGTCGCGGCCGATCATCTCGAGCTGGTGCTGGCCAACGACACGCTCGTGCCGTGGACGGGCTCGTGGACGGTCCGTCGCGTGACGCTCGCCGGCGAGACGCTCGCGTCGCAGACGTTCGACGACGTGACCGTCGGCGCGTCCGGCGTTCCCGGCCACGTTGCGCTGGTGCTGGACGCCGCGGTCGCGACGTTTGGCGATCCGGCAAACGAACTGCTGGTCGCCGTTCCGGCGGTCCAGGATGCCGGCGGAGACGGTTTCGCGTGCGTGATCCACAACCCGGCCGAAGTCATCGACCAGCGGCTCGACCGCACGCCGTTCACGGCGTCCGTCGCGCCGGCCGCGAACGGCGACGGCTACGATCTGACCGTCACCGCGACGTCGTACGTGCGCGACCTGTTCTGCATGGCCGACAAGGTCGACCCGTCCGCGCGCGTGGACGGTGGCATGATCAGCCTGCTGCCGGGCGAGACCGCCATGCTGCACATCGCGTGCGACCCGGCGGCCGTCGCGGACCCGGCCACATTCGCCGCACCCAACGTGCTGCGCTGCGCCAACGATCTCAAACGCTAGGCCGAGTCCGGGATCGGCGTGAGAGGACCACCGGTATCGGGTCGGCCCCGATACCGGCATGACGATATGCTGAAACAGAACTGAACGGGTTCAGTGACGGAGGTAACCGCGATGACCATGCCGAAAACGACCATCACCATCACGGATGTGGCCAAGGCCGCCGGAGTGTCGAAAAGCGCCGTCTCCTACGCACTGAACGGCAAGCCCGGCGTATCGGACGCCACGCGCGCCAAGGTGCTCGACGTGGCGCGTTCGATGGGATGGAAGCCCAACAACGCCGCCAAATCCTTGTCCGACGCGAGCACCCGCACGATCGGCGTGGTGCAGCTCGTGGACGACGCCGAAAACTTCGGCGCGGGCATGTTCGCGATGGACTGTCTCGCCGGCCTATGCCAGGTGTTGGACCCACGCGACTATTCGATCACGCTGCGTATGACCGCCGGCGGCGCGCACGCCGCATGCCGCATCCACGAAGAGTGGATCGCGTCCGGCGCGGTCGACGCGCACCTGATCATGGGCGTCGAGCTCGGAGACCCGCGACTGGCGCTGTTCCGCGCCCATCCCGAAGCCAAGGCGGTGTTCCTGTCGCAGCGCGCCGTCACCAAGGGGCTGCCCACGCTGTACAGCTCCGACGATGAGGGCGCCCGCATGGTCGTGCGCTACCTGCATGGACTCGGGCACCGCAACATCGCGCGCATCGCCGGCCCGGAGGAATACGTGCACACCATCACGCGAGATCAGGCCACGGCCGACGAATGCTCCAAGCTTGGCATGCGCTGCACCACCTTGCACGGCAAGTACCTAGCCGCGGTCGGCGAGCAGCTGTGCTTGGCATTGCTGGAATTCGGCGATTCCCCGACGGCCATCGTGTGCGATACGGACGTCACCGCGGTCGCGGCCGCGCGTGCGGCGATCGCCCGGGGGGTGTCCGTGCCCGGCGATCTGTCGATCGTGGCATGGGACGATTCTCCGTCCTGCACGTCGGCCACGCCGAAGCTGACCGCGCTGCACCGCGACGTGCGTTCGATCGGCGTCAAGGCTGGCAGTATGCTGCTGCGCATGATCGACGGCGAGTCGGTCGACTCCGAGCCGGAGGACCCGTACCAGCTCATCGAACGGGACAGCACGGCCCCCGTCTCGGAGGCGTGAGCGCGGCCTTGCGGCCGACGGCACGCGATGCTGCGGTCGTGGCTGCGGTCGCGGCAGACCGCCGCAATGACGGATGCAACGGCATGCCCGCGCACGCCGAACGGGCGAAACCCGGCTATAGGCTGC
>NZ_JAFEJT020000023.1 GCF_018555435.2 Bifidobacterium amazonense
CGCGACGGCGATCAAGGACATCGACCCGCGGCTGCGCGTCGGCGGGCCCGCCACGTCGAACTTCGTGCCGGACGCGCGGTTCGACGGCGAGGTCGAGGATTTCAGCAGACATCTGACCAACAAGGTCGACGACCTCGACTCGCTCGACTGGCACGGCGTATGGATCGAGGATTTCCTGCGATACTGCCGGGCCAATGATCTGCCGGTCGATTTCGTCTCGACGCACCCGTATCCCACCGACTTCGCGCTTGACGGGCAGGATGTGCCGCCCGAGCCCGAAACCGACCGCGGCGGCCGTCCCATGCGCGGGCGATCGCGCAAGGCCGGTTCGGTGCACGACGACCTGCTGTGGCTGCGCGACGCGCTCGCCCGGCATGGCTATGCGGACGCCGAAGTGCATCTGACCGAATGGAGCTCCAGCCCCACCTCGCGCGACTGCAGCCACGACTATCTGCCGGCCGCCACCTACGTGGTCAGGACGAACCTCGAGAACATCGGACTGGCGGATTCGCTGAGCTACTGGACGTTCACCGACATCTTCGAGGAGGTCGGTCCCGGCCCCGAGGCGTTCCACGGCGGATTCGGCCTGATGACCATGCACGGCATCCCGAAAGCCACATACCGTGCCTACGAATTCCTCAACGGACTGGGCGGCCGCCGTCTCACGCAGACGGCCGACGGCATCGTGACGCGCGACGACGCCGGGGGAGTGCAGGGACTGTTCTTCAACTACCCCGACGCGATGCCTCAAGCCGTGCCGATCGCCGAATACCCGGACCATGGGCGCGCCGAGGAGATCCAGGCGCTCGGCGACGGCGAGACCGTCACGATCCGGCTCGAAGGACTGGAGGCGAACACCCGGGTGACGGTGCGCACCATGGACCGTGACCACGGCGTCGCCGCGAACCTGTGGGCCGAACTCGGATATCCGCGCAACCTCACCCGCGGGCAGGCCGCCATGCTGCGCGCCCGCGCCGACGACCTCGCCGTCAACGTCGTGCGAGCCGACGCCGACGGCACCCTCACCCTGACGCTCGCACTCGCACCGTGGTCCGTCGCCTTCTTCGAGACCTGCTGAAAGGCCGTGCCATGAATCGACACGAACTGTACGACACCGCACCGGCATCAGACTGGAACCACGCCTACCCGATCGGCAACGGATTCCTCGGCGCGATGGTGTTCGGAGGCGTCCGCCGCGAACACCTGCAGGTCAACGAGGACTCCGTCTGGTCGGGCGGCCCCATGAACCGCGTCAACCCCGACGCGCGCCGTTATGCCGCTCGGGTGCGCGGCCTGATCGAGCATGACGGCACCCGAGAGGCGGAACGTCTCGCCGAACTCGCCATGCTCCCCGCCGAACCCGACATGCGCCATTATGAGCCCCTCGGCGACGTCTTCATCGACTTCGGCGACGCCGCACGGCATCAACACCCGTACGAACGCCGGCTGGACATCGATGCGGGCGTCGGCATGGTGAGGACGTCCGTCGGCGACGTGAGACAGACGCGCGAATGGTTCGCGTCGAACCCGGACAACGTGATCGCCTACCGGATCACCGCGGAGGAGCCCCATTCCATCGACTGCGTGATCGAGGTCGGCCGTATGGACCTGAACAACCACGGCATTTCGCGATGCGAGGGCGTGGGCGCGGTCGGCGCGGACACGATCGGGTTGCACGGCGTCAACGGAGGCTCCGACGGCATCGGCTACGCGATGGCGGTGCGCGCGATCTCCGACGACGGCACGGTGGAGTCGATCGGCGGACGCATCGTCGTACGCGACACGTCCGCGGTGACGCTGCTGGTCGCCGGACGCACCACCTACCGCAGCGGCGCCCCGATGGCATGGTGCACGTCCACGCTGGACGCCTCGGCCAGACTCGGCTACGATGCGCTGAAATCACGCCACACCGCCGATTTCGCCGCGATCATGTCCACGATGAGCCTTGAATTGACCACTTCGGACGATCGGAAGGAACGCGGCCGGCCGACCACCGTCCAACGACGGCAATCGTTCACGGACGGACGGCCCGACATCGGTCTGCTGGAGACCTACCTGACGTATGCACGGTATCTGCTGGCGTCGTCCAGCCGGCCGGGCAGCCTGCCGGCGAACCTGCAGGGCATCTGGAACGACGTCTACGAGTCGCCGTGGGGATCGAAATACACGGTCAACATCAACGCCGAAATGAACTACTGGTTCGCGGAAAAGGCCGGACTGGGCGACCTGCATCGGCCGTTGTTCGACCATATCCGCACGGTCGCGGCCCGCGGACGCAGCGTGGCGGCGGCGATGTACGGGGTGCACGGATTCGTATGCCACCACAACACCGACATCTGGGGCGACTGCGCGCCACAGGACCACTACACGCCGGCCAGCCTGTGGCCGATGGGCGGCGCATGGCTCGCCCTGCACCTCATCGAGCATTGGGAATACACGCGCGACGACGGCTTTCTGGCCGACAATCTCGGCATCATACGCGACGCGATACGCTTCATCCTCGATACGATGACCCGCGACCCCGACGGCCTGTGGATGACCGGCGTATCCGTCTCGCCCGAGAACACGTACCGTATGGCGGACGGAACCACCGCCTCGCTGTGCATCGGCCCGGCGATGGACATGCAGATCACGCGCGAACTGTTCACCCGCTACCTGCACGTCGTGCACGAAACCGGATGCGACAACGACGACGGGATCGACGCGACGGTTCGCGAACGATTGGCGAACCTGCGACCCGACCGCGTCGACGCGTGCGGGCGGATCCTCGAATGGGACCGCGACCGCGAGGAGACCGAGCCGGGACACCGTCACTTCTCGCCGTGCTTCGGCCTGTATCCGGGCACCACGATCCGGAGGGACCTCACGCCGGAACTCGCCGCGGCGGCCGGAAGACTGGTCGCCCGCCGCATGGCGCACGGATTCGGGCGGACCGGGTGGAGCCGCGCATGGGCATTGTGCCTGCACGCGCGGATGGCCGACCGGGAGGCGGCCTGGAACGACATCGTCCGCATGCTCGCCGACTCCACGCTCGACAACCTGCTCGACAACCATCCGCCGTTCCAGATCGACGGCAACTTCGGCGCGCTCGCCGGCTTCCTCGAACTGCTCGTACAGGACTATGAGGACACGGCGTACCTGCTGCCCGCACTGCCCGACGCGCTGCCGAACGGCCGGGCGGACGGCATCCGGACCAAGGCCGGCGCCGAACTCGCCCTCGAATGGCGCGACGGCGCGCTCGCCGCCGTCACCCTCACGGGGTTGCGCGACGGCGCATCGACCTTCATCCTGCCCGACGGGAGAACCATCCCCACCCACTGGCACGCCGGCGAACGGCTGGCCCTCGACATCAAAGGAGCCGGATCATGACCTCGGATACAGGCCGCGACGGCCTCACGTTTCTCACCTTCCTGGCGGTCAACGACCGTCCGGACCTTGCCGGGATCACGGCGCGGCTCGACGAGTGCAAGGCGCTCGGCTTCGACGGCACGGTATGGCATCCGCGCAACTATCCGGGAGATCCGGACTATCTGAGCCGGCAATACTTCGACCTGCTGTCGGCCGTGATCCTGCACGCGAAGCGGATCGGCATGGAATTCTGGATCTACGACGAGAACGGCTGGCCGTCCGGCAGCGCCTCCGGCAAGGTGCATGAGATGAACCCGGACCTTACGGCCGGCTGGCTCGAATACCGCGACGGCACCGTCGTCGAGCGCAGCGAACCGGCGCTGCTCAACACGTTCAACGCGAAGACCTGCGCCGACTTCATCCGTCTGACCTACGACGGTCACAAGACGGGGCTCGACCCCGAGGCCTTCGACCACCTGACCGGGTTCTTCAGCGACGAGGTCGGCTTCCTCGAAGGCCGCGGCGCGACCTTCCGCCATCGGGGCGTGCCGTGGTGCTCCGATTTCGCGGCTCGATACGAGGGACGATACGGCGAACCGCTCGACCCGCGACTGCTGTTCGCCGGCGACGGCCCCGATGCGGCCCGCGCCCGCGCCAACTACTGGGAGCTGGCCACCGACCTGCTTGATGAGAACTTCCATGCCCCGATCAACGCATGGTGCGAGGCTCACGGCAAGGCGTACACCGCGCACGCCAAAGGCGAGGAAAGCCCGTATTTCCAAGTCCCGTACTCCGGTTCCGTCTACCAGGTCATGCGTCATGTGAGCGTGCCGGCCATCGACGCGCTCGAACGCGACCCCGGCAACCACTACTATCCGCACATCGCCAGCTCGATCGCACGCCAGTTCCACTCGGGGCGCGCGCTGTGCGAGGCGATGGGCGGCGCCGGCTGGGGCGTGAATCCCGAAAGCTGGGAGCGGTACATGCGCTGGCTGATCGACTGCGGCGTGGACACGTTCGTGCTGCATCTGTCGCAATACCGGCTCAAGGCGCAGGCGATCCGCGACTGGCCCGCCTCCCAGCCGCTCGGCCTGACCTGGAGGCCGGCCTTCGGCAAGGTGCTGGCCGACATGCGCGATTACGCGGCACGTCGATCCGAGTGGGAGGCCGGCCGCGACCGCATGCTGGTCGTCTGTCCCACGCGCGGCGTGATGGAGCGGTTCGACCCGCGCGAGATGCACGTCATCAACGAGCATGATGGCGACGGCGTGCCCGATTCCGCCGCCGGCCGCATCTCCAAACGGTTCAACGCGCTGGTCGAGCAACTGCACGAGGCCGGCGAATCCTATGACGTCACCGAGGAACGCATCGTCGACGAGTTCGGCGAGCCGACCTCCGACGGCGGCATCCGCATCGGCACGTGCACGTACCATCGCGTGGTCATGGGGGAGGGGTGCTCCCCGCGCGTTCCCGCCGTCCGGGAACGGCTGCGCGCGCTGGACGAACGTCCCGATTCGTGGCGGGTGCTTCCTTCCGGCGCCAACCAGCTTCCGCTCGATCTTGCCGTCGACGGAGGCGATTATCCGGTCGTGCGCGCGACGTTCGATATCCGTCGGTTGTGGAATGCATGCATCACCCTCGTGTGCAGCGATCCGGTGCGTGGCGTCGAGATCAACGGCATGAGAATATGTCCGGCGGATGCCGGGACCCTTCCGGGAGAAGAAGCGCCGGCGCGGTACGCCGTTCCCGCCGAAATCCTGCGCACCGGATCCAACGCCGTCACCATCCACTCCCTGCCCGACGGCGAACCGCGTCCCTTCGTATGGCTGCGCGGCGATTTCCGCGTGCTGAGCGAATCCCCATACTTCAAGACCGCCGATCCGCGGCAGGCATACACCCTCGGCCCGTTCGAACTCGCCGAGCCCTCCGCTGATCTCGACCCCGCCGATCTGACCTCATCCGGCATGCCGTTCCGCTTCGCCCCGGTGATCATGACCAGACGGCTGGCCGTCGACAAGCCGGCCGATCATCTGCGATTCACCGGCGTTCGTGCCGATGCGATCCACGTCATGGTCGACGGACGGGATGCCGGCTGGGCGATCGGCCCGGAGTACGCGATCCGGATCGCCGAGCCGCTGACGACGGGAACGCATGACCTGACCGTGGCGCTGTACCCGAGCACCTACAACACGTACGGGCCGCATCACCACATCGACGGCGACCGCCACGTCATCTCGCCGGCGCAATACGAAGGCGTGCGCAACTTCGCCGACCACGCAGACCGACCGGCCGGCACGGCGGTCCCCGGCTGGCATGTCGTCCGCTTGGGCCTCGGCGACTTGGTGCTGCCCTAGGAGGGGTGGTCGACTCCGGCCGATAGGGAAAATTCGACGCTGTGTTTTCCGTTTTTGGGAAAGCGCTTGCAAAAGTGAGGTAAAACAAGGGGACGCGCTGGGAAAGGAGTATCAATAATCTGATTTGACGATATCTGCAATTAGTTGCATAATAAGTAATGCAACTAGTTGCAGAGCTTGTAAATAGCGGTTTCCGGCAAGCGATTGCAACACTGGAAGCGAAGAAGACGCGAGAGGCGCCGACGCCCCTCGGTTCAAAGAAGAAAACAACCCGAAGGAGGGTTCGATGTCACACTTCACCAATGATCTCAAGAAGGGCATCGCGGCGGCGGCCGCGGTCGCGACGCTGTTCGGCATGGCCGCATGCGGCAGCTCCAGCGGCGGCAGTTCGGACGCCGGCGGCAAGACCGTCATCAAATTCCTGTACGCCACCGGCGACGACACTTGGAACGGCACCGTCAAGGCGCTCGCCGACGCCTACAACGCGCAGAGCGACACCGCCAAGGTGGTCCCCGAGCCGCTGCCCGCCGGCTCCGACTACGCAACGGCCATGAAGACCATGGACGCCACCGGCAACTGGCCCGCCGTCGTCGACATGCGCGACACCGTCACCTACATCGAGGCCGGCAAGCTCGCGCCGATCCCCGAAGAGGTCATCTCGCTGCTCAGCGACGACGCCTACGCCGCCTACAAGGACGGCAACGTCTATCTGGTGCCGGCCGGCGCGAACAACGGCGAGCTCGGCATCAACATCATCTACGACAAGGACTACTTCAAGAAGCACAATCTCGAGGTTCCCACCACCTACGACGAGTTCATCCAGCTGATGAAGGACATCAAGAAGAACGGCGACGTGCCGCTGGCCACCGCGGGCGGCGAGGTGTGGCCGTCCGACCAGCTGTGGAAGCCGCTCGCGTCCGCCGTGTTCGCCGAGCATTCGGCCGACGGCGCCGGCTTCTGGTCCGACGTCAAGGACGGCAAGGCGTCCATCGAGGATCTCAAGGAACCGCTGACCGAGCTCAAGGACATCACCGATAAGTATGTACTGCAGGGCTGGCAGTCCACGCAGGACGCGCAGACCACCACGCTGCTGGTCAACCACCAGGCCATCATGGCCACATCGTCCGCCGGTCTCGGCCGACTTAAGGACATCAACAAGGTCGACCCGAACTACAACGCCGGCATGTTCATCATCCCCGACGAAAACGGCAGGATCAACGTGCTCAAGAACGCCGTCGGCGACTCCAGCCAGGGTCTGGCGATCTCCGCGCAGGCCAAGAAGGACGGCAAGCAGTACGACGCGGCCGTCGACTTCCTCAAGTTCTACTACTCGCTCGACGGCGCCAACGAGATCGAGAAGTCCGGCACCATCGCGCCGAACATCAAGGACGCCGACCAGATCACCCGCAACGAGTCCATCCCCGGCTCCTCCGACTACTACGACCTGATGAAGAACCCGAACCTCAACTGGTACGTCAACGAAACCCCGTGGACCGAGTTCTCCACCTTCAACTCCTTCTTCCGCCAGGCCCGCATCGAGATGCAGACCGGCCAGACCTCCATCGACGACCTGATCGCCAAGACCCAGGCCGAATTCGACAAGGACATCAAGGGCTGAGCCGGCTGGGCCACAGCCGTCCGTGTCTGAACGAACCGCCGGGACGGGCGGGCATCCTCCTCCGTTCCGCCCGTCCCGGCCGTCATCTCGGACTCTCGAACCCTCGAATCCAAGCAAAGGAAAGAACCTTGGCAAGCACAACCGCAACCCCGAAAAGCGCCGCGCAGCGCAGCCGCAAATACATGGCGCGGCGCAACAAAATCACCATGTTCCTGTTCGTGGTCCCCATGCTCGTGGTGTTCCTGTGCATGGTGATCCTGCCCTCGCTGCAGTCGCTGCAGCTGAGCTTCACCGACTGGGACGGCATCTCGGACACCTACGACTGGGTCGGCTTCGACAACTACGTCGATATGCTCACTTCCGGTCGTTTCTGGAACGCCGTGAGGAACACGCTGATCCTCGGCATCGGATCCGCGTTCGTCATCAACCTCATCTCGCTGGGCATGGCGCTGCTGCTCGACCACATCCATCACTTCTCCGGCTTCTTCCGCACCATCGTCTACCTGCCGGCGCTGGTGAGCGCGTTCATCGCATCCACCATCTGGAAGTACATGCTCAACTACAATTTCGGCGCGGTCAACTCCATGCTGCGCAAGGCCGGGCTCGCAGGCCTCACCCGCGACTGGCTCGGCGACCAGCACATCGTGATCTGGGTGCTGCTGTTCCTCATCTGCTTCACGCTGGGCGGCAACACCACGCTCATCTACCTGTCGAACCTGCAGTCCGTGCCGCAGGAGCTCGTCGAGGCCGCGAAGGTCGACGGCGCGAACGCGTGGCAGGTGTTCCGCAACGTGACCTGGCCGATGCTCGCCGGTTCGGTCACCGTCAACTTCACGCTCTCGCTGATCGCCGGCTGGGCGATCTTCGACCAGGTGCAGGTGCTCACCTCCGGCGGCCCCGGCTTCGTGTCCGAGACGATGGCGTTCTTCGTCTACCGCGTCGGCTTCGGCGAATACCGCGCCGGCTTCGGCTCGGCGGCCGCGGTGATCCTGTTCGTCGTCGTGATGATCAGCACCGTGATCAGCAACAAGTTCCTTCGCGATAGGGAGATTCAGGCATGAGCAGTACGACGATTCCCACGAACACGACCGTGCCCGTCGCGGGCGCGGAACTGACGGACGGCACGAAGAGGAAGGTCAGGGATATGGCCGGGTGTTTCATCAAACGGAAGGCGGCCAAGGAGAAAGAGCGTTACACGGTCGGCGAGGTCGTGTGCATGGCGGTGGTCGCGCTGCTGTTCTGCGTGGTCGCGTTCCCCGTGTTCTACGCGCTCGCCCAGTCGTTCCGCACGTATTCGGAGATCACCATCGACCCGATGGGCCTGCCCACGAGGATCTCGTTCGACAACTACGCGCGCCTCTTCCAGGACACCGCGTTCCCGCAGGCCACGCTCAACACGGTCATCATCACCGTCACGACGCTGCTGATCCTCGTGGTCATCCTGCCGATGGCCGCCTACGGCATCGAACGCATCGGCGGCCGCTCCTCGCGCGCACTGTACCTGCTGTTCCTTGCGGGGCTCATGATCCCGTTCCAGGTGCGCATGATCCCGATCGTCAAGACGTTCAACACGATCGGCCTGTACTCCACGCTCACCTCCGTGATCCTCGTGCATTTGGGCGGAGCGGCCGGTTTCGGCATCCTCCTGTACTGCTCGTTCATCAAGGGCGTCCCGGTCGAGGTCGAGGAGGCCGCCGAAGTGGACGGCGCCGGCAAGCTGCGCACGTTCTGGCAGGTCGTCTTCCCGATGCTCATGCCCGTGACCTCCGCGTTCGTGATCACCAATTCGCTGAGCTTCTGGAACGACTACTTCATCCCGCTGGTCATGCTCGACTCGAGTTCCGCCGGCACGATCAACGTGGCCATCAACCGCATGATGGGTCTGCTCACCTCGCAGTGGGAGCTCATCTACGCGGGCGCGATCCTCTCGCTCATCCCGTCCGTCATCATCTTCGCCGCCTTCCAGCGCTACTTCATCAAGGGCATGGCCGTCGGTGCGGTTAAAGGCTGAACTATGGAGCAAAGCATCGTATCCAAGTGGCTGGCCGTCGCGAACTTCGATTCGCCGGTCTCGCAGATGATCCTGCGCGTCTGGCAGGTGTTCGTCAACGGCGCCCTGCTGTGGATCGCCGCGATCCCGTACTTCGCGTTCGACCTGCTGGTCGGCTGGCAGCCGAGCCACGGCGCGATCTGGCTGGGATGTGCGGCGCTCGCGCCGCTTTTCCCGGCCGTCACCGGCCTGATCGCGGTCAGTCGCGACATGATTACGGAACGTGGCTACGTCGGCGCGACCGGCCGTCGTTTCGTCGCCGCCGTCGTCCACGCCGCGCCGGCGGTCCGGCTGACGTGGCTGATGTGCGTCGCGACGACGCTGTTCGTCGCCTACGACGTCGCGCTGTTCGCTGGTACGGTCGCGATGCCGGCGTCGGCCGCAGCCGTCGCGCTGACGATGCTCTCGCTGCTGTGCGCGGCATCGTGGACGCTCGCCGGTCGCGACACGGCCGCGGTCGGCGCCGCACCGGCCGTGCGTCAGCTTGCCGGCGTGATCGTGGCGACGATACGCAAGGCGTACCTGCCGTTGGTCTGGCTGTTTCTGCTGGCGGTTATCATCGCCGCGTCCCTGCTGCCGATGATCGGCGCATGCCTGCTGGCGTTCGCGCCCGGCTTGTGGGGCGCCGTCGTGGCGTTGGTCAATCTGACGATGCGATTCGGCATGTAGAATCGCATCGTGTACGGCTGTGGGCGGCTGTGCGGAGTCGCGAATAAGGAGGTGCCGCGGCGATGGTCGGTTCGAAAGCGAAGACCGGTCCGGCGAAAACGGGTCTGGTCAACATCGCCGATGTGGCGCGCGCCGCCGGAGTGTCCGTCTCCACGGTGTCCCGTTCGCTCAACGGCTCCGCGCAGATCTCCGAGAAGACCCGCCGGCATGTCGAACAGGTGGCCCAGTCCATCGGCTACGTGCCCAACAGCAACGCGAAGGCGCTCACCACCGCGTCGAACACCGTGATCCTGGTGGTCCGCTATATCTCCGGCGGCCCGTACATGAATCTGATCGCCGGAGTGGAGGAGGAGGCGTCCGGCCGCGGCCTGTCGTTCCGTCTGATCACGCCGGGGGAGCGCGACATGCGGTTCAACGGCATCATCCGCCAGCTGCAGGAGCAGCGTCCTCGCGTGGCGATCATCCTGTCCAGTGGCGCCGACGAGCGGCTGTGGGACGAGCAGATGTCGTCGCAGATCTCGAAGCTGAGGGAGTTCGGTACGGAACTGATCATCGCCGGCCGTGCGCGTGAACCGATGTGGGGCGATGCCGGAGTGGTCGACTACGACAACAAGGGCGGCATGCGCGCGTTGGTCGAGCGGTTGATCGAGCAGGGGCACCGCCGGTTCGTGTACTGCGGCAAGCGTCTGGACTCGCGTGTGTTCCGCGATCGTTATCAGGGTTTTCTGGACGCGCTGTCCGCGGCCGGCATGGAGCGTGACCATGATGCGGCTCTGGACGTCGACCGTGCCCCCGGCGATGCGGCCGGTCTTGAGTCGCTGGTGCGCAGGTGGCGCGACGATCTGGGCCGTTTCGCCGTCGTCGCCAGTACCGACGACGATGCGTCGGCCGTGATGCTCGCACTGTATCGTTGCGGCATCGCGATGCCCGGCGAGGCGTCGGTGTCCGGTTTCGACGACATGCAGTACGCGGATCGTCTGCTGCGGCCGCTGACCACCGTGCATGTGCCGTTCAACGAGATGGGCCATGCCGCCGTGCGCATGGGGCTGGGCGAGATGAAGCGTGACGTCTGCTTCCCGGTCGAACCGGTGATCCGCGAATCCACCGCGGTCTGAGGGCCGCGTTTCCCGGTGAGAGGTTCTTTGGGGATATGCACAAAAGGGCAGCTGACGCGGCATTTGCAACTAGTTGCAGCAGCTGGTATCATATTTGGAAAACGCTTACCGTAAGGATGCGTGGAATCATTCGCGTCGGCAATTCCGCACGGTAGCACGGTAGACGTGACGTATCGGTATTCGCACAAAGGACTGAACAATGACGATCAACACCACACACATCCTTGATCCGCGCGACTTCGGCGCGCTCGTCGACGGCACGACCAACGACGGTCCGGCCATCCAGGCCGCGATCGACGCGGCGAACGCGAACGGCGGCGGCCATGTCACGCTCGCCGGCGGCACGTTCCTCGCCGGCACGATCAAACTCAAGTCGAACGTCACGCTGGAGGTCGCCGAATCGGCGACACTGCTCGCGAGTCCCGACATCAACGACTACGCGGCGGACGTGCATCACAACCGCTATCGCAACGAGGCCGCGCTCGACCGCTGCTTCATCTACGCCGAAGACCAGCACGACGTCGCGCTCGTCGGCCGCGGCACGATCGACGGCAACGCGACCGCCTTCCCGAACGAGGGCTCGATCTACCGGCCGATGCTGATCCGACTGCTGCGCTGCCGTAACGTGCACGTCGAAAACCTGCGTCTGGTCGAGGCGGCCGCGTGGACGACCGCGTTCCTCGACAGTGAATACATCTGGATCCACGGCGTCGACATCAAGAACGACAAGCGGTATAACGGCGACGGCCTCGACTTCGACGGCAGTGCGCACGTATTCATCTCCGACTGCTACGTGCGCGGCACCGACGACAACTTCTGCCTGCAATCCAGCAGCAAGCAGTACCCGGTGCACGACATCCACGTAACGAACTGCGAGTTCTCCGGCGTGTGCGCGGGCATCCGCATCGGGCTCAAGTCCATCGGCGACATCTACAACGTGAGCATCAGCAACTGCACGCTCAACCGCGTGTGGCGCGAGGGCATCAAGCTCGAATGCACCGAAGGCGGCTCCATTACCGACGTGTCGATCAGCAACATCGTCATGCGCGACGTGACGCGGCCCGTGTTCGCCGTGCTCAACAACCGCTTCGAGTTGGACGACTACGGCACGTCCATCGAACTCGACCACATGCCCGAAATCGGCACGATGGAGCGGATCTCGATCAGCAACCTCACCGCGACCGACAGTGCGGAGATGGCGAACGTGCATCGCCGCTTCACCGACGACGTGATGGGCGAGCCGCGCTTCGCCGGCATTCGCTTCGACGCGGCCGACGGGCATCCGATCGAAGACGTAACGCTTGACGGGCTTCGTTACACGTTCGTCGGGGGAGTGAAGCTCGCCGATATCCCGCCGCTGGAGGAGTACCCGCGGCTCGTCGACAAGCTGGCCGAGCCGGGCGTGCGCTCCAGCGAGAACTACTGGCCCGACTGGTCGCGCACCGCGTTCATGGACCTGCGCAACGTGCACGGGCTCGACCTGAACCGTATCCGGCTGCGTTCGCTGCGCCCCGACGAGCGCCACGCCGTCCTCCTCGACGGATGCGAGACGGTCACCGACCCGGACGTCACCGTCAACGGCGAACGGCTGTAGCCGCCGGCTGTAGCCGCCGGCTGTAGCCGCCAGTTGTGGTCACCGGTTGTGGCCGTGCGGCGGGTGGTATCCGGCCAGTGCAGACATAGAGTCGCTGCAGCATCCCTTACCGACACTATGTCTGCATTACTCATCGACAGTCGCAGACATAGTGCCGGCGTGAATTGCCGCTTCGACCCTATGTCTGCGCTATCCGATGCCGGCCGTTGAGTTATCCACATACTGCTTATCCACAACACGCCGAAACTCCGACCTTTTTTCCACAATGCCCGGTTCCCATTGCGCTGGCGTTCCGATGCGGCTCATGATCAACGGTATGAGAACGCATAAGGGACTGGATCGCCTCATCTCCGCCGCCGAAGCAGCTTGGAGGTGCTTCTGGCCGAAAACCAACGCCGAGAAAAAGGCGGTGTCCAGACGGCTGCACGACGGCGAGCTGGTCCGGCCGCACCGCAACATGTACGCGCGGGTCGTCTACTGGGACTCTCTGAATCCGGCAGAGCGCTCCCGTCATGTCATTCGCTCGCTGCACGAGCAGTATCCCCATCGTGTGTTCGCCGGTCTCAGCGCGGCGGCCATCATGCAGCTTGAATATCCATGGTCTCTGCATGATGGCGGGATGGTGTTCATCGCCACTCGGCAATCGTCGAATGCCGGACGGGCCTATGGGAAGCTTCGCCGGATCTCCATGACGGATGTGCCGGTCTGCGAGGTCGGATGTCTGCTGTTGGACGGTGAATATGGCAGGGCCGGAATGGACGTCGTTGTCTCCGATGACGTTGGTGCGATGGTGCCTGCGAACAGGATAATCTGCATCATTCCGGTCACATCGCCGGCGAGGACGCTGGTTGATTGCGGGCTTCGATATGAATTCGCGCAGGCGCTGCCTATGGTCGATTCGGCTCTGCGCAGGCAGCTGGTCACGAAGCGGGAAATAGCCGCGGCGTGTGACGGGGTTCGGGCAGATTGCGTTCGTGTGCGCCGTCTGTTGCATTATGCGGACCCGCTCAGTGAGAACGGAGGTGAGTCATGGTGCCGCGCGGTGATCATAGAATTGGGATTCGTGGCGCCGCGGTTGCAGCACGAATTCGTGGATCCTGAAACGGGGTTTCGTTGCCGTGTCGATTTCGTATGGTTCCTGCCGGATGGAAGAATTGTTGTCCTCGAATACGATGGCATGCGCAAGTACGTCGATCCGACGATGACCGGCGGACGTGATGTGCGCGCGGTGGTGCAGAAGGAACGGCTTCGTCAGGATACGTTGGTGCATAATCACGTGACGATGGTGATCCGGACCGATTATGTCGAGGTGATGCGGCGTACCCCGTTGAGGGTCAAGCTGACGGATGCGGGTATCCCGCAACTGTCCGGGTGAGGGGAGGGACCGTCACCCTGGATCAGATCACGGTACGTCCCCGCAACTGTCCGGGTGAGGGGCGGGGTGGCGCCCGCAGACTTAGGGCCGCTTGCACGTCGGTTAGCGGCACTATGTCTGCGGCTGTCTGCGACGGATGCAGACTTAGGGTCGTTTATACGTCGTTCTGCGGCCCCATGTCTGCGGACGCTCAGTCTGGATTGATGCGGAGACGTGGCGCACGGTAGGTCAACATGGACGTAAATGGTTACGTATTGTTGCGTAATGGTAGGGACGCTGCGGGGGATGTTCTGATGATGCGACACGCCGATTGACACGATTGAGAAACTTATTCTTTCCGTTGGAAGTACGCTGATTTGCCAGATTTTTCAACGATGGTTGCGCAATCACGGTAAGCGTTTACTGGCGTGTCGCGAGGAGCTGCGATTTGTTGCGTAACTGGTTACGTGATATGGTGATAACCAACAGAACAACAGAGCGGAAACGGACACGAAGTCTGTGACGTTCCCGCATTCCGGCCGGTGTGGACCGGTGTTCTCGCAGAGGAGGATTGATGGAACAGGTCAAAAAGACCCCAAGGTTTTTGTCGCACAGCTGGCGCCTGCTGTACATGGTGCTGCCGTTCGCGGCTTTCGTGCTCGTCTTCAACTATCTGCCGCTGCTGGGTTGGTACTTCGCGTTTGTGGACTACCAGCCGGGCGTGGCCCCGTGGGAGATGCCGTTCGTGGGACTCAAGTGGTTCCAGTCGATCGTCTCCTCGCCCGAGCAGATGCACACGATCGGCCGTGTGCTGGTCAACACGCTCGGCATGAGCTTCCTGGGACTCGCCTGCAGCGTGCTGCCGCTGATCTTCGCGATCCTGCTGTATGAGCTCCGTTCGAGCAAGCTGCGCCGCGTGGTCCAGACGCTGACCACCGCGCCGAACTTCGTCAGCTGGGTGCTGGTCTACGCGCTCGTGTTCGCGTTCCTGTCCGTCGACAACGGCGTGGTGAACAACCTGCTGGTCGATTGGGGCGTCATCAAGCAGCCGATCAATTTCCTGCTGAGCTCCGACCACATGTGGCTCAAGATGACCGCGCTGGGTGTGTGGAAGTCCATCGGCTGGTCCGCGATCATGTACCTGGCCGCCATCAACGGCATCGACCAGGAGCTGTACGAGGCCGCGTCGATCGACGGCGCGAACCGCTTCCAGCGTGCGATCCACATCACCGTGCCGGGCCTGCTGCCCACGTTCTTCGTGCTGCTGCTCATGAGCGTGGCGAACATCATCAACACCGGCATGGACCAGTACTTCGTCTTCTCCAACGCCATGAACAAGGATTCCTTGGAAGTGCTTGATCTGTACACGTACAACATCGGTATTTCCCAGGGCAACTTCTCGTTCGCCACCGTGATCTCCATCCTCAAGACCGTCGTCTCCCTGGCGCTGCTGTTCTCCGTGAACGGCATCTCCAAGAAGGTCCGCGGCAACTCGATCTTCTAAACCGGCCGCATAGCCTCATTCGTTAAGCAAAGGAGCATTGACATGTCCGCACAGGCGATTTCGGCCGTCAAGCCGCGCAAGGCTGCCAAGCCGGCCAAGGCCGTGAAGGCCAGGAAGAATTCTCGCAACCCGATGGATCAGCTGTCGGTGGGGGAGAAGGTGTTCAACGTCTGCAACACGATCTTCATGGTGTTCATGGCGTTCATCTGCTTCTACCCGTTCTGGTACATCTTCATCAACACGATCTCGAACAACAAGCTCAGCGCCGACGGTGAGGTCCTGTTCTGGCCGAAGGGAATCCACTTCGACAACTACAAGACGATCTTCGAACTGCCTGGCATCGCGAACGCGACCGTGATCTCGGTACTGCGCACCGTGATCGGCACGGTGTTGTGCGTGGCCGTCTCCGCGTTCCTCGGCTTCATGATGACGCAGACCAAGATGGCCCACCGCCAGTTCATCTACCGCTTCTTCGTGGCGACGATGTACGTGAACGCCGGCCTGATCCCGGGCTACATCCTGTTCAACTACCTCGGCCTGCTCGACAACTTCCTCGTCTACGTGATCCCGGGCGCGGTCTCCGCGTTCAACATCGTGCTTGTCAAGACATACGTCGAGTCGTCCATCCCCGCCTCGCTGCAGGAGGCAGCTGAGATCGACGGTGCCGGCACCTGGACCGTGTTCTTCAGGATTGCACTGCCGCTGATGGGCCCGATTCTGGCCACGCTGGCGATCTTCTCCGCCGTCGGCCAGTGGAACAGCTTCATGGACACCGTCCTGTACATCACCAACGACAAGCTGCAGACCCTGCAGTACGTGCTGTACCGCTACCTGTCGCAGGCGCAGGCCATGGCGAACATCATGGCGCAGAACGGCGGCGGCGCTGACATGGCGGCCACCGGCGTGACCACCCAGTCGATCAAGCTGACCGTCACGATGGTCACCGTCCTGCCGATCTTCATCGTCTACCCGTTCATGCAGAAGTACTTCGTCAAGGGCATCACGATCGGCGCGGTTAAGGGCTGAACCGTTATGGGAAGCCCAGTGGGCTTCCCATAGGTTCAGCCTGAGCGAGCCGATAGGCGAGCGAAGGCAGCATTGAGCCTCGCGCGTAGCGCGAGTCCGTAGTTGCAGGCTGAACCGTTAAGCGGACAGTTCGGTGGACTGTTCGTAGGTTCGGCCTGAGCGGAGCCGGTAGGTGAGCGAAGGCGGGATTGAGCCCGAGCGTAGCGAGGTCCGTAATTGCAGGACCGAAGGCGAACCATTAAGCGGAAGCGGACAGTCCCTCACTGTTCACGGCTCCGACTGATTCCCTGCTCAATACATGAGTTTTGATCCCGCCGGCTATACGCCCGGCCGGCGGAATCGACACCCCAGTACAACAAACAATCCGCAGCAATACTGCACACCCAAAACCGTAACTAGTTACTCCCCGCTCAGCGCCGAGCAACTGGTTCCCGGGACCAGCGGCCGGCTACCGCAAACCCCGAACAACAGAACAACACAGCACGTCGCGAGGCCACGGCAGGTCCCGCGCCTGACACCCCCAAAGAAGGAGAATCCCATGAACAAGAAGTACATCGCCCGCATGAGCGCGGCTGCGGCCGCGGCGGCCATGGTCGTCCCGCTGGCCGCCTGCGGAGGCGGCACCGCCGCCGGCAACTCCAACGAGATCACGATCTTCACGCAAGGCGCGACCTACGAGGGCACGCTCGACGGCTACGTCGGCAAGGGCATCAAGGACGCCACCGGCCTGACCGTCAAGGTCACCCCGTCCTCCGTCGGCGGCACCGACCGCTTCCAGACCAAGCTGACCACCGGCAATCTCGGCGACCTCGTCCTCTTCGGCAGCCGCGACGCCTTGAAGCAGGCCATCGACGCCGGCCAGGTTCTTGACCTGAACACCGTCAAGGACAAGCTGCCCAACGTGTTCCGCTTCAAGGACGCGGTGAACCGCATGGACAAGCTCGACTCCGGCAAGGTGTACGCCATCCCGTCCGGCGTGGCCGAGAAGGCCGAACTGTCCAAGGGCGACCCGGTCAACGTGCCGTCCCTGCGCTACGACTACTACAAGGAGCTCGGCTCCCCGGACATCAAGGACTACTGGTCCTACAAGGACGTGGCCGAGGCCATGGCCAAGGCCCACCCGAAGACCGAGAAGGGCGACAACTTCTACGCGCTGAGCCTCTTCGGCGGCTGGGACGGCACCTCCGCCGAGCAGATCCGCTCCATCGCCTACGCGAACGGCTGGACCAGCAACGACGGCGTCAACGGCTACACGTTCATCAACATGGACCCGGTCAACAAGAAGGTCCAGGACCTGCTCGAGGACGACAGCCTCTACCTGCAGGGCCTCAAGTGGGCCAACTCCATCTACCAGGACGGCATGCTCGACCCGGATTCCGCCACCCAGACCTGGGATGACTACCTCAAGAAGGCCGAGAAGGGCCAGTCCGCGATGTGGATCTACGGCTACATGGGCAACCTGAACTTCAACCCGGTCAACAAGGATCTGACCGCCCAGAAGAAGGGCTATGAGCGCATCTCCAACGACTCGATGAACGTCGTCGAGAACGTCTCCACCATCGGCGGCACCGAGGGCTGGTTCTGGGGCGTCGCCAAGAACGCCAAGAACCAGGCCGGCGCGCTCAAGTTCCTCAACTACATGTACGGCGACGAGGGCTCCTTCACCTTCGAGAACGGCCCGGAGGGCGTGCTGTGGAAGATGAACGCCGATGGCAAGCCCGAACTCACCGACCTCGGCAAGGGCGACTGGTCCGCCAACGTGCCCGACAGCCTCGGCGGCGGCCATGTCAACGAGACCTTCAAGGCCCGCGTCAACGGCCCGACCGTGAGCGTCAACGCCGTCAACCCGAAGTACAACTCCGTGTCCGTCTACAACCAGTGGGACACCTACCTGACCGACAACGCCAGCGAGCTCGACAAGGAATGGTCCGCCGACCACGACGGCGCCCTGAACATGAAGGCCGCCATGGTCAAGGACAAGACGGTCACCGCCTTCCCGGCCAAGGACGTCTCCCAGATGGAGTGGAGCAAGGAGGACCAGGTGGTCGTCAGCCAGGTCGGCGACGTCATCAAGCAGTACTCCTGGAAGATGATCTACGCCAAGGACAGCGCCGAGTTCAACAGCCTCGAGAAGGAAATGGTCAAGAAGGCCAAGGCCCTTGGCTACGACAAGCTCGTCAAGTTCGAGACCAAGTTCGCGCAGGAATACTTCGACGCCGAGTGATGATCGGCCGAACGACCGACATCCGGTAGCCGAACGGCTCCCCGTTCCCGCCTCACGGGGAAGGGGAGCCTTCCCCATATCACACCACATCATCCATCGGCCCGCCGGCCCGCCCGGTCGCGCAGCCGACAACCCACGCCAAGGAGCATCATCATGAACAAGCAGGCGGTCGCCCAGAAAGTCTATGAGATCACGCTGCTGATCTCGCGTCTCGCACTGATGAACCTCATGTGGATCGCGTTCACGATCCTCGGCGGCGTCGTGTACGGCATCGTGCCGGCCACCGTCGCCATCGTCGGCGTGTTCCGCTCCTACGAGCGCGAGGGCGACGCGTTCCGCTGGTCGGCGCGCGCATGGCAGCTGTACAAGGCCGCGCTGCGCCGCTTCTGGCTCGTCTCGTTCCTGTTCGTCGCCGTCTGCGTCAGCCTGACGCTCAGCCTGTGGGTGCTCAAGTACCAGAACGGTCCGTGGATCGTGCCGTTGGTCGCGCTCGTCTACGTCGTCGCGCTCGCGCTGCCGTATCTGGCCGCGAACGAGGCGAACTTCGAACTGACGATCCCGCAGTTGGTCAAGAACTCGCTGCTGCTGCCGGCCATGTGGACGCTCACGTCGGTCAAGATCCTCGCCGTGGAGGCGATCACGGTGGTGCTGTGCGTGTTGCTGCCCGGCCTGATCCCGGTCATGTGCGCGAGCGTGCCGCTGTTCGTCGTCTCCGCGATCATCACGGCCCGCTGGAACAAGCAGCTGCGACTGCTCGGCAAGGACGAGCTGCCGATCGCCGACGAACAGCGCGCGGACGGCGGTGCGGGATCGCACGACGCGACGTGGTCCGGCGACGGCCGTGCGTCGATGGTCGCGGCCGCGACGGGCGCGCGCTGATCCGCAACGACACGCAACGATACGTAAATCATTGGTAACTGAAAGAAGAGAGGACCATGACTGACACCACATACGCGGTGCTCGTGCACGGCTGGGCGGGCTCGCCGCGCGTCTGGGACAGCGTCGACTGGCCCGACGACTGGAACGTGCACGCCTACACGCTGCCCGGCCACGGCGACCGCCGCGACGAAGGCCCATGGACGATCCCGTCCGCGGCCGAGGATCTCGCCGACTATATCCGCCGCACGGTTCCGGCCGGCAAGCAGGCGCTGCTCATCGCGCATTCGATGGGCGGGCAGCTTTCGCTCGCCGTGCACGCGAACCATCCCGAACTCGTCGCCGGCGAGGTCGTCATCGACCCCGCGTACGGCGCGATGGGCGAGGAGGCGACCCGCGCGTTCCACGAGCGCTTCCTCGACCGTATGGGCGATGACCCGACCAAGGCCGTGCTCGATTTCATCGAAAGCGCGCACTCGTCGTGCATCCCCGACGACGTGTGGAGCGGTGTGCTCGGCGACGTGCGCCGCACCAATCCGCAGGCGCTCGTCGACTACTACGTGTCCGAATACCTCGCGCCCGGCGCGTTCGGCATCTGCGACACGACGGTACCGGTCGCGCGCCGGCGCACCAAGCCGACGTTCGGCATCTACCCGGGCGTCGAACGCGCGCGGTTCGAGCAGTTCTGCGGCACGTTCGACGTGACCGTGTGGAGCGGCGGCCACCGGCACTTCCTCTTCCTCGAGGATCCGCGCCGCTTCCGCGACGAGGTCGTCGGCTGGGCGCTTTCGCGCAAACTGTACGTGCCGAATCCCGCGCATCTGACCACGATCGCGGCCTGAACGGACGGTCCGGCCGCGCGGTCCGGTCGCGACTCGCAGCGGTTCGGTGCCGGCAGACCAGCCGCCGTATGCGGCCGCGACCCGCCACCTGCTTTCCTGATTGACCAACGAGGCGATTACCATGTCGAAACCAGTTACGCACACCACGCGAGGCAATGGGAGACGAATCGTGGCCGATCAGATCCAGGGCGGAAGCAGTCAGAACCAGACCGGCGAGGCCGGCAGGACCAAATCCGGACCGGCGAAAACCGGCAATCTCAATATCCGAGACATCGCGAAGGCGGCCGGCGTGTCCGTCGCGTCCGTCTCGCGCGCGCTCAACGGGCAGCCCGGCATCTCCGAGGCGACCCGCGAACGCGTGCAGTCCACCGCCAAGGCGCTCGGCTATGTGCCGAACATCCACGCCAAGGCCCTGACCACGCCACCCAACGCGGTCACGCTCGTCACCTCCGCCATCACCGGCGGCACCTACGCCGACATGATGGCCGCCGTCGACGAGGAGGCCTACCGCCAGCACCTGAACTTCCGCCTGTTCTCCACCCGGTTCAAGGGCATGAGCGGCGACGAGATGGCCAGCCAGCTGCTCGCCCAGCGCTCGCGCATCGTCGTCGTCATGGAGGGCTCCATGTCGGATGACACGTTCTCCGGCATCATCGACCAGTTCGACCAGCAGCCGGAGACCTCGCTCGTCGCGCTCGCAAGGCCCCGTCTCGACTTGCCCGAATCCGTGGCCGTCGTCGACTATGACAACGAGGCCGGCATGGTCGAACTGACCAACTACATGATTTCGCTCGGCCACCGCAAATTCCTGTTCGTCGGCGTGCGCGAGGGCGAACCGGTGTTCACCGCGCGCTATCGGGGATTCCTCGGCGCGCTCGAGGCGGCCGGCATCCCGCACGATCCGTCGCGCGACGTGGCGTACAGCCGCAACCGCGTCGAATCGGCCGGCAACTTCCGTACCGCCTGCAAAGCCGGGCTCGACTGCACGGCGATCGTCGGCGTGACCGATGAGGTCGCGCTCGACGTGATCCTCACGCTCAAGAAGATGGGCAAGCGCGTGCCGTACGACTATTCCGTCGGCGGATTCGACGACATGCCGTACGCGGAGGGCCTGATCGTGCCGCTGACCACCGTGCGCGCGCCGTTCGCCGAAATGGGCGAAATGGCCGTCAAACTGCCGCTGGCCGGCGAAAGCGACATCATTCTGCCCACCCAGCTCGTCGTGCGCGAGTCGGTCATGCCGCCGCGCACCTGATTTTCCCGATCGTCGGCGATCGCCGGCGGTCACCTCGATCCTTACCAAAGGAGCCAATCATCATGCGATATCTTCCGGAACACACCGTGATCGACGTGACGCAATGGGAACGCGCCACCGTGCCCGGCGGCGTCAGATTCACGCATCCGAACCCGAACGGCAAAAGGCTGTGGGATGTGCACGGGTTCTGGGAGACGAACGACCATGCGGCCGACGTGCTCGACTGGTACGGCCTGTGCCTGGCCGCCGACGTGGCCTCGCCCACGCCGGTGACGGTGACGCTCACCTGCTCGCTGTGCCGCAACCCGCGCGAGGAGGCGCTGCCCGAGGTCACGGCGTCCGCGGTGCTCGTGCCGGGCGCGCCCACGTTCGTGCCGTTCGCGCAGTTCTCGTTCGACGAGGGCATGGGCGTGCTGCCCAAGGGCGTGATCGCCGTGACGGTGGCTGTGGATGATGCGGTGGCCGGTGCGTCCGGCGCCGCGATCGAACCGACCGTCGTGCGGTTCGTCGCCGCGCGTGAGCTGCTGCTCGGCTGCGCGGTGCGCGGACGCGCGCTCGTCGCCGACGATCCCGCATCGACCGCATCGTACGACGTGACGTTCGTCAACATGCTCGACGTGCCGCAGACCGTCACCGCAACGGTCAAACGTCACGGCAAGGAGGTCCTTACGACCGCACTCGCCGACGTGACGGACGCGGCGACACTCCGCGAAAACGACAGGGCCGGATTGCCGGCCGTCAGCGGCAAGGCGAAAACCGCCGTCGATCCGGCCGAGTCGGCCGCTGCAGCCGACGAATCGACGCCGGCGGCCGAGACCGATACGTCCGTGGCCGCCGAGTCCGCGGCAGGCACGCTCGTCGTCACGCTCCATCCGCACGAACGCCGCATCGTGCGCCTGACCGTGCACTCGTCCGAACGACTCGCGCCGTACGGTCACGAGGACCAGCTACTCGTCGTCACGAGCGCGAGCGGCGAATCGCAGACCATGCGGTTCGTCACCGTCAACCATTCCGACGACTACCGCACCACGCTCACGCACGCCGACATCGACGGCATCACACACAAGATCGCGACGCAGGATTGGGCCAAGGCCGCGTATCAGCGGCGCTACGAGCAGGCCGAACGCTGGGTCGTGCCCGCCGTCGACCCGGCCGCCGACCATCTGTTCCAGACGCGCAACTCCGACGAGGCGTACAACTGCGTGCTCATCACGCTCATCAGCGGCGAGCGCCGGTTCGCGGAGAAATCCGCGCGATTCCTGCGCGAGATGATCGCACCCGACGGCTACTTCCGCACCATCAAGGGCGGCAGCCAGGAGCTCGTGCACGAAGGCGAGTTCTTCAAGTTCATCGCGTTCACCGTCGACCACATGCGCGGGCTCGGCCTGCTCTCGGCCGACGAGGAGGCGCGCGTGCACGAGTGCTTCCGTACGTTCATGGAGATCATCCGCTGCGAGATGATGAAGGGCAAGCTGTCGAACTGGCAGCTGTGCGAACTGCAGGGCTGCATCGAATGCGCGGCCGAGATGCAGGACATCGAGGCGATGGACTACTTCATGCACTGCGACGGCGGCATCCTCGACCACCTCTCCCGCGGCGTGCTCGACGATGGCTGGTGGTACGAGTCCGCGATCGGCTACAACTATCTGGCGATGGGCACGTTCCTGCAGCTCATCACCACGGTCGACAAATGGGGATTCGACCTGCGCGACGTGCAGGTGCCCGCCAGCTACGGCCGATTCAGCGCATACGATGACCCGATGCTGCCCGCATCCGACCGCATCGACGGTCTGACCACCGAAATCTGGGGCACATTCGAGCACAACACGCGCTCCGTCAAGCAGCTCGTGGACTCCCTGACGCCGTTCTTCAGCCACGACGGCGTGATCTTCGGCATGAACGACTCCACCGAGGACCGCGCGCCCGCCTACCAGCTCATGGACCCGCGCTACGACCTCGCCTACCGCATCTACCGCGAGCCGTCGCTGCTGCCGCTGCTCGCCACCGTGCCGCCGGAACAGCGCGACCTGTGGTACGGCGTCGACGAGCTGCCGGCCGTGGACTCCGCCGCGCTGGAGGCGTTCGGGCGATCCGTGACGGCTCCGGTGGCGGGCATCACGATGCTGCGCTCGCAGGCTTCTGGACGTGATCTGGACGAGCAGTATCAGGTGACGGTGAAGACCGGCGTGCTGGGCGGCGCGCATGGGCACTACGATCGGCTTGCGCTCAATTCGATCCGCCGGTTTGGCAAGAACTTCTATAATCCGGAGAACGTGTGGTATTCGTATCACACGTTCATGTACAAGTTCTACGTGCAGAATTCGATCACGCACAATATGGCGTTGGTGGATTTGAAGCAGCAGGATCCGACGGGCGCGAGGCTGCTGCAGTTCCGGTCGGATAAGGATCTGCAGGTGGCGGTGCACGAGATCGTCACGCGCTGGTGCAACCCGCCGTACGGCGGCTGGGTGGTCACGCCGGGCGCCGACTTCGCCGAACAGGCGTGGATCGAGGGGCGTTCGGTCGCGTTGCCGGGCGGCGGTGACGAGGCTGACGGCGGTGCCGGTGCTGGTGCTGCTGGTGCTGCCGGTGCGGCTGGTGAGACTGGCGAGTCCGGTGCGGACGGCACGCATGCCGGCTCTGCGGTTACGCCGAAGTACGCGTCGCGCAGCGGCTACACCGAGCCGATCACGCAGCGTCGCGCCACGCTGGTGACCGACGACTACATCGTGCTCGTCGACTATCTGGAAGGTACCGCGGAACATCAGTACGACGTGCTCATGCACGTCAACGGCCTGCGTTCGATCACCGGCGAACACGGAGGAGCGCTCGCGTATCCGTGCGCGGATCCGACCGACCGCGACCACTTCGCGTACTCGACCGGCGGAGTCGCGGCGGACGGGTCGACCGTCGGTTCGGACGATGCGAGCGTGTCGACGGACGCCGGCGAGCGCGGTCCGGTCGACGGTGTGACGCCCGACCTCACGTACCGCGGCGTTACGCCGAAACTTGACCCGTCGCCGCTGTCCAGCGGACAGTTCATCACCGACTGCCACGTCTTCGACGCTCGCGGCACGGTCAAGACGTCGTTCGCGGTCGACATGACCGAATTCAACGGCGGCAAGTGGATGACGAACACGCGCTCCAACCACAACGCGCCCGGCATCATGCACATGGACGTCTGGTCCGTCGCGCCGACTTCTCGACAGATCGTCGTCGGCTGCGATCCCGAGTACTACCAGATCCAGCAAAAACTGCACTATGCGGTGTTCGCCGGCGACGTCGACGGCTCGTTCGTCAAGCCGGCGTCCGTGGCCGGGCTGGACGCGTCGGCCGCGGCCATTGACGTTCCGGAAACCGCTTCGACGCTCGTGCTGGCCGACGACGCGTTCACGCCCGACCGGTACGTGGGTGTGCAGCCGCTCGCCTCGGGCAAGTTCGGCGCGTGGATCTTCGGCTCCGGCGACATCGACGTGGCGGTTCCCGCCGACGCGAAGTCGCTGACGCTGCAAGCCGTGAGCGACGAATCGTTCGTGGCCGAGGAGAACGAGCACTGGCCGCCGGTCCCGTCGCTGTTCTGGGGCGACGGTGCGATCGAATGCGCCGACGGCACGCGCGTGCCGATCCGCGACCTGCCGTACACGGTCGAGAACACCGTGCCCGTGCCGACCGACGACCGCGACTACGAAGGCGGTCCGGTCAAGATCGACGCGCGCCGCATGGCGACCAGCATCCCGGCATCGCCGGCCGACGCGTCCCACCCGGCAGTCGTGCACGTCGATCTGACCTCCGAACTCGTCGCGGCGCACGGCGGCGCGGTCCGCTTCACCGCGACCGTCGGCGCCGACTATCCGATCGGCGACGAACGCGACCGTCGCCGCACGCTCGACATCCGCACGCACGGCCGCACCGGCAGCTTCGTCACCGTCATCGAACAGCACGACGGCACGCCGCAGGTGCGCTCCGTGCGCGAGATTCCGACCGACGACGGACGCGGCGGCGTGATTGCCGTTGAGCTGGCGGACGGACGCACCCAGCGCATCACCGTGTCCGACATGACCCTCTCCGACGCCGACATCAGCATCGCCTGATTGTCCTGATACTCCTGACGGTTGCCAAACGGCCGAAACCGAGTCCCTTGCACCACGTGTGGGTTCGGTTTCGGCCGTTTGCCGTTCGGAACGGCCTCATGACGTCCGCACACGGATGCCGGGGCGTCGTGTCGCGCGGTTCTGGGCTTCCGCTAGACTTGATGCACCCGACCTGGCCGGCGATGCCCGTTACGGGCCGCCGCAGTCGGGCGCGGTATCGGGCGGATAGAGAGGCACGACGATGGCGAACGGCAGCGCACGTACACATTCCGACGGCAAGAAGGCATCGCCGGCATCGTCCCGGTCATCGAAGACGGCCGTTGCCGTCGCGATCGGACTGGTCACCTCGCTGTTCTTCGTGTGGGGCCTGACCATGAACCTCGTCAACGCCCTGAACACGCCGATCGGCAACTACATGCAGCTCAGCAGCGCCCAGTCATCGCTGCTGCAGGTGGCCTACTACAGCGCGTACTTCGTCATGGCGATCCCCGCCGGTCTCATCGCGCGGCGGTTCGGCTACAAGGGCGGCATCATCTGCGGCCTCGCCCTGTTCGTGATCGGCTCGTTCATCGTCGCGCCGGCCACGAGCACATCCAGCTACATCCTGTTCCTGCTGGCCATGTTCGTCGTCGCGCTGGGCGCGGCCTCGCTCGAGGCGAACTGCAACCCGTACATCACCAAGCTCGGCGACGAGAAGGGCGAATCGTTCCGTCTGAATCTCGCGCAGAGCTTCAACGGCATCGGCACCGTCGTCGGCCCGCTCATCCTCGGCCGGATCCTGTCGGATACCGTCGCGCCCGGCGAACCGGGATTCGACGCGGCGAAGACCAAGTTCCTCTCCGACACGCGCGGCATCTACATGACCATCGGCATCGCGCTCGCCGTGCTGCTGATCATCTTCGTGGCCGTCAAGCTGCCGACGCCGCCCGGCGACGACGATGCGGCCGACGATTCGGGCACAGGTGCGGCGTCGGGTGCGGCTCAGGGCAGCGGATCGTTTGCCAATCTGCTGCACCGCCCGTATTTCACTCTGGGCGTGCTCGCGCAGTTCATGTTCCTCGGCATCCAGACCGGCGGCATGGCCATGTTCGCCGCCTACGCGCTCAAGCATTGGGGCGAGGGCATCACGACCGGCCTCGCCACCACGCTGCTGTCGGTCATGGCGCTGCTGTTCACGCTCGGCCGGTTCATCACCACGCCGCTCATGGCCCGGTTCGATCCGGCGAAGATCCTCGGCTGGTACATGCTGGCCGGCGCGGCGCTGATGATCGTCGTGTTCCTTGGCCTGGGACGCGTGTCCGTGATCGCGCTGCTCGTCTCGTTCCTGTTCGTCTCGATCGGCTATCCGACGATCTTCTCGCTGACTCTGCGCGGCGCGACCGGTGCGGCCGCGAAGACCGGCTCGTCGATCGTCGTGATGAGTATCGTCGGCGGCGCGGTGATCCCGTTCGTGCTCGGCATGATTCAGGATGCGGCCGGCATCGAGATGGCCATGCTCGCGATGGTGCCGCTGTTCCTGTATGACGCGTGGTACGCGTTCTTCGGCTCGCGCATCGGGCGGGACTGACTGTCCGGGACTGGATGTTGTCGCGCCGGCGGTCGTGACCGTCTTGGGCGAACGGCTCAGTCTTTCGGCCATGCTGACATGTCGTTGCGTGTCATTGTGTGTCGTTGCGGTCCGAGGCGAACGGTTCGTCGCCGTGGACCGCAATCCTGGACAATCCGGTTGCCCCTGTTGATGTCCGCTTGGCCGGGTTGCTGGCCTTGGCTCGGCCGGTGCGTGTCTGATTACCGGCCATTTAGGTAAGCGCTTGCTGTTAGGTTGATCACATATTAGATGAACTGCTTATTAAATTGGTTTCTTGTATGGTAAGCGCTTACCGAACTGTGGTATAGTGAGAGTCAGGTTGCACAAAGCGTCCGTGTTTCCCCGGTCGCTGACGACGATCCGGCGAAACGATGCCCGAGTCCAAGTGCTCGCGGCACACACGGATCGCACAGGGGAGGAAAGGAACGGACGTGCCATATCTTGCCAAGCGAATCACCTGCTTTCTCGTCGGCATCGCCATCGAATCGTTCGGCATCGCACTCATCACGAAAAGCGATCTCGGCACCTCGCCGATCTCGGGCATCGCGTGGGTGACGACGCTGCGCTTCCCCCAGATCAGCTTCGGCGTCACGACCTTCGCGGTCAACGTGGCGTTTCTTGTCATCGAGATCGCCCTGCTGCGTCGCGATTTCCATCCCGTCCAGTATCTGCAGCTGGCGGTCACGTTCTGGTTCGCGGGCACGCTGGACGTGAGCATGCGTCTGCTCGCATGGTTCGTGCCGGATACGTGGTGGAGCCAAGGCGTCGGATTGCTGCTCGGCTGCGTGATCCTGGCGCTCGGCATCTGCATGGAGGTCGCGCCCGGACTCATCATGGTGCCCGGCGAGGGCGTGGTGAACGCCTTCGCGACCGTGACCAAGGTGCGGTTCGGCACGGTCAAGGTCTGCTTCGACGTCTCGCTGGTCATCATCGCCGGCATCATGTCGTTCGTGTTCTTCGGCCGCATCGACGGCCTTGGCGTCGGCACGGTCGTGGCCGCGGTCATCACCGGTCAGATCGTCAATCTGATCAACTGTTTCTGCCGGTTCGTCCCGGCAAAGCCACGCCTAACCGTCCGCCCTGCTGTCGTGAGTGAGCGGTCGTGAGTGAGCGGCAGTGAACGAGCGGTCGTGAGTGGTCTTGGGCGAGCGGTCCTGAACGAGCGGTCCTGAACGAGCGGCCGTGCGGTCGTAAACGGTCTTGGGCGGCGCGATTGCCGCCGCTCTCGCCACAAGTTTTGTCGCCATGCCGATCCAAGCGGTTCTCTCCTTGTGCGGGACGCGCATGCAAGACGTGGCAAACTGTCGGAAAGCGCTTTCGATCGATGTACAATCAATCGGCGAAGTGATTGGCCAAGTTTGAACGTTTGAACGCTGAGGTGCGTGAACATCATCGAAGGAGCGTCGTATGGCACAGGAGTCGGTGCACATGTCGGGCATGGCGGAAACCCGGCGGGGAGACAAGCCGTTCGTCGTATTCTCGTTCCGTCCCGCCGATCTGATCGACAAGATCATGGGACGCGACGCATGGCATGAACTCGGCGCCGTCGCCGACTGGGATCGCGACGAAACCGGTCGTCCGGTCGTCGTCGAGGACTTCCACGACCCAGCGAACGCCGAACGCATCGCCCGCGCCGACTACATCATCACCGGCTGGGGCGGCGAGAAGCTGATCGACGAGGCCGTGCTCGACGCCATGCCGAACCTCAAGGCCATCTTCGCCGCCAGCGGCGCAGCGTCCCGCATCTTCACCGACGACACGGCCGCACGCGCCGCCAAGTCGCGCGGCATCGAACTGTCGAACTCCGGCTATATCAACGGACTGCCGGTCGCCGAATACTGCTTCGCGAACATCCTGCTCGCCAACAAGCAGTTCTTCCGCGCCGAACGCATGTACCACGAGCAGCGCGGCTGGGGTGCGTGGGTCGATGTGCAGAGCGTGTTCGAGCACGTCGGCAACTACGAGAAAACGGTCGGACTCGTGTGCGCATCGTCGCGCATCGGCCGTCGGCTTATGGCCATGCTGCAGATGACCCGGCTCGACGTGCTCGCGTACGCGATCGACATGTCCGCCGACGAGGCGGCGTCGTACGGCGCGACCAAGGCCGACCTTGACACGCTGCTCGCGCAGTCGGACATCGTTTCGCTGCACGCTCCTGACATTCCGCCCCTGCGTGGCATGATCGGCGCGCGCGAACTCGCGCTGATGAAGGACGGCGCGACGCTGCTCAACTCGGCGCGCGGCCGCGTCGTCGACCACGATGCGCTGATCGCGGAACTCAAGACGGGCCGCATCAACGCGATCCTCGACGTGACCTGGCCCGAGCCGCTGCCGAGCGACTCGCCGCTGTGGGACATGCCGAACGTGATCCTCACCCCGCACATCGCCGGATCGACCGGTTCGGAGCTGCATGCGATGGGGTTGAACGTGGCCGAGGAGCTTGCACGTGCCGCCGCGGGGCGTCCGCTCAGGTACCGCGAGGAGTACTGATCCGCTATCCGCGGTCTGCGAGGCGTTGCATGCGCGTCCGAACGCTCGCTCGGGTGCCGCGAGGAGCGCTGAGGGGTGTAGGGGAGCGCGCTGCGGGTGCTGTGCAATGCCGCCGGCGGGCTTGATGTCGAATATCGGGGGTTGGGTCACGCGATGGAAGAATGGGGGATTTTTCCATCGCGTGACTGGCTGTTTGTTCATACGATGGATTGAATCGTGCCGATTCCATCGCGTGACCTCGAAACTCGCGTAAGGGGGGTCACGGGATGGAAAAACGAGCGGTTCTGCCATCGCGTGAGCAAGCGGTCGGTCACGCGATGGCGTCACGGGTGGTATTTGCCATCGCGTGACCTGGAAACTGCTTTTCAAGCCCTGTTGACGAGGTCACGGGATGGATTGAAACGGGTCAATTCCATCGCGTGATCTGGGTTGTGATCACGCGATGGCAAAACCGGTCGAAATGCCATCGCGTGACCTCGGGCCTTCGAATGCCGAGTTGCGCGGTGGATTGTAGTGCCCGGTACTGTTGCGTGGACGTATGGGTCGGCGTCGACCGGTCGCGCTTTCGCTCGGCGTGTTGCGATATTGACGGAAAGGGATTTCCGCGTTATATTCATAGCGTTATGAAATTCATAACGCTATGAATTTCATAACGCTAAGAAACGTCGTCCGCCAGAGCTGGCGGGCGAGTATGGGAAAGGCACATGATGAAGCCAATGAAGTCGGTCAAGCGGATCACCGCCGTCGTCGCATCCGCCGCCTGCCTGCTGGGAGCCGCGGCCTGCGGCAACACGTCGTCCAACGATTCGTCCGCATCGTCCTCCACGTCGAACGGACCCGTCGAGATCGAGGCGTGGGGCTGGGACAAGAACGCGCACATCGCCATCGACAAGTTTAACAAGTCGCAGAACGAGGTCAAGGTCAAGTACGTGCTGCAGGCGTCCAACACCGCCACCCAGCAGAACTTCCGCAACGCGTTCGAGGCCAAGAGCAAGCTGCCCGACTTCGTGCAGGGCTTCGCGCCGCTGACCACCAACGTGTCCAACGGCTGGGCCGAGGACATCACCGACGCCATCCAGCCGCTGCTGCCGAAGTACACCGACGCGGCCAAGGCCAACGCCTCCCTCGACGGCAAGTACTACGGCCTGCCGGGAGTGGCCGACGGCACCTACGCCATCTTCAACACCGACGTGCTCGCCAAGTACGGCGTCGACGCCCCGAAGACGTGGGACGACGTGATCGCGCTCGGCGAGAAGATGAAGGCCGACGGCGGCACCGTGATGAACCTGGCCGGCGAGGATCCGTCCGGCTTCATGCAGATCGCGCAGGCGGCCGGCGCCAAGTGGTTCTCCATCGATGGCGACAACTGGGTCGTGAACATGCAGGACGAGGGCACCGACAAGGCCGTCGACATCATCCAGACGCTCATCGACGGCGACATGGTCTCGCACCAGACCTACCAGGACAAGCCCGCCCTGTACAACTACTTCGATTCCGGCAAGCTCGGCATGACCACGCTGGCCTACTGGTCGAGCACCGGCTACAAGACCAACATGCCGAACACCTCCGGCAAGTGGGAGGCGGGCAACTTCCCGCAGGTCGTGGCCGGCAAGGACAACGTGCCGGGCATCATCAGCCAGGTCGCGTTCATCCCGAAGGGCACCAGCAAGGAGCACCAGGAAGCCGTGATCAAGTGGATCAACTGGCAGAACACCCCCGAAGGCTACGAGGCCGGCCGCGACCCCGACACCAACACCCTCGGCGTGCCGGCGGGCCGCACCGACAAGGCCAACCTCGACGTCGAGAAGTACATCGACGAGGCCATCCCGGACAAGTTCTACAGCAACGACGACGAGGCCAAGAAGGTCATCCTCAACGCGGCGCAGAACGCCATGGGCGGCTTCGATCTCGGCCCGGACTACGACGCGTGGTTCCCGGAGCTGCAGGACCAGTGGGGCAAGGCCGTGGCCAAGCAGATCACGCTCAAGGACGCGATCAAGAACGTCCAGAAGTTCATCGTCAACGACCTCAAGGACAAGGGCATCAACGTCAAGGAAGGCTGACGCCCGTCCCGATACGCGAGTCCCTGCACAATGACATGTCCGCCGCCGCGCGCCCGTCGCGGCCCAAACGGCCAGGAGGGCGCACGCCCTGCGGCGGCGGACCATTCGTTTTCCGGGTTTCCCGGTTTCCGATTTCAACAAAAGAAGGTTTGTCATGGCTGACAGCACAGTGGCCGCGCCCAGCGGCGGCCCGGGCGCCCGGCACGTCCCGTGGCGCATCCTGCAGGCCGCAAAGGGCGCGTCGTTCGTCGTCCCGTTCTTCTGCGGCTTCGTGTTCTTCGTGATCACCCCGATCATCATGTCGTTCCGCGTGGTGGCGTACAACAAGCAGAAGTCCGGCCTCGGCCTGGGCGAGGCGAAGGAGACGTTCGTGGGCCTGGCGAACATCGTCAAGGCCGCGGGCGACACCACGTTCTGGGTCGGGTTCGGCCGCGTGGCCCTCTACGGCATCATCATGGTGCCGCTCACCCAGTTCCTGTCGATGTGCATGGCCCTGCTCATCGATTCGGTCAAGGCCAGGACGGCCGGCAAGTTCCGCATCCTGCTGCTCCTGCCGTACATGACCCCGGGCGTGGTGCAGACGATCATCTGGATCTACCTGTACAGCCCGACCACCAGCCCGTTCAAGTGGACCGGCATCAACTTCTTCGATTCGAACCTCGTATGGTTCTCGATGGGCCAGATGGCCGTGTGGGCCGGCCTCGGATTCAACATGCTCATCATGTACGGCTCGCTGCAGTCGATCCCGGGCGAGGTGATCGAGGCGGCGCGTCTGGACGGCGCGTCCGAGGTGCGCATCGCGTTCTCGATCAAGGTGCCGTACATGGTCAGTTCGGTCACGTTCACGACGCTGTTCGCCGTGATCGGCACGCTGCAGCTGTTCGATCAACCGTACTTCTTCCGTTCGATCAGCCCGCAGACGATCACCAAGGACTTCACGCCGGCGATGATGATCTACAACCAGGCGTTCCAGGTGGGCAACATCAACTATGCGACCGCGCTGTCGCTGCTGCTGGCGGCCGTGCTGTGCGTCGCGTCGATCGGCGTGTACGTGCTGCAGGGAAAGGTGAATAAGGTATGAGCGACGTGGCGATTTCCAAGATGTCCGGCAAGGTGTCCGGCCACAAGGCGGAGTCCGGCGGCCACGGCGGCCTCGGCGGCTGGCTGGAGCGCCGCCGCCGCGACCGGTTGGCCGACCAGTCGGGCGAGTCGACCGCGAACCAGGTCAAGGGCACGTCCAAGTGGCTGGTGCTGGGCCTGCTGGTGCTGCTCGCGTTCTACGCGGTGGCGCCCCTGTGGTGGCTGGTCGTGGCCGTCACGAAGTCGACGAGCACGATCTACACGACGAACGGCCTGTGGTTCGCCGGCAAGTTCAACCTGTTCGAGAACCTGCACGACCTGTTCACGTACCAGGACGGCATCTACGCGACATGGCTGTGGAACACGGTGTGGCTGTCCACCGTCACGTCGGCGGGCGCGATGGTGATCACCGTGGCCGCCGGCTACGCGCTGGCCAAGTACCGGTTCTTCGGCAAGCGGCTCGTGATGGGTCTGATCATGGCCTCGTTCATCATCCCCGGCACGCTGCTGACGGTGCCCTCGTTCATCCTGTTCCAGAAGGTCGGCCTGTACGACAACTGGTGGGTAATGATCCTGCCGGCCTGCTTCACGCCGATGGACGCGTATCTGGCGAAGGTGTACGCCGAGGGCGCGGTGCCGGACGAGCTCATGGAGGCCGCCCGCATCGACGGCGCGGGCGAGTACCGGATCTTCACCGAGATCTCGTGGAGGCTGATGGTCACGCCGGCCGCGACGATCTTCCTGCTGCATTTCGTCGGCTCGTGGAACTCGTTCATGTGGCCGATGATCTTCCTCAAGGACTACCACAAGTGGACCGTCATGCTCGGCCTGCAGTCGTGGCTGGCCCGCGGCACGGACTCGCAGTACGACCTGACGATGCTGGTCATCACCGGCGCGTTCATCTCGATGATCCCCGTCGTGATCCTGATGATCGCGATGCAGCGCTACTGGAAGTCCGGCGTCACCGTCGGCAGTCTCAAGTAGCGGTACGACTGAGGTCGGCGCGGCGATCCGACCCGGCCGCATCCGACGCACACCCGGCGAAACGGGAACCAACCGTCCTCCCGCCCTCTCCCTTGCTCGGGCGGGAGGCTTCCTCATCTTTCCCCCATCCCACCCGCACGCATACCCCCATACCCACACACATACAGGCGTAACCCATCATGATCAGAACCTATCCCGCCCCCGCCGGGGCCAATCTGCGCAATGAATTCCTCGTACGAGTCCGCCCGCTGTCCGGCGGCGAATGGACCACGCTCGACACGTACCACGTCAAGGTCGACATGCACGACGTGCGCGAGGCGTCGATGGTGATCTTCGACATGGACGAGCCGGTCGAGGTCGAGGTGAGCGTCAAACGCTTCTACTCGATCTACACCGCGGCGATCCGTCCCTTAAGCTACGGCATCGAACCGCACTTCGACGACGCGAAAAAGCTCACGTTCACGCTCGAGCGACCCGCCAACCTGTCCGTGGAACTCAACAAGGAGCGCTTCCACAACCTGCACGTCTTCGCCGGCCCCATCGAGGACGAGGCCGCGATCGAGGCGGACGCCGACCTGGTCGTCACGGCCGATCCCAAGCGCATCGGCACGTTCGCCCCCAACGGCGAACTCGCCAAACTGGGCGAACCCGAACCGGGCCGCCGGCGCACGCTGTTCGTGAAACCCGGCTGCTACGGCATCGGCGAGACGATCTGGCACGTCCCGTCGCACACCGACGTGTACCTCGCCGGCGGCGTCGTGCTGCAGGGCGGCATCGTCATCGACCATGCCGAGGACGTGCGCGTGCGCGGCCGCGGCATCCTCGACCTCGCGTTCATGGCCAAGCAGACCGGTGTCGGGGCGATTCGCATCGACTCCAGCCGCGACATCGAGATCGACGGCCTCGCGCTGGTCGATCCGCCGCACTATTCGGTGTGCGCCGGAGCCTCGCAGGGCATTACGATACGCAACGTCAAGGCGTTCAGCTGCGAGGGCTGGGGCGATGGCATCGACATGATGTCATGCCGCGACGTGCTCATCGAACGCTGCTTCCTGCGCAATTCGGACGACTGCATCGCGCTGTACGGCAGCCGCTGGGACTGGTACGGCGACACGCGCGACGTCGTCGTGCGCGATTGCGTGCTGTGGGCCGACGTCGCCCATCCGATCAACATCGGCACGCACGGCGACCACGCGCACGACGGCGACGTGATCGAGCACGTGCTGTTCGAACGCATCGACGTGCTCGAACATCACGAATACCAGATGGACTATCTGGGCGTGATGACGATCAACGCGGGCGACAAGAACACCGTGCGCGACGTCACGTTCCGCGACTTCTGCATCGAACCGTTCGAACACGGCCGCGTGCTCGACCTCGAGGTGCGCCGCAACCCGACGTACAATCCCGCGCCGGGCCGGCTCATCGACGACATCCTGTTCGAGAACATTGACGTGACCGTCGGCGACGGCGAGGAACCGTCGCTCATCCACGGCTACGACGAGGCGCACCCGGTCGGGAACGTGCGCATCCGCAACATGCGCCGCGACGGCAGGCCGTGCCTGACGCTCGCCGACGCGAACGTCGTGGTGGGACGGTACGTGGGCGACGTCTCCATTTCGTGAGATGCTCCGTACGTGTGCGGCATGATCGCGCAGGTCGGACGACGGTGAAAGGGGCTCGATGGTCACGCTGAAGGATGTCGCGGAACGCGCCGGGGTCTCGCCGGCGACCGTCTCGTACGTGCTGCGCGGCGGGCGGCACGTCTCGAAATGGACCGACGAGCGCGTGCGCAAGGCCGCGAACGAGCTCGGATACGCGACGAACATGGCCGCGCGCAGCCTCAAATACGGCAGGACCGGCGTGATCGAGCTGGTCGTGCGCGGCCTCGACGTCTCGTCGATCTACGCGAAGATGGTCACGCACGTCAAGCACGCCTGCTCCGATCGCGGCTACCGGTCGCTGGTGATGCAGACCGAGCAGGATTCGCGCACGCTGCGCGACGCGGTCGGCGAGATCAACAGCCAGTCGTGCGACGGCATGCTGCTGGACGCGTTCGGACTGCCGAAGGACGTGATCGACCGGCTGAACGGCAACCGTGCGATCGTGCTGCTGGACGATCTGTCCAAGCGGCCGGCGTTCGACACGGTCGTCATGCCGCACCGCGAGTCGTCGCTGATCGCCACACGCTACCTGATCGAGCGCGGATGCCGCAGGATCGCGTTCGTCGGCGCCGACCGGTCCGATCTGCAGGTCGCGGCCGGCTCGGGGGAGGACAGCGCGCGCTCGCTGCGGCTGGAAGGCTACCTGCAGGCCATGGAGGAGGCCGGACTTGCGGTGCGGCCCGAATGGCTGATTCCCGTCGACTGGCGGTATTTCGTGGGCGTCGACGTCGGTCGCGGGCTTGCGTGCGACGGGCGGCTTGACGTGGACGGCGTCGTCTGCTGCAACGATTCGCTGGCCATCGGCCTGATCCGCGGGCTTGCGGACGCCGGCGCGCGCGTGCCGGACGACGTGATGGTCGTCGGATCGGACGGCGTGACCGTGGGCGAGTTCACGGTGCCGCGGCTGAGCACGGTCGCGCTCGATGTGCCGGATCTGGTGAACAAGGGGCTGGGCATGCTGATCGAGCGCATCGACGGCACGTACGACGGTGAGCCGCGCCGCGTGACGGCGGGATGCTCGCTGGTGGCGAAGGAGTCCGCGGGGGAGTCCGCCTCGGCGGACTGACGGCTGACGTGGCGGTTCCAGAGTCGCGGGGAATCGCGTTCGGATATGGGGTATTGCTGACCCGCGAGTCCCCTTGTGGCGGCGTCTAATCCGAATGGATGGTCGGTGTCCCTTTTGTGGCAGATATCTCTTGCTACGGGCCTATCAATGAGAGATATCTGCCGGTCATGATGCGTTATGACGGGATATGACGACGGATGCGAAAGTCGTTGATGGCGGAGTACTCACGCCGTTAGAGTTGTTACGTAATCTGTTACGCAATTATCGAGCGCATGGTTTGTGTAGCTAGATGACGCTTTTTTGTTGGAAAATGGCGCGAAACGCCGATTGGAAACGTTTCTTGACACGATTCAAGAAGGGCGCTTTAATGTAACTAGTTCCGCTTTTGAATGGATTCAAAGACACATTGGAATAGTTCGGAAGCGGCGCTGAACCGAAGAAGTTTCGAGCAAGGGAAGCAACAATGACCAAGTCTTCACGTTGGACCGGCAAGAAGGCGGTCGCCGGCATCGCAGCCGTGGCCGGCATCGCCATGATCGTCCCGCTGGCCGCATGCGGCGGCAGCACCGCCGCGGGCGGTTCCGATGAGATCTCCATCTTCACGCAGAACGCCACCTACGAAGGCACGCTCGACGGCTACGTCGGCAAGTGGCTCAAGGACAAGACCGGTCTGACCGTCAAGGTCACCCCGTCCACCGTCGGCGGCACCGACCGTTTCCAGACCAAGCTCACCACCGGCCAGCTCGGCGACCTGATCGCGTTCAACAGCCGCGATTCGCTCAAGCAGGCCATCGACGCCGGCGCGGTCGAGGATCTGAGCGCGTACAAGGACAAGCTGCCGAACGCGTTCCGCTTCACCGACGCGATCAACCGCATGACCAAGATGGACTCCGGCAAGGTGTACGCCATCCCGGCCGGCGCGGCGCAGAAGGCCGAGCTCGGCAAGGGCGACCCGGTCAACGTGCCGAGCTTCCGCTACGACTACTACAAGGAGCTCGGCTCCCCGGAGGTCAAGACCTACTGGGATTACAAGGATGTGGCCGAGTCCATGGCCAAGGCCCACTCCAAGACCGAGAAGGGCGACAACATGTACGCGCTGAGCCTGTTCGGCGGCTGGGACACCACCTCCGCCGGCCAGCTGCGCTCCATCGCCACCGAACTCGGCTGGATCACCAACGACGGCGTGAACTCCTACGACTTCATCAACCTGCAGCCGGAGACCAAGAAGGTCGAGGACATCCTCGCCGACGGCGGCACCTATCTGACCGCGCTCAAGTGGGCCAACTCCATCCACCAGGACGGCATGCTCGACCCGGATTCCGCCACCCAGACCTGGGATGACTACATGAAGAAGGCCGAGAAGGGCCAGTCCGCGATGTGGGTGTACGGCTACCTCGGCAACCTCAACTACAATCCGGTCAACAAGGACATGACCGCGCAGAACAAGGGCTACGAGCGCGTCCCCAGCGACGACGCGATGAGCTATCAGGCCACCTCGACGCTCGGCTCCAACTGGTTCTGGGGTCTCGCCAAGAGTTCCAAGAACAAGGACAACGCCGTGAAGTTCCTCAACTTCATGTACGGCGACGAGGGCTCCTTCGGCTTTGAGAACGGCCCGGAGGGCGTGCTGTGGAAGCGCAACGCGCAGGGCCAGCCGGAGCTGACCGACCTCGGCAAGGGCGACTGGAACGCCGAAGTGCCCGCGAAGGACGGCGGCGGCAAGGTTCAGGACACCTTCAAGGCCCGTGTGAACACCTCCACCGGCACGCCGACCGGCAAGGACTATGACTTCCCGGTGGTCTACAACCAGTGGGACTCCTACCTCAAGGACAACGCCAGCTCCCTCGACAAGGAGTGGACCGCCGACCACGACGGCGCGCTCAACGTGCAGGAATACCTGATCAAGAAGGGTCAGGTCAAGGGCTTCAAGACCCCGGATCTGCCGTCCATCGAGTACAGCGACCAGGACAAGGTCATCAAGAGCCAAGTCGGCGACGTCATCAAGCAGTACTCCTGGAAGATGATCTACGCCAACTCCGACTCCGAGTTCAACAGCCTCGAGAAGGAGATGGTCAAGAAGGCCAAGTCGCTCGGCTACGACAAGCTCGTCAAGTTCGAGACCGGCTACGCCGAGAAGTTCTTCGACAAGGTCGAGATGCTCTGACGGGCGGCCTTGCCCGTGATGCCCGATATCCCGATATATCCGGCCCGTTGCCGGTCGGGGATCGGACGGGCGGTCTCTCCGTTCGGGCTCCCGCATGGACCATATGGAAGAACCGCGATGATGCTTCCTTCTGACGGGGGTGTCAGCAGGAACAGCCAGGGAAGGGGCGAGCGACGCGTGAAGCGCCGCCCGCCCCTTCGCCTGTCCGGCGTGCGGTGTTGCGTCAAACGGGGTATGCTGGATATCAAGAGAGTAACTGGTTACGTAGTGAGTTTGCGCAACCATCGTTCGTGTCCTGCGGTGCCATGCCGCGCCCTCCGTCATACCCATCCGTCATGCCCCGCACGACACCGGCCGTGCATCCATCGTGACGGCGCCGCGGCGCGGCGGAACGGCGCAATAGAACGAACCATCATCACGAAAGGCGATCATCATGAATACATCCAACGCCGGCGCCATCCGCGTCTACCCGGCCCCGGCAGGCGCGGTGCTGCGCCGCGAATACAACGTCCGCGTCCGTCCGCTCGCCGCCGGCGAAGTCCCGGCCGACGACGACGCGAGCGCCGAAGGCTGGCGGACCGTCCCGGTCTACCGCGTCAAAGTCGACTCGCACTACGTGCAGGAGTCGTCGATGTGCTACTTCGACTTCTCCGGCCGCGTCGAGGTCGAAGTCGCGGTCAACGGCTGGTTCTACACGTACCGCGCCGACGTGCGTCCGCTGTCCGTCGGCATCGAGCCGCACGTCGAGCCGAACCGCGTCACGTTCACGCTCGACCATCCCGCCAACCTGAGCGTCGAACTCAACCGCGAACGTCATCACAACCTGCACATCCTCGCCGGCCGTCTGCTCGACGACTACGACCAGGCCGACGTGACCGTCGAACATGTGCTCACGATCGGACCCGAGCTCAACGACCAGATCGAGCGCGCGCGGGCCGGCAAGACGGACGGCGAGCCCGTCGTCGTGCGCATCAAACCGGGCTACTACTACCTGTTCGACGGCGAATGGCGACTGCCGTCGAACGTCGACGTGATCCTCGAGGGCGGCGCCGTGATCGAGGGATCGCTGATCATCGACCATGCCGAACACGTGCGCGTGCGCGGCCGCGGCGTGCTCTACCTGGCCGACTTCAAGCGGTTCGCCGGCACGAACGGCGTGATGGTCACGTTCTCGAAGCATGTCACGCTTGAGAACCTGATCCTCATCAATCCGCCGCATTATTCGGTGTTCATGGGCAAGTCGCAGGACGTGACGATCCGCTGCCTCAAGTCGTTCAGCTGCGAGGGCTGGTCCGACGGCATCGACATGATGGCGTGCGAGGACGTGGAGATCGCCGACTGCTTCCTGCGTACGTCCGACGACTGCATCGCCGTGTACGGATCGCGTTGGGAGTACCGCGGCGGCTCGCGCAACGTGCATGCGCACGGCTGCACGCTGTGGGCCGATGTGGCGCATCCGATGATGATCGGCACGCACGGCGACCACGAGCACGACGGCGACGTGATCGAACACATCTCGTTCGAGAATATGGACGTGCTCGAGCACAACGAGTACCAGCCGAACTATCTGGGCGTGATGGCGATCGGCGCGGGCGACAAGAACACGGTGTGCGACGTGCTGTGGAAGGGTATCCGCATCGAACGGATCAGCCACGGCCGTGTGCTCGATATCGAGACCAAGTGGAACAAGGACTACAACCCGGCGCCGGGCCGGCTCATCGAGAACGTGCGCATCGAGGACGTGGACGTGACCACCGGCGCGGTGACGGCCGGCGACGAGGAGCCGTCGCTGATCGGCGGATACGACGCGGAGCATCCGGTGCGCGATGTCCGCATCCGCGACATGCGCCGCGACGGGGTCGTGTGCCGTACGCTCGCCGACGCGAACGTGCGGGTGCTCGCGAACGCCTCCGACGTGACGATCGAATAGCCCCGTCCGCCGTGCCGGTCCGGACGGTGCGACGTCATGAGACACTAATATGCAACCGTTTACCGATTTGGTAAACGGTTGTTGTGGTATTTGGGGCTTTATTTTCGGCGTTTCGCGTGATTTGCGTTGGTTGGGGGAGTGGTGTATATTGAAAACCAACGGAAAGCGCTTACCAAATAAGGCCGAATAATGTAGTACGGCAAACGAGGCAGGCGCCGGACGAAGACGAAACAAGTCAAGAACGTGACTGCAAAGCCGCAATCAGCGAAAGGAACCAATCATGGCAGACAAGACCATCGGAGTCATTCTCAACGGCGCGACCGGCCGCATGGGCTACCGCCAGCACCTGTGCCGCTCCATCCTGCCCATCATCGAGCAGGGCGGCGTGGAGCTCTCGGACGGATCGCGCGTTCAGCTCGACCCGATCCTCGTCGGACGCCACGAGTCCAAGCTCAAGGAGGCCTCCGAGAAGCACGGCGGCCTCAAGTACACCACCGACCTCGACTCGGTGCTCGCCGACCCGGCCTACCCGCTGTACGCCGACTTCCTCGTCACCTCCGCCCGCGTCGACTCCCTGAAGAAGGCCATCGCCGCCGGCAAGGACATCTACACCGAAAAGCCGCTCGCCGAAACCTACGAGGACGCGTGCGAGCTCGTGCGCCTCGCCGAGGCCAAGGGCGTCAAAACCGGCGTCGTGCACGACAAGCTGTTCCTGCCCGGCCTGCTCAAGCTGCGCCGCCTCATCAAGTCCGGCTTCTTCGGCCGCATCCTCTCGGTCCACGGCGAGTTCGGCTACTGGGTGTTCGAAGGCGACTGGCGCGAATCCCAGCGTCCGAGCTGGAACTACAAGAAGGAGCTCGGCGGCGGCATGATCTCCGACATGTTCCCGCACTGGAACTACGTGATCGAAGGCCTGTTCGGCAAGGTCAAGTCCGTGTACGCCGAGGCGAAGACCGAGATCCCGGAGCGCGTCGACGAGAAGGGCAACACCTACCAGGCCACCGCCGAGGACGCCGCCTACGCGATCTTCGAGCTCGAGAACGGCATCACTGTGCAGATGAACTCCTCGTGGAACACCCGCGTCTACCGCAACGAGCTGCTCGAATTCCAGATCGACGGCACCAAGGGCTCCGCGGTCGTCGGCCTGTTCGGCGCCGAGATCCAGGTGCGCGACGCCACCCCGAAGGCGTTCTGGAACCCGGACGTGCCGGATCCGCACCACTACATGGACAACTGGCAGGAGATCGCCACCGACGAGACCTTCGAGAACGGCTTCAAGGCCCAGTGGGAGGAGTACATCCGCTCGCTCGTCGAAGGCACCCCGTACCCGTACGACTTCGCCTCCGGCGCGCGCGGCGTGCGCCTGGCCGAGCTCGGCTACGAGTCCGCCGCCAAGGGCGCCAAGGTGCTCGTGCCGGAAGGCCGCTACTGAAGACCGGCCCGAGACCGGCCGAAGCCGGCAAAAGCTTGCAATCCGAACAATCGGAAAGGACCAGCAATCATGACTGACAAGAACGAAATCAACGGCGGCGTCAAGGTCGCGCTCATCACCGGCGGCCGCCAGGGCATCGGCCTGGGCATCGCCAAGCGCCTCATCGCCGACGGCTTCGACATCGACATCCTCGACCGCAGCGAGGAGCCGACCGACGTGACCGGCGAGCTGCGCGAACTCGCCGGCGACCCGTCCAAGGTCCGCTACGTGCAGGGCGACGTCACCAGCGCCGAAGACCACCAGCGCTTCCTCAACGACGCTGTCGAGGCGTGGGGGCGCCTCGACGTGCTCGTCAACAACGCCGGCGTCGCGCCGACCGAACGCAAGGACCTGCTCGAGGCCACGCCGGAAAGCTTCGACCGCGTGCTCGGCATCAACCTGCGCGGCCCCTACTTCCTGACCCAGGCGTTCGCCAACAAGGTCATCGAACTGCGCGGACCCATCGAGAACCTGCCCGAACCGCCGGAAGGCCCGGTCGCCACCATCATCAACATGGCGTCCACCTCCGCCGAGACCGTCTCGATCAACCGCGGCGAATACTGCATCTCCAAGGCCGGCGTGCACATGGCCACCGAGCTGTGGGCCGTGCGCCTCGCCCCCGAAGGCATCGTCGTCTACGAGGTGCGCCCGGGCATCATCGCCACGCACATGACCGCCGGCGTCAAGGACAAGTACGACGCGTTCTTCGCCAACGGCGGCGCGCCCATCACCCGCTGGGGCAAGCCCGCCGACGTGGCCGGCGCGGTCTCCATCCTCGCCTCCGGCAACACCCCGTACTCCACCGGCGACATCATCAACGTCGACGGCGGCATGCACATCCCGGTGCTCTGACCGGCACCCCGCATCCGTCCGGGCCGCAATCGCCGGCCCGGCATCATCATCACAGTCGCAGGACGGACATCCGCGTAGCCACGGGTGTCCGTTCCGCACATCAGCACATTTTCCGCATACCTTCCGCACGGCAGCGGCATGACAAGGAACGTACATCAATGACACAGCACACCATGACCATCGCCGGACACGAAGTCCCCGTCGTCGACCGGCAGGCCGTCGTCGTCGGCACCGGATCGGCCGGATACTGCGCGGCCGAGCGTCTGTACGACATGGGCGTGACCGACATCGCGATCGTCACCGACCGCGTCGACGCCGGCACGTCACGCAACGCGGGCTCCGACAAGCAGACCTACTACAAGCTCACCCTGTCCGGCGGCGACCCCGACTCCGTGCGCGACATGGCCGAAACGCTGTTCTCCGGCGGCGCGG
>NZ_JAFEJT020000024.1 GCF_018555435.2 Bifidobacterium amazonense
TGCTGGGTGCGATTTGAATAGTCATGGTTGTCATTCTATGGAGTCTGAGCGACGAGCAGGGCGATCATGTCGCCGCCCGTCGCGGTTGTTCACTGATTGTTCTTCTTGCCTGCGGCCTCGGCCTGCGATTCGGCAATGGACTCGCGTTCGAGCTCGTCTGCGGTGACCGCCGTGAGCCGGCGGGACAGCTGCTCGGAGTCGCCGCCGAACCGCCACAGCACCACGAACAGGATGCAGCCGAGGATGAAGCACAGGATCGCGGTCCACACGTTGATGCGCAGGCCGAGGATGATGGTCGAGTAGTTGATGCGGATCATCTCGATCCACGTGCGGCCCAGACCGTACCACATCAGATACATGGCGAACTGCTGGCCCGCCTTGAGCGTGCCCCACAGCTTATGCCCGAGCCACACGATCAGCGCCGCGCCGATCAGGTTCCAGATCATCTCGTACAGGAACGTCGGATGGAACAGCGTGCCGGTAGGGCATGTCTGGCCGTCGTAGCAGATCTCGGTCTTGCCGATCGCGTCCGCGTCGTTGAGCTTCAGGCCCCACGGCAGGGTCGTCGGCTTGCCGTACAGCTCCTGGTTGAACCAGTTGCCGAGACGGCCGATGGCCTGGGCGACCATGAGCCCCGGGGCCAGCGCGTCGGCGAACAGCGCGAACGGGTAGCGCTTGTGGCGGCACCACAGGAACGCGGCCAGCGCGCCGACGGAGATGCCGCCGAAGATCGCCATGCCGCCCTCCCATACCTTGAGGATGTTGACAAGGTTGCCGGTGGGCGGGAAATACTGGTCGGGCGTGGTGATGCAGTGGTACAGGCGCGCGCCGACGAGTCCGCTCGGCACGGCGACCAGCGTGGTGTCGAGCACCTGGTCGAACGTGCCGCCAAGCCGCTTCCAGCGTTTCGTCAGGATCGTGACGGCCGCGAAGATGCCGATGAGGATGCAGATCGCGTACATGCGGATGGTCACCGGGCCGATCTGGAAATATGAGAACGTCGGTGACGGGATATAAGCCAAGTTCATCGTGTGATGCTCGCCTCTCTACTCGTGTATGCCGCTGTCATCCTACCCCAGTCCGGACGGAACCCGCGTGATTGCGCGTGGGTTCCGTCCAAGCACGGGCATGTCCGTCCGCCTCGGGCTATCGGGCGTTGTGGATGCCGTCGGCGAGCGATTCGGCCTTCGCTGCGAGGTCCTTCAGTCCTTCGGCCGGATCCTTCGCCGTACGGTCGTCGTTGTTGAGCAGCGTGTGCACGAGCGCGGAGCCGACGATGACGCCGTCCGCGTACGCGCCGACCTTCGCGCCCTGTTCCGGCGTGGACACGCCGATGCCGACGCACACGTTCCTCGCACCGGCCTTGCGGGTGCGTTCGACCAGCGCCTCCGGAGAGGCGTCGATCGTCGAGCGTTCGCCGGTCACGCCCATGCGGGCGGCCGCGTACACGAAGCCGCGGGCGTTGCGCGAGACGACCTCGAGACGTTCGTCGGCGGAATCCGGCGACACCAGGAAGATGCGGTCGAGGCCGTGACGGTCGGAGGCTTCGATCCACTCCCCCGCCTCGTCCGGGATGAGGTCCGGGGTGATGAGTCCCGCGCCGCCGGCGTTCTCGAAGTCACGGGCGAACCGCTCGACGCCGTAATGGTAGATGAGGTTCCAGTAGCTCATGATCAGCGGCACGCCGCCGGCCTTTGCCACGGTCTCCACGGCCTTGAACACGCCGTGGATGCTTTCGCCGTTGTTGAGGGCGATCTGGCTGGCGGCCTGGATGACCGGTCCGTCCATGACCGGGTCGGAGTACGGCAGGCCGATCTCGACCGCGTCGACGCCGTGCTCGACCATCGTCCTGAGCGCGTCGAGCGAGACGTCCGGGTTCGGGAAGCCGTATGGCAGATAGCCGATGAACGCGGGCTTGTTCTCCGCCTTGAACGCGTCGAACATCGCCTCGGTGCGGCTGGGCTTGTGGCTGATGCCGAGCGGCTGGCCGGACGGCGTGGTTGCTGTGTTCGTCATGGTATGTTCTCCCCTCGTTCCTCAGGCCACGGTGTTTCCGTGCGCGCCGGTCACGTCGAGCGCGGCGGCCTGCTCGTCGGTCAGGTAGCCGAACCACTTGCCGGCGGTGGCCATGTCCTTGTCGCCTCGACCGGAGATGTTGACGATCATCACGGCCTTGTCGTAGCCCTTCGCCTTGAGGTCGGCGGCGGCCTTGTAGGCGCCGGCGACCGCGTGCGAGCTTTCGATGGCGGGGATGATGCCCTCGGTCTGGCTCAGGTCGCGGAACGCGTTCATCGCCTCGTCGTCGGTCGCCCAGCTGTAGTTCACGCGGCCGATGTCCTTGAGCCACGCGTGCTCCGGCCCGACGGATGCGTAGTCGAGGCCGGCCGAGATCGAATACGTGTCGAGCGTCTGGCCCTCGTCGGTCTCCAGCAGGTAGCTCTTGGCGCCCTGGAACATGCCGAGCTGGCCGGTGCCGGGGGCGAAGCGGATCGCGTGCCTGCCGGATTCGGGGCCGTTGCCGCCGGCCTCGTAGCCGTACAGGTTCACGCGTTCGTCGTCGAGGAACGCGTTCATGATGCCGATAGCGTTCGAGCCGCCGCCGACACATGCGCAGATCGCGTCCGGATGATCGATGCCGTACCAGTCCTTGAGCTGTTCCTTGGCCTCCTCGCCGATGATCTTCTGGAAGTCGCGCACCATCGCCGGGAACGGGTGCGGGCCCGCGACCGTGCCGAGTAGGTAGTGCGTGTCCTTGACGTTGGTGACCCAGTCGCGCAGCGCCTCGTTGATCGCGTCCTTGAGGATGCGATCGCCGAGCGTGACCTCCACGACCTCGGCGCCGAGCATGCGCATGCGGGCGACGTTGAGCGCCTGGCGGCGCGCGTCGATCTGGCCCATGTAGATGCGGCACTTGAGGCCGAGCATCGCGCATACGGTCGCGGTGGCGACGCCGTGCTGGCCGGCGCCGGTTTCGGCGATCACGCGCGTCTTGCCCATGCGCTTGACGAGCAGCGCCTGGCCGAGCGCGTTGTTGATCTTGTGCGCGCCGGTGTGGTTGAGATCCTCGCGCTTCAAGAAGATGCGCGCGTCGAGGCCGGTCTTCTCCTTGACGAGTTCGGCGAAGCGCGGCGCCTCCGTGAGCGGTGACGGGCGGCCGACGTAGCGCTGCTGCAGCGTCATGAACTCCTTATGGAATTCGGGATCGGCCTTCGCCTCGTCGTAGACGCGCTCCAGCTCGTCCAGCGCGGTGATGAGCGCCTCCGGCACGTACCGGCCGCCGAACTGGCCCCAGTACGGTCCCTGATGCTCGCTTAACGGAGTGGTTTCGGATGCTTTCACTCTTGCTCCTGCCTTTACTAGTCGTTCCACTGCAAGTTCATGATCGGAGGCCGTGGCGACTCCCTCGCCCACCAGCACGGCGTCCGCGCCGGCACGGCCGTAGTCCTCGACCTCGACCGCGCCGAACACGCCGGATTCGGCGACGCGGATCACGTCGTCCGGCAGGTTTGCGGCCAGCTCGTTGTATTTGTTCACATCGACCTTGAGGTCCTTGAGATTGCGCGCGTTGATGCCGATGACCCTCGCGCCGGCGGCGATCGCGCGCTCGATCTCCTCACGGGTGTGCGTTTCGACGAGCACGGTCATGCCCAGCTCGTGCGCGAGATCAAGCAGATGCCTCAGCTTCGCGTCATCCAACGCCGCCACGATGAGCAGCACCAGGTCGGCGCCGTGGGCGCGCGCCTCGAACACCTGATAGTCGGTGACGATGAAGTCCTTGCGCAGCACCGGAATATGCACGGCGGCGCGCACCTTGTCGAGATCGTCGAGCGAACCGAGGAACCGGCGGCCTTCGGTGAGCACGGAGATCGCGCCCGCGCCGCCCGCCTCGTATTCGCGGGCCAGCGCGGCCGGATCGGGGATGTCGCTCAGATGGCCCTTGGACGGGGACGCGCGCTTGATTTCGGCGATCACCGGGATGCCGTCGGCGCGCTTGAGCCATCGCTTCGCGTCGATCGGGGCCGGGGCCGCCAGTGCGGCCTTCCTCACATCATCAAGCGACACGACTCGCTCGCGGGCCTGCTGGTCCTCCAGCGCGCCCGCCACCAATTCGTCCAGAACCGACATGATCCTCCCTTTGCTTGTGGTCGATCATGCGTCACTGTAAACCACCTTGCCCAGCGTTCGCCGGCTGTGTCCTACATTCTGGGCGCCGAGCCGACGGCATATGCCACGATCCAACGGCGGAGGTTGGGCAATCATGGTCCTACTGTGCCGTACTCATATTGCGATCGTATGCACCGAATTGGCGTGTCGCAATGCGAAAACGCTGACGTCAATTGCAAGCGATGCAGTCGGCAAATATGAAGACTCACGTCCGCAAGCGTTATTTTCGTTGATATTACAGGTGATTGCTGCCGGCATATCAATCCTGCGATACAGGTGCAAATTCTTTGATCGGACTGGTAACATGTCGATCACGTTTGCAGTTTACCGTGACATTTTTTCTCCACATATCCACATTTTTGCCAAATTCGATTGCGCTGAGGCGATATTGCCCATACAGTGTGCCCCACCGCAAGCGACACTGTTGGCGGTATTTGGAAAGGAAAAAACGACCATGACGAACACGATGATCAGCATCGGTGACGAAGAGAAGGCTCCGGTGATGCTGGACACCAAGGACGTGGCCGACATTCTCAGGACGCATGCGCCGGAATTCTACGCGGAATCACGGCGAACGTTCTACGGCGAGGTGAACCTGCATCCGTTCAAGAAGCACTCACGGCACACACTGGATTTCGTCGAGTGGATGTTCTGGGATTGGCTGGCCCTCGACCAGCGCATAGGTCTGTCCGGTCCCGACGAGGGGCGACTCGGAATCAGCCAGTACGACGACGGCATATCGCCGTATCTTGCTTTCGCGCGGGTGCTGCACAATGATGGAAGAATATCTGACCGACAGTTCGGCGACATGCGTGAAACGGACGAAACCAATTTCACGTCCGTGTTCTGGATCCGCAGTGCCAGCGCCGTACGTGGGACCATGCGACTTGAGGATGCGATGAACGGCGGCGAGTACATCGTGTCCACTCCGGACAAGTCGGCGGAATACGACGGTGCCCGAGGCGGCATGATCGTCACGCGAATCGCCAGGGTACGCGGCTCATGGAGGCCGTGCGCGATTCCGGTCTACGAGGCGCGACGGCCCGACTCCCCGCAGACCAGATTGGCGGTCATCGACGCATTCGGTTCCTACCGGACTGATTTTCCGGGACTGGTCCGGTTCTTCTACGGTCGGGCAAAAGACACCGGACTCGATTGGGAGGACGCCGAGGCGCTGCTGCACGGCCGGACGCCCAGCGCCCGGAGCCTGAGACGGTCGATCCGGAATGCGGGAACGGCTAGTTTCCCCGCCATGCCCTGAGTACGTTCTGCGGCACTTTCGACGCGTCGAAGCGATAATGGCCGGTGACGGTCATGTGACGGCGGAACGCGAGATAGTCGTTCTCGCGTTCACGCTGTCCCATGTTGTGGATGACGTACGGGATACCGTCGCGGTCGCGCTTGTCGGAGACCACGCCGATGTGGCGGCTCGTCTCGAACACGACGATGTCGCCGCCCTGCCATTGCGCATGGTCCGAGATGTCCGTGGTGAGCGTCTGGGCGTATTTGGCGAAGAACACGTCGAGCACGCCGGTGCGACGGAAGTCGATGTTCGGGTCGGGCTTCGCCGCGACAGCAGCGTAGGAATCTGGATCGGCGGCGATGTCCGCATCGACCATGGCCTTGAGATCGTATCCGGCCTGACGGAACGCCCGCCAGACCGTATCGGTGCATGCGCCGCGGTCGGAAGGCGGATAGCCGCCCTCGTAATACCCGCTGTCGTATTGCGGATGGTTCGTCGCGTCCGCCCGCGCACCGGCGACGATGTCGGCGTAGTCGTCGACGCCGTTGCCGTTGTAGTCCACCGGACTCGCCTCGCGCGGATACTCGCGATCGCTGTCGGCCTGCGGCATGACCGACGATGCACCGCCCGACGACGAACCCAGCAGCGCACGCCACGGCAGTCCCGCCATCTGCCGCACGGCGACCGACCCGGCGCACACCAGCGTCGCGGCCAGGACCACAGCCAGCACCGCGCCGAACGTCCGACGTCGTGCGCGACGTATCCGTGCGTCTGACCCGCTTGCGTCATACGTACCGTGCTGTGCCATGGTTCGTCATCCTTCCGCTACTTTTCCATTATCCGCATCCCGTCGCCGCCGGATCGCCCGGATCGTGGGAACGGTGGACGCCGGAACGCCGCCCGGCCATCAGCGTACCCGCATACGAACGGGTCCGGAATGGACATACAGAAAACCTGTATGCCCATTCCGGACCCGTTTGCGTTCATGCGGGCCGCATAAGCGCCGCAGAGCGTCTTTACAACTCGCGCAACTGTGCGGCGATCTTGACGGCCTCGACGCTCGCCTCGGCCTTGTTGCGCGTCTCCTGCCATTCGGTCGCGGGCACGGAGTCGAGCACGATGCCGGCGCCGGCCTGCACGCTCGCCTCATGGTCGCGGATGAACGCGGTGCGGATCGCGATGGCCATGTCGAGGTTGCCGGAGAAGTCGAAATAGCCGACGGTGCCGCCGTAGATGCCGCGGTCGGCCGGCTCCAGCTCGTCGATGATCTCGATCGCGCGCGGCTTGGGCGCGCCGGAGAGCGTGCCGGCCGGGAACGCGGACGTGAACACGTCGAACGCGGTCAGATGCGGATCGACACGGCCGGTGACGGTCGAGCAGATGTGCATGATGTGGCTGAAACGCTTGATGTCCATGAGCGAGACGACCTCGACGGTGGTCGGGTCGCACACGCGGCTCAGATCGTTGCGGGCGAGGTCGACGAGCATGATGTGCTCGCTGCGCTCCTTCGGATCGGCGAGCAGCTCCTTGGCGAGCCTCTCGTCCTCCTCCGGGGTCGCGCCGCGCGGGCGGGATCCGGCGATCGGGAAGGTCATCGCGTGCCCGTTGTCGACCTTGATGAGCGTCTCGGGGCTGGAGCCGATCACGTTGAAGTTGCGTCCGGCAGCATCGGTGAGCGACATGAAATACATGTACGGGCTCGGATTGAGCGTGCGCAGCACACGGTACACGTCGAACGGGTCGGCGGGCGAGTCGATGTCGAGCCGCTGCGAGATGACGACCTGGAACACGTCGCCGTCGACGATGTGCCGCTTGGCGGCTTCGACGGCCTGCTCGTAGTGGCTTTTCTCCGTACGGAAACGCAGCGGGGGCTGCGTCACGGACTCGTCGAGCACGTTGACGCGCGCCTCGCCCACGGTGGGGGTAGCTGCGTCACGCTGCATGCGGTTGAGTCGGGCGACGGCTTCGTCGTAGGCGGCATCGGCGCGCGTCGGCTTGTCGTCCACGTTCACCGCGTTCGCGATGAGCCACACGGAGCCGGAGACGTGGTCGACCACGGCGATGTCGGTGGCGAGGGCGAGCACGGTTTCCGGCTGACCTGTCTCGTTCGGGGCCTCGGCGCGCAGCGTCGGCTCCCAATGGCGGATCGCGTCCCAGCCGACCGTGCCGACCAGGCCGCTCGTCAGATTCGGCAGGCCGGCGACATGCGGCGCCTTGAGCGTCTTGAGCGCGGCGTGCGCGACCTCGATCACGTCGCCGCTGGTCGGAACGCCGGCCGGCACCTTGCCCAGCCAGTCGGCCTTGCCGCCGTTCGAGCGCAGCTGGGCCATCGAACGCACGCCGATGAAGCTGTATCGGCTCCATGTACCGCCGTATTCGGCCGATTCGAGGATGAACGTGCCGGTGCGGCCTCCCGCGAGACGCTCATAGAAGCCGACCGGGGTGAGCGAGTCGGCGAGCAGCCGGCGCACGATCGGGATGACGCGGTAGCCCTCGTCGGCCAGCTCGTGGAACTGTTCGCGGCTCGGCCAGGTCGCGCCCCATGTCAGATGTTCGACGCTGCATTCGCTCATGCCCGTTCCTCCTGTTCCTTGTCGGCCTTCCCGGTTTCCGATTGATTCGTCTGCTCGGCGGTGCGGTGTCCTTCGACGCACGGCAGCGGGCCTCCTTCGAGGAAGCAGCTGCGCTTGCCGGTGTGGCAGGCGGCGCCCACCTGGTCGACCTCGACGAGCAGCGCGTCGCCATCGCAATCAAGTGAGACGGACTTGACATACTGCACGTGGCCGGACGTGTCGCCCTTGCGCCAGTACTCCTGCCGCGACCGCGACCAGAACGTGACCCGGCCGGTCGTGAGCGTGCGCCGCAACGCCTCGTCGTTCATATAGCCGACCATAAGCACTTCGTGCGTGTCGTACTGTTGGATGACCGCGGCGACCAGACCTTTGGCGTCGCGCTTGAGACGTTCGACGATGCGCGGGTCAAGCGTCGTGCTGTTGTCGTATTGCATGACTGATGTGTTTCCTCTTTGCTTCACTATGATCGATGGACGATGATCGGCATACCGACGAGACGCCGACGGACCGAATCGGACGGTCGGTTCAGCGCACGGTGTAGCCGGCCCGTCGCAGCTCGTCCTTGACCTCGCCGATGGTGACCTTGCCGTAATGGAAGATCGATGCGGCGAGTACCGCGTCCGCGCCCGCCTCGATCGCGGGCGGGAAATCGGCGGCCTTGCCGGCACCGCCGGAGGCGATGATCGGAATGTTCACTTCCTTGCGCACGGCGCGGATCATTTCGAGATCGAAGCCCTGCTGCGTGCCGTCGGCGTCCATCGAATTGAGCAGGATCTCCCCCGCACCCAGTTCCTCGGCGCGCTTGACCCACCAGATCGCGTCGATGCCGGTCGACTTGCGGCCGCCCATCGTGGTCACTTCGAAGCCGGACTGCGTGTGCTGCTCGCCCTGTTCGCGACGGGCGTCGACGGACAGGACGAGCACCTGGTTGCCGAACCGGTCGGCGACGCGGCTGATCAGCGTCGGATCGTTGATCGCCGCGGTGTTCACGCCGACCTTGTCCGCTCCGCAGCGCAACAGCGAGTCGACGTCTTCGGGCGTGCGCACGCCGCCGCCGACGGTCAGCGGGATGAAGATCTGCTCGGCGGTACGCGACACCACGTCGACCATGGTCTGTCGATGCGAGCTGGACGCGGTCACGTCGAGGAAGGTGAGCTCGTCGGCTCCCTGACGGTAGTATTCGGCGGCCAGCTCGACCGGATCGCCGGCATCGCGCAGGTTCTCGAAGTGCACGCCCTTGACCACGCGTCCCGCGTCGACGTCCAAGCATGGGATGACTCGAATGGCCAGCGACATATTCACTCCTGTTCCGTGCGGTTGCCTTACCGCCATACAGGTTAGCGTGCCGCCGTTACAGCCGTGCCGTGCGATTCCATCTGACGGAATCGCACGGCACGGTCCGCGACGGGAGGTCCTCGTTACAGCAGCCGCTCCTCGATCCACCTGGCCACGCCGTCGTCGTCATTCGCGGGACAGGTGGCGTCCGCGATCGCGAGCACATCAGGATTCGCGTTCGCGACGGCCACGCCGAGCCCGGCCTCGCGCATCATCGCGATATCGATCACGTCGTCGCCGAACGCGACGGTGTTCGCCAACGGCACGCCAAGACGGTCGCACACGATGCCCAGCGCGTGCTCCTTGTTGGCCAACGGGCTCATAAGCATCCACATCGTCCCTTCGGAGATGTGCACGTCGAAATCGTCCGGGACCAGCGTTTCCAGCCGCTTCCACTGTTCGGCGTCGGGGAAGACGATGATCTTGTCGGCGATGCCGTCGGGCACGTCCCCGTCGGAGAAGTCGGTGAGACGCCACGTCTGCGTCTTCCAATAGACGCTGACGTCGAAGTTCGTGTACCGCACGTCGTCCATCACGATGCCGATCTTGAGTCCCGGCAGCTCGCGCAGAAAATCACGGCAGACCTCGCATGCGCGCGACGAGGGGAAGCCGATCTTCTCGAGATGCCCCTCCGCGGCCGGACGCTTGCCGGTGAGCAGGTCGAAGTCGGAATGCGCCGGATCGAAGTCGATGAGCGCGCCGTTCAGGTAGATCACCGCGTCGGCCGGAAGCCTGTCGGCGAACGCCAGTCCAGTGCTCACCGGCCGGGCCGTGGCGATCGCGAACAGATAACCGGCGTCGTGCAGACGACGGACGGCGTCGACCGAACGGTCGGTGATGTACCGTTCCTCGAACGTCGCGCCGCCGTGCAGCAGCGTGCCGTCGAGATCGGCGACGACGAGCCGGATATCGTCGCGTCCGTTATCCGCGAGTTTCCGGTTCCCGGCCGTCACAGCAGGCCCTCGCAGTAGGAGCGGACGATGTCGGCCGAACGGTGCAGCTTGGCGAGTTCGTCGTCGGCCAAGTCGAGTTCGACGATTTCGTTCGCGCCGTTCGCACGCAGTTCCGTCGGCACGCCGAGGAACACGTCATGCTCGCCGTATTCGCCGTCGAGCAGCGTGGAGACGGGCACGATGCGGCGCTCGTCCCACAGGATCGTCTGCACGATGCCGGCGACGGTGGACGCGATGCCGAAGTTCGTGCCGCCCTTCGCGGCGACGATCTCATTGCCGCGCATGCGCGTCTTCGCTTCGATCTCCTCGGTGGACACGGACGCGAAGCGATCCTGGTTGTCGGCCAGGAACCGGGCGAACGGCTTGCCGCCGAGCGAGACGGTGGACCATGCGGTGAACTGCGAGTCGCCGTGCTCGCCCATGACGAAGCCGCCCACGTTGCGCGGGTCAAGGCCGGTCTCCTCGCCGATGATGGTCTTGAGACGGGACGTGTCGAGTGCGGTGCCGGTGCCGAGCACCTGCGTGCGCGGCAGACCGGAGCGCTTCCACGCGTACCATGCCATCACGTCGACCGGATTGGAGACCATGACGATCACGCCGTCGAAGCCGGAGGCCATGACGTTGTCGACCACGTCGCCGACGAGACCGATGGTGAAGCCGAGTTCGGCGAGACGCGTGGAGTTCGCCGGCGGCTTGCGGCCCACGGTGATGACGACGATGTCGGCGTCCTTGCAGTCGGCGTAGTCTCCGGCATGCACCTTGACGTGACGGTCCTGGAACTCGCTGCCGTCGTCGAGATCGTGCGCCTCCCCAAGCGCCTTGGACGCGAAATGATCGATGAGCACGAGCTCGTTGCACAGGCCGTGCGTGACGATGCCGAACGCGGCGGTGGAGCCGACCTGGCCGGTGCCGACGATGACGACCTTGTTGCGGTTCATGGTGACCATGAATCCATGCCTCCTTCACGAAAAAATGAGCCATGATCGGTCGGGATCATGGCTCATGTCAATAATCGGTATGCTGTACCGCCGTACGGGTACGCCGTATGTCAGACGAGGTTGAACTTCGCCATCAGGCCGAGGGCGATGATGATCGCGACCCACAGCAGCGCGATGATGACGGTCCAGCGGTTCAGGTTCTTCTCGGCGACGCCCGAGGAGCCTGCGTTCTGGGTCAGGCCGCCGCCGAACATGTCGGACAGGCCGCCGCCCTTACCCTTGTGCATGAGGATGAGCAGGGTGAGCAGCAGGCTGAAGACGACGAGAATGATCTGCAGCACGAGCTTAACGATGGCCATAGCGGACACGGGCGAACCTCCAATTCATAAAGTGCTGTCCTATACCATACCCCAAGGTGGTGAACAATGCGGCAAAACCGCCGAATTCACAGTGGATTATTGCGGGGACCGTCCTTGGATGCGAGGCATGGAGACGACGGGGCCCGGACATCAGCGCCCGGATGTCGCCTTGAGCGTCATGCGGGCGATCTTCGCGAGCTCGTCGGCGTTGAGCGCGGCCCCGCCGATCAGGAAGCCGTCGACGTCCGGCTCGCCGATGAGTTCGACCGCGTTCTTCGAAGAGACGGAGCCGCCGTAGAGGATGCGCACGCCGTCGGCGATGTCGCGGCTGAACGTGGCGGCGAGATCGTCACGGATCGCCTTGGCGGCGTCCTGCGCGGATTCGGGCGTTGCCACCATGCCGGTGCCGATGGCCCACACCGGCTCGTAGGCGATGATGAGCTTCGCCGCCTGGTCGCTGGACAGGTCGCGCGTCACGTCGTGGACCTGACCGACCGCGAAGTCGAGTTCGATGCCCTGACGGCGTTCCTCGAAGCTTTCGCCGACGCACAGGATGGGCTGCATGCCGGCGGCGAGCACGGCGCGCACCTGATCGACGATGTTCGCATCGTCCTCGGGATGGTACTTGCGCCGTTCGGAATGGCCGACAATGACGTAGCTGCAGCCGAGCGCGGCGATCATGTCGGCGGACACGTCGCCGGTGAACGCGCCCTGCGTGGTGACGGATACGGACTGCGCGCCGTATCGGATGGGCAGCCGGTCGGCTTCGACGAGCACCTGCACGCTGCGCAGGGAGGTGAACGACGGCATCAATGCGACCTCGCAGCGCTTGTAGTCGAAATGCGCGTCGCGTAGCAGCCATGCGAGTTTCTGCACGAAGTAGGTGGCTTCCAAATGGTCGAAGTGCATCTTCCAGTTGCCCGCCACCAGCGGTGTGCGCGAGGCCATGCCGTTGTTCCTTTCCGTAGGATCCGTTATCGGACGCGATGTGTATTCCCGCAAAACGAAGCGCCCCTCCGTGAAGAGGGGCGCGACGTTCGGGTCAATCTCAGTCGAGCACCTTCAGGCCCGGCAGCTCCTTGCCCTCGAGGAACTCGAGGGAGGCGCCGCCGCCGGTGGAGATGTGCGAGAAGCCGTCCTCCGGGAAGCCGAGGTTGCGCACCGCGGAGGCGGAGTCGCCGCCGCCGACGATGGTGAACGCACCGGCCTTGGTCGCGTCGACCAGGCCCTGCGCCACGGCGCGGGTGCCGTCGGCGAAGGCCGCGATCTCGAACACGCCCATCGGGCCGTTCCACACGACGGTCTTGGAGTCGACGATCTTGTCGTGGAACAGCTTCTGGGACTCCGGGCCGATGTCGAGGCCCATCTTGTCCGCCGGGATGGCGTCGGCCGGGACGACCTCCGGGGCGACGTCGGCGTCGGACTTCGGGAAGCCCGGGTTCACGACGATGTCGGTCGGCAGCACGAGTTCGACGTTGTTCTTCTCGGCGGTCTCGATGTAGCCCTTGACCTTGTCGAGCTGGTCCTCCTCGAGCAGGGAGGTGCCGACCTCGTAGCCCTTGGCCTTGAGGAAGGTGAACACCATGCCGCCGCCGATGACGAGGCGGTTGGCCTTGTCGAGCAGGTTCTCGATGACGCCGAGCTTGTCGGAGACCTTGGAGCCGCCGAGCACGACGGTGAACGGACGCTCCGGGTTCTCGGTGGCCTTGGAGAGGGCCTTGACTTCCTTCTCGACGAGCAGGCCGGCGGCGGCCGGCAGATCGGCGGCCACGTCGTAGTTGGAGCCCTGCGCGCGGTGGACGACGCCGAAGCCGTCGGAGACGAAGGCCTCGCCGAGGGCGGCGATCTTCTTGGCGTAGGCGGCACGCTCGGCCGGATCCTTGCTGGTCTCCTCCGGGTTGAAGCGCACGTTCTCGAGCAGCACCACGTCACCGTCGTTCATGGCGGCGACCTTGGCCTGGGCGTCCTCGCCGTAGGTGTCCTTGGCCAGCGGCACGGTGATGCCGAGCAGCTCGCCGAGGCGGGCGGCGACCGGGGCCAGGGACAGCTCCGGGACGACCTTGCCCTTCGGACGGCCGAGGTGGGCCATCAGGATGACCTTCGCGCCTTCTTCGCGCAGCGTCTTGATGGTCGGCAGGGCAGCCTTGATGCGGCCGTCGTCGGTGATGGTGGTGCCGTCCAGCGGGACGTTGAAATCGGCGCGAACCAGAACGCGCTTGCCCTTGAGATCTCCAAGATCCTTGAGTGTCTTCATGAATATCCTTTCCTAACCGCGCGTCGCGTCGCGTGATGCTCCGCAACACGGGAAGAGTGGTGACGTGGATACGCCATTAGTGATGATACCGTGCCGAACGAACAAAAACACCGCCATTCGCAGAAAGCGAGGCGGTGTTTCGTGCTCTGGAAAACAAGGTCACAGCGACTGGCCGCGAGCCTTGGCGGTCTTGTCCGCAAGCTGCAGCAGACGGCGGATGCGGCCTGCGATGGCGTCCTTGGTGATGGGCGGATCGGACAGACGTCCCAGCTCCTCGAGGCTGGCATCGCCGTGGTCGAGGCGCAGCTGGCCTGCGGCCTTGAGATTGTCGGGAATGTCGTCGCCGAGGATCTCGAACGCCTTGCGCACCTTCTCGCTCGCCTCCGCGGCGGCCTTGGCGCTGCGGCGCATGTTCGCGTCGTCGAAATTGGCCAGGCGGTTCGCCTTGCCGCGGGCTTCCCCATCGGAGCGCTTGCCGGTCCATTCGCGGGCCGAACGCGGGGCTCCCATAAGATTGAGCATACGTTCGATGGCGTCCGGATCCTTGAGCGTGACGCGCTCGGAACTGCGCAGCTGGCGCGGCTTGGCGCTGATGCCGAGGCGCCGCGCGATGCCGGCCAGCGCAAGGGCCGCCTCGTTGCACGGGCAGGTGATCTCCAGATAACTGGCCTTGCCCGGATCGGACAGTCCGCCGTGGGCAAGGAAGGCACCACGCCAGGCCGCCTTGACCTGCGCGATGTTGCCGTTGACGATTTCGGCCGGCAGACCACGCACCAGCTGCTTGCGACGGTCGAGCAGACCGGTCTGCAGGGCCAGGGCCGCTCCTCCCCTGTCGACGTGGATCAGGTAGCGCTGCACAACGCCGTTGGGCGTCTGTCGCGAGACCTGGGTGAGCACCGCCTCATGGCCGTACAGATCCTTGATGGTGTCCTGAAGCCACTTCGCGGCCTCCAACGAATCGAACTGCGCCTGCACGATAATCTGACGCTGCACGAGCTTCAAGCCGCCGCCGAAGCGGATCATCGCTGTGGCCTGCGCCTTCTTGGCGGCGGGCAACTCATTATCGATTGCGGCGAGTTCGCTTTTGACATCATCCAGAAGAGCCAAGAGCCAACCTCCTATGTCCCGTTCTCCTCAATGCTTGGCCGGTTGCCGGGCATGAGCCCCGCCTTGCCACCGGCTTACTGTGATACCGAATCACTTGGACAAGCCAATCATGTTTGCCCGCCCATCGGACGGCGTCGGCTCGGTATGTGGTCGCCAAGCCGATGCCGCCTCAAGACGTCCGGGCGTCAACGCTCGGGGCGGCGTCGCTGCAGCTCGCGCGCGGAAACGCTTACCTCCAGGCCATGCGCGCGCAACCGCGCGGCCAGCGCCTCGCTCATCGCCACGGAACGGTGCTGCCCGCCCGTGCAGCCGATCGCGATGGTGACGAAATGCTTGTCCTCCTGGGCGTAACCCTCAAGCGCGATGAGGATCGCATGCTCATATGCGTCGAGGAACGCGGATGCCCCCTTGCTGGAGAGCACGTAGTCGGACACCGGCTTGTCCTGTCCGGTCAGCTCTCGCAGGCTGGGCACCCAGAACGGGTTCGGCAGGAAGCGCACGTCGGCCACGAAATCGGCGTCGAGCGGAATGCCGTATTTGAAACCGAAGCTGAAGATGTGCACGGCGACGGTTTTGGGGCCGGAGCCGAGCATCGCCTCGTACAGTTTGGTCGACAGCTGGTGGATGCTCAGCGCGGACGTGTCGATCACCATGTCGGCGCGTTCCTTGAGGTTCATCAGCAGCGCGCGTTCCTCCTTGATGCCGTCGATGAGCCGGTTGCCCCGCTGCAGCGGATGCGGACGGCGCACGGACTCATAGCGCTTGATGAGCACGTCGTTGCTGGCGTCGAGGAACAGGATGCGGGTTTTGACTCCCAGATCGTCGAGATGGCTGAGCACTGCGGACAGGTCGTCGAAGTATTCGCGCGACCGCACGTCGATGACGGCGGCGAGCTTGTGCACGCCGCTGCCGGACCGGCCGCCGCCCTGCGTCATCATGTCGACCAGCGGCACGAGCAGTTTGGGCGGCAGGTTGTCGACCACATACCAGCCCATGTCCTCCACGCTGTCGGCCGCATGGGAGCGGCCCGCTCCGGACATGCCGGTGATCAGCAGGACCTCGAACCCGTCGGCGGGCTCGGGTCTGCCGGCGTCCTGTCCTGCGGCCGCCCCGGCCGCGGCCCCCGCCGCCATATCGGTCTTGGCCTCGTCCATCACAACGCCTCCTCAAGCGCCCGCCGCATCGGCGGCTCCAATGTCGTCATCGCATCCCGGCCGGCCAGTGCGGCTTCGCCTTCGGCTCCGGTCATAAGCCTGACCTGCAGGATGGCCTGGTACAGCAGCATCTCCTCGCCGCCCATCGCCAGTCCGCCCTTGGCGCGCCATGCGCGGATGAGAGCGCTGGGACGCGGATCGTAGACCACGTCGAGCAGGATGCCGTGCGGGAAGAACGAATCGTCGGTTTCGATGGCTTCGGCGATCACGTCGGCCGCATGGCCGGGAATCGTGCTGACGGCCACGTCCGCGCCGCGCAACGCCTCGATCGCCTGCTCCATGTCGACCTCGCGCAGCTGTGCGCTGTTCTCTTCGGCGACGATGCGCGCGATGTCCGGGTTTTTGCCGGGATGACGCGCGGCCACCGTGAGCTCGCCCTTATGTCCGTCGACGGCGTCCGCCGACGCGGCAAGCATGACGGAGATCGCGCATGCGGCCGATGCGGCCGTATTGCCGTTGCCGATCACCGTCGCCCGGCGGATGTCGCGTTCCTCGAGCGACGGTCCGCCGTCCGCGTCACATGCATGCTGGAATGCGTAGATGATGCCCGGCACGTCGGTGTTGTACAGGCCGATCTCCGGCCTGCCGCCGTGCGCCTCGGCACGGGACCAATCGAACACGGCCGTGTTGGCCACCTTGAGGGACTTGGCCCATGCGTCCTTCGGCGTACCGTACGGCTGGACGGTCTTCTTGAGCGGCATGGTCAGGCTCAGGCCTCGCCATGTCGGATCAAGCCCGTCAAGGAAGCCTTTGAGATCGTCCTCGCCGATCTCGTGTCGTTCGTACGCCCAATCGTCAAGGCCGAGGGCCTTGTATGCGGCCCCGTGGAGCACCGGGGACAACGAGTGGGCGATGGGCTTGCCGAGTACGGCGCAACGATGGTTGACCTGAGTCATACCCCCTCCTTCATATCCTCATTTATCGTATCGTATTCGGCGTCGCCCGAAGGTCATTCGTCCGTGGCGATCTTCGGCCCGGGGAACGGCCGCCGTTCCTGGCCATGGGCATCGTTCCCGCGCTTGAAGTTCAGTCCTGCCTCTCCTGCGCGTGCAACGCATGGTATATCGCCTCGGCCTTGGCATGCCCGATGCCCTTGACTCCTTCGAGTTCCTCGACCGATGCTTCCCGCATGGCGCGAACCGAGCCGAACCGGGCGAGCAGGCGCTTCTGGTATGCCTCGCCGATGCCTGGGATGTCGTCCAATGCGGATCGCAGGGCGCCTTTGCGGCGGGTCTGCCGATGATAGGTGATGGCGAAGCGGTGTGATTCGTCACGTACGCGCTGCAGCAGATACATGCCCTGAGACTGGCGTTTGAGGATGATCGGATAGTCGTCGTACGGCACCCATACCTCTTCGAGGCGTTTCGCCAGTCCGCACAGGGCCACGTCGTCCACGCCGCATTCGGCGAGGGCCTTGGCCGCGGCCATGACCTGCGGCTGGCCGCCGTCGACGACGATCAGGTTCGGCTTGTATGCGAATCGGCGTCGGTCCGTGTTCTGCTGCACGATCGGCTCGTCCGCGCCATCGCCGTCATCGGCGCTCCCTGCGCCGCCGGTTCCGAAGGCCGGTGTTTCGGACGAGACGGACGGATCGGAGCGAACGGAACGTTCCCTTCGCTCGTTGTCCATGCTGTCTCCCGTATCGCCTGCGATGTTGCCGTGACGAAATCTGCGCGTCAGGGTTTCGTACAGGGCGCTCAGATCGTCGACCGCGCCGTTGCCGTCCTTGCCTCGGATGGCGAAGCGCCGGTATTCGGACTTTTTGGCGATCGCATCCTCGAATACCACCATCGAGGCGACCTGGTATGCGCCGCCGACGGTGTTGGAGATGTCGTAGCATTCGATGCGCAACGGTGCCTGCGCGAGTCCCAACGCCTTCGCCACATCGTTCATGGCGTCCGAACGGGCTCCCATGTCGCTGATGCGACTCATCTTGCTGCGTTGCAACGCCTGCCCGGCGTTCTCCGCAGCACGGTCCATCAGCGCTTTCTTTTCACCGCGGCTGGCGGTGCGGATCGTCACCGCGGCGCCGCGCAGGCCACCCAGCCATGATTCGAGTTCCTCGCGGCGTGCCGGGTCGACCGGCACGATCACTTCGCGCGGTATCGGGGAAACCGGCGCCAACAGGTCGGCCCTGCCGGTCTGCTCCTGTCGCTCGTGCCGCTCGCGCGTCGCCTGCGCCCGTGATGCGGCGTCGATGGCGGTCAGCGACTGCGTCGAGCCGATCGCGTCGCGGCGTTCCTCGATCCGGTTGGCGGATCCGTTCGAGGCGGCATCCGTATCGGCGTCCGCATACACCTGCACGATGAGATCGGCGATGAGCTCGGCATCGTCCACGTCCTCTACCCGTTCGACGCTCCAGTTGCGTTCGCCGCGAATCGAACCGTCGCGCACGATGAACGCGTGCACCGACGCCTCCAGTTCGTCGGATGCCATGCCGAACACGTCGGCGTCGACGTCCTGGTCAAACACGACCGCGTTCTGCTGCATGACGGTCTGGAGCATCTGGATCTCATCGCGCAACCGGGCCGCTTTTTCGAATTCGAGTTCGGCGCTGGCCTCCTTCATGTCGCGCGTGAGCTGAGCGACGTACGATTTGCCCAGTCGACCGGTCATCACACCGACCAGCCGTTCGCACATGCGCCGATGCTCCGCCGCGTCGATGCGTCCGACGCACGGTGCGGAGCACTTGCCGATGGACGCGAGCAGGCATGGCCGTCCCGTCAGTTCCGCCTTGCGATACACCCCCTCGGCGCAGGTTCGCACCGGGAAGGCCCGCAACAGACGGTCGAGCGATTTGCGCAGCTCCCATACTTTCGCGTAGGGGCCGAAGTAGCGGGTGTCGCGTCGTTTGCGGCTGCGCGTCACCCACACTCGGGGGAACCGCTCCCCTGCCGATACGGCCAGATACGGATAGGTCTTGTCGTCACGGAACTGCACGTTGAACCGTGGATCGAATTCCTTGATCCACGTGTATTCAAGCGTAAGCGCCTCAAGCTCGGTGCCGACGACCGTCCATTCGAGACTGCGCGCGGTGAGCACCATCGTCTGCGTGCGCGGATGTAGCAGGTACAGCGGCTGGAAATAGTTGGTCAGACGGTTGCGCAGGCTTTTGGCCTTGCCCACGTAGATCACACGGCCTTCGCCGTCACGCCACTTGTAGACGCCCGGCTGCGCCGGAATGTCGCCGGTCTTCGGCCGGAACAGGTCGCGGGTGTCCCCCAGCAGCGGCGCGCCGTTCCTGTTGACGCCCGCGGACGCATCCACCCCGGCCATGTCCTGCCGCTGCAGCGCTTCCGCCGTCCTGCGCCACACATCCGGCGCATGTCGTTCGATGTCGTTGGTCATGGCGGCTCACAGCATCGGCTTGAGGAATCGGCCGGTCCACGAATCCGCGCATTCGGCCACCTGTTCGGGCGTGCCCTGCGTGACGACCGTGCCGCCGCCGTCGCCGCCCTCCGGGCCGAGGTCGATAATCCAGTCGGCCGACTTGACCACGTCGAGGTTGTGTTCGATGACGATCACCGTGTTGCCCTTGTCGACGAGCCCCTGCAGCACGAGCAGGAGTTTCCTCACGTCCTCAAAGTGCAGGCCGGTGGTCGGCTCGTCGAGGATGTACACGGTCTTGCCCGTAGAGCGGCGCTGCAGTTCGGTGGCGAGTTTGACGCGCTGCGATTCGCCGCCCGACAGGGTGGGGGCAGGCTGGCCGAGGCGGATGTAGCCGAGGCCGACCTCGACGAGCGTGTCGAGGTAGCGGGAGATCGACGGGTATGCCTTGAAGAATTTCGCGGCCTCCTCGATGGGCATGTCGAGCACGTCGGACACGGACTTGCCGTTGTACTTGACCTCGAGCGTCTCGCGGTTGTACCGCATGCCGTGGCATTCCTCGCATTCGACGTACACGTCGGGCAGGAAGTTCATTTCGATCTTCAACGTGCCGTCGCCATGGCAGGCCTCGCATCGGCCGCCTTTGACGTTGAACGAGAAGCGGCCCGGCCCGTAGCCGCGCACCTGGGCCTCCGGCGTCTTGGCGAACAGGGTGCGGATCTTGTCCCACACGCCGGTGTAGGTGGCGGGATTGGATCGCGGCGTGCGTCCGATCGGGTTCTGGTCGACGTGGATGACCTTGTCGCACTGGTCGACGCCTTCGACGCGCGTATGCTTGCCGGGCACGATGCGCGCGCCGTTAAGCTTGTCGGCGAGGACGGGATAGAGGATCTGGTTGACGAGCGTGGATTTTCCGGAGCCGGAGACGCCGGTGACCACGGTCATCACGCCGAGCGGGAAATCGACGGTGAGGTTCTTGAGGTTGTTCTCACGTGCGCCGACGACACGCAGCTGGCGGGTCCGGTCGGTCTTGCGGCGGTGGCCGGGCACGGCGATCTCGCGACGGCCGGCGATGTAGTCGCCGGTGATCGATCGGGGAGCCTCCACGAGCTTCGACGCGGGGCCCGAGTAGACGACTTCGCCGCCGTGTTCGCCCGCTCCCGGTCCGATGTCGACGAGCCAGTCGGCCTTTTCGATGGTCTCCTGATCGTGCTCGACGACGATCAGCGTGTTGCCGAGGTCACGCAGGTGATGCAGCGTTTCGATGAGCCGCTCGTTGTCGCGTTGGTGCAGGCCGATGGACGGTTCGTCGAGCACGTACATGACGCCGACGAGGCCGGAGCCGATCTGCGTGGCGAGGCGGATGCGCTGCGCCTCGCCACCGGACAGGGTCTTCGCGGCGCGCGACAGCGTCAGATAGTTCAGGCCGACGTCGTTGAGGAAGCCGAGCCGTGCACGGATCTCCTTGAGCACCTCGCCCGCGATCTGCGCGGCGGATCCCGTGAGTTCCAAACCGTTCACCCATGCCAGGCTCGCTTCGGCGGACATGTCGCACACGTCGGCGATCGACTTGCCGTTGACCGTCACCGCCAGCACTTCGGGGCGCAGACGCCGTCCCTTGCAGGTCTGGCACGGCACCTCGCGCATGTACGACTCGTAATACTGCTTCATCTGGTCGGAATCGGTCTCGTCGTGGCGGCGCATCAGCGTGCGCACCACACCCTCGAATCCGGTCGAATACTCGCGCATGCGTCCCCACCGGTTGCGGTAGGAGACCTTCACCTTGAAGTTGCGGCCATACATGATCGCATGACGAACCTCATACGGCAGATCCTGCCACGGAGTGTCCAGGTCGAAGCCCATTTCCTCGCCGAGGCCCTCCAGCACGTGGCGGTAGTACTCCCCTGTGCCCTTGGTGAGCCCCCATGGTTCGATCGCGCCTTCGTTGAGCGTCTTGCTTGGGTCGGGAATGACGAGTTCCGGGTCGATCTCGAGCGAATAGCCGATGCCCGTGCAGTCGGGGCACGCGCCGTACGGTGCGTTGAACGAGAACGTGCGCGGCTCGATCTCGTCGAGTTCGAGCTGGTGGCCGTTCGGGCAGGCGCGCTTTTCGGAGAACGGCTGGCGACGGGCCGGATCGTTCTCGTCCCGGTCCACATAGTCCGCCACGATGACGCCCTTGGCGAGTTTCAGCGCGGTTTCGACCGAGTCGGTGAGCCGCTGGCGAATGCCGTCCTTGACGACGAGACGGTCGACGACCACTTCGATCGTGTGCTTCTTCTGCTTGGCGAGCTTGATGTCGTCGCTCAGCTGCACCATCTCGCCGTCCACGAGCGCGCGGGCGTAGCCGTCGCCGCGCAGCAGTTCCAACAGGTCGGCGAATTCGCCCTTGCGGCCACGCACCACGGGGGCGAGAATCTGGAAACGCGTACGTTCCGGGTTGGCGAGCAGCGTGTCGACCATCTGCTGCGGCGTCTGGGCGCTCACCGGCTCTCCGCACACCGGGCAGTGCGGAATGCCGGTGCGGGCGAACAGCAGTCGCAGGTAATCGTAGATCTCGGTGATCGTGCCGACCGTCGAACGCGGGTTGCGGTTCGTGGTCTTCTGGTCGATCGACACGGCCGGGCTGAGTCCTTCGATGAAGTCGACGTCCGGCTTGTCCATCTGTCCGAGGAACTGTCGCGCATACGCGGACAGCGACTCCACATATCGCCGCTGACCTTCGGCGAACAGCGTGTCGAACGCAAGCGACGACTTGCCCGAACCGGACAGGCCCGTGAACACGACCATGCGATTGCGCGGGATCGACAGGTCCACGTTCTTGAGGTTATGCTCACGCGCACCCTGGATGGTGATTTTCAGGTCGTTGGGGATGTGGGAGATGTCCGCCACGAGCGACGTGTCGGTGCGACGCATCGGCGCCTTCTTGATTTCCCTCGACAGAAACGTGTCGCTGGTCATGACGCGTTCGACCACCACGTCGCCGTTTTTCCCGCCGTTCGGGGCCTTTCGGTTTGCCGCCATCGCTGCCGCCTTCTGTTCGTTCGTCGTGCGTTCTCGGTGCTGCGCCCTAGGATACCTGATTCCCGGACAAATTTCGAACGCTTGTTCGATCGGCGTGTTTTGGCACGACTGCGTGCGGATACGGCATATGCGGTCACTCCGGACTGTCCGCCCGCAGCGGAACCGCGAGGCGGATACGCCCGCGAGCGCGGTTATGCGCTGCCGGTCGCGTTGGCGTGGTTGCGTCATCGCCCGCAGGTTGCCGGTCCTATCGCTTCGGTGTCGCTTGATCTGTCCGCGGATGAGATCGCGGTGCTTGATAGGGCGAGCGCGCCGTTTGTGAAGTGACGGATGGGATGTCGATGATGGGGCGTGTGACCGTTGCGGTTGCGCGCCCCGTTTCTGTTGTTGTCATGATGCCATGTTGTCGCTGGAATGCTGTCTCATGGCGTGGGTTGGGGTTGGTTTGGCGTGTTCTTTGGCGGTCAGTCGTGTCGTGTCGATGCGCCAGACCGTGACGCTGTTGACTTGCGTGTCGGTGAATTCGACGTGTGGCATGTGTGCTTGGTGTGCCATGAGTCGTTGCAGTCCGTGGCGGCGTTCTTCGAGGTCGTTCGCGATCGAGGCGGTGCCGTTGCCGATGATCGACGTGAATGCTTCGCCCCAGTTGCATGCGGTGCGGCCTGCGATGACTTCGCAGTCGGCGTGCATGGTGAATGCCACGGGCAGATGGTTGTCGGCTGCCCGTATTGCGTCGAGTTTGCGTCCTTGCTTGGCGGAGTGCATCCACAGCGTGAGTGCTCCGGTCTGTTCGTCGTAGTCGTAGCCGAAGTTCAATGGCACGATCGTCAGTCCTTCGGCGTCCGCGTATGCGACGTCGACGATGTCGCAGCGGGCGATGATCTCGCCGATGCGTGCGGGGTCGGTGATTTCCCGGTCTGCGCGACGCATCCTGCGGTGCGCGCCGGCCACTGTCCGCTCGTCGTCCCGTCGTTTCGGCGTTTGTACGCCGTCATACGCAACACTGCCGTTGTCCGCACTCATGTTTTCCTCCGTTCGTCCCGGTCACGTCGAACAAGGCAAACATATCATCGACCAGGCCGACGAATCATTCGACACGATCAGCTCCGTCATCGAGAGCATCTCCGGATAACCGCACGCGGCACCTTGCCGACCGTTGGGACGGCATGCCACGTGTTCGACGCAGGCTCGGACCGGTATCATTGGTTCGACATAATCCGAACAGTGGCTGCACGTGGTCAAAGCAAAGGAACCCCGAAACATGACGGATGCCGGCAATAAGCAAACCAGCGCAACGGAGAACGGGCGGACCGAGCTCGAACGGAACATGGAATCACGCCACCTGACGATGATCTCGCTCGGCGGCGTGATCGGCACGGGCCTGTTCGTCAGCTCTGGCTACACCATCCATCAGGCGGGCCCGCTCGGCGCGATCCTGGCGTACGCGGTCGGCTCGCTCCTGGTCTACTGCGTGATGGTCTCGCTCGGTGAGCTGTCCGTGGCCATGCCCTACGCCGGCAGTTTTCACCTGTATGCCAAACGGTTCATCGGCCCTGGCACCGCGTTCACCATCGCCATCCTGTACTGGCTGAACTGGGCCGTGGCGCTCGCCAGCGAATTCACCGCGGCCGGCCTGCTCATGCAACGCTGGTTCCCGGATTCGCCGGCATGGGCGTGGTCGGCCGTGTTCATCGCGGTGGTGTTCGTGCTCAACATCATGTCGGTGCGATTGTACGGTGAGGCGGAATTCTGGTTCGCCTCGATCAAGGTGCTGGCGATCGTCGCGTTCATTCTCATCGGACTGCTGGCGATCTTCGGCGCGATCCCGATCGCCGGGGACGATCATGCGCCGCTGTTCGGCAATTTCGCATCGGACGGATGGTTCCCGAACGGTTTCGCGCCGGTGTTCTCCACGCTGCTCACCGTGGTGTTCGCGTTTTCCGGCACCGAAGTGGTGGGCGTGGCCGCGGGCGAGACGAAGGATCCTTCAAGCGCGATCCCGAAGGCCGTGCATACCACGGTGTTCCGTCTGGCGATCTTCTTCATCGGCTCGATCGCGGTGATGGCCTCGCTGATCCCCTGGCACAGGGCCGGCGTGGAGACCAGCCCGTTCGTGCTGGTGTTCCAGTCGATCGGCATGCCGTTCGCCGGCGACGTGATGAACTTCGTGGTGCTGACCGCGGTATTGTCCGCGGCGAATTCCGGCCTGTACGTGTGTTCGCGCATGGTGTGGTCGCTGGCGAAGGAGCGGCTGATCCCGGCTCGCTTCGCCAAGACGAACTTCCATGGCGTGCCCGTGTGGGCCGTGCTGTTCAGCATGGTCGGATCACTGCTCGCATTGCTGTCCTCCGTGATCGCCGCGTCCACCGTGTATCTGGTGTTGGTGGCCGTTTCCGGGTTGGCCACGCTGGTGGTGTGGTTTTCGGTGTGCGTGTGCCATATCCGGTTCCGCCGCGAATGGGCGCGCGAGGGGCATTCCGCCGGCGAATTGGGCTACCGTGCGCCCGGATACCCGCTGCTTCCCTGGCTCGCCATCGTGATGTGCATCGGCGCGCTGGTGCTGGTGGTGTTGGACGAGACGCAGCGTTCGACGCTGTACTGCATGGTGCCGTTCGTCATCTGCTGTTACGCCAGCTATTACGCATTGGAGCGACGCCGCCGGCGGGACGAACACGGCGATGACTGACGATCCCCCGCCGATCCGCGAAGGATGGGAGACGGGAAGGGCTGGTACGATGCGATGCGCATGCACCATATCGCATTCACGGGAAGGGAACGACCATGCAGCAGCCGATCATGACCGACGAACGATTCCTGAGCAAGCCGTCCGAACCGGCGACGACGGACGATCTGCATGTGGCCGTCGATCTAGCGGACACGTTGGCCGCGCACGCCGACTCGTGCGTGGGCATGGCCGCGAACATGATCGGCGTAGGCAAGCGGATCATCGTGTTCTCGGACGAGACGACCGGCCGCAATACGGTCATGTTCAATCCGCGCATCGTCGAACGTTCCGGCGAATACGAAACCGAGGAAGGCTGCCTGTCGCTGACCGGCATGCGCCCGACCGTACGATACGAACGCATCACCGTCACGTGCCAGACGCGCCGGTTCCGTGAAGTCACCGCCACGTTCGACGGTTTCACCGCACAGATCATCCAGCATGAGATCGACCACTGCAACGGCATCCTGATCTGAACCGTTTCGACTCCCCTACTCCCTCCCGCTCCCCGCTGGCGTGTCGTTTGTCCGCACTGTGGCGGCTATGATGCCCGTGACAATCCGCCGGAAAAATCGCGGCACGGCCACGGAAAGAAGGGACAAGGAGACGTATGAACAGTGAACTGTTCGAAAAGGCACCGGTACCGAAGGCGTATTTCTCGTTGGCGACGCCGGTGGTGCTCGGCATGCTGGTCACGCTGGTCTACAACATGGTCGACACGTACGTCATCGCGCACACCGGCGATACGAGCATGGTGGCGGGCGTGTCCCTGACCGCGCCCGTGTTCACGGTGATGATCGCGCTCGGCGACATCTTCGGCCTCGGCGGCGCGTCGGTCATCTCCCGCCTGTTCGGACAGCGCCGATACGCGGACGGCAAGCGGCTGAGCGTGTTCTGCTTCTACGCCGCGATCGTCACCGGCATCCTCATCGCCGTCCTCGGCCTCGTCTTCCGCGACCCCATGCTCACGCTGCTCGGCGCGACCGCCGACACGTGGCGGCATGCATCCGACTTCTACACGCTCATCATCATCGGCTCGCCGTTCATCATCGTCTCCATGACCCCGGTCAACCTGTTGCGCACCGAAGGCCACGCCGTGCAGTCGATGACCGGCTCGGTCGCGGGCACCGTCGTCAACATCATGCTCAACCCGCTGTTCGTCCACGTGTTCGGCTGGGGCGCGGCCGGATCGGCCGGCGCGACCGTCATCGCGAACATCTGCGCCGACCTGTACTTCGTCTGGTTCCTGCTGCGGCGCAGCCCGAACCTGTCGATCGCCCCACGGCTCGTCATCGACCGCGCCACACGCCGGCTGCATGTCGCGGCGCACGAGATCCGCGACATCTTCGCCATCGGCATCCCCGCGGCCATCACGAACCTGACGCAAAGCGTCGGCATCGTCATGGTCAACCTGTTCCTGCTGCCCTACGGCACCGACGCGGTCGCCGCAATGGGCATCGCGCTCAAGATCGTCATGATCGCCGTGCTCGTCTTCGCCGGATTCGCGTTCGGCGCGCAGCCGCTCATCGGCTACAACTGGGGCGCGCGCAACATGCCTCGGCTGCGCGCGATCATGCGCTTCTCGTACGTGTTCCTATGCCTGTTCGCGCTCACCATGACGCTCGTGCTCAGCCTCGCCGACCGCATGCTCATGCGCTTCTTCATCGCCGACGAGACGATCGTCACGCTTGGCGCGGGCATGCTGCGCGTGCAGCTGCTCAGCCTCGTATGCGTGGCGATCGTCATGGTCACGACCTGCACGTTCCAGTCGGCGGGCAAGGCGCTCGGCGCGTTCGTCCTGTCGATCGGCCGCCAGGGAGTGATCCTCGCCGTCACGCTGTTCGTGGGATCTCGCATGGCCGGCTATACGGGCGTGATCGCCGCGCAGGCGCTCGCCGATCTGCTCACCGCCGTGCTCGCGGTCGTTTTATTCGCGGTGATGCTGCCGGAGCTTCGCCGCGGCGAATCGTCCACGATCACAGTCCGGTGACATTTCGGCTGGGATAATCGACGGTATGAGTCACTTCGTTTATCGTTGGCTGGTATTGACGATCGCCGCGGGCGTCATGGTCGCCCTGCTGCCCGGCATGGAGGCGGTCGGCGAGCCGCCGATCCTCGGCATCGCCGCGTTCTCGCTGTTCCTTGCTCTCATCAACGCGTCGATCAAACCGGTCGTGCACCTGCTCGCCCTGCCGATCTCGATCCTGAGCTTCGGCCTGTTCGCGCTGGTGCTCAACTGGCTGTTCATGGAACTCGCCTCATGGCTGGCGCTCACCCTGTTCGACGTGGGCGTGGTCATTCACGGCTTCTGGTGGTCGGTGATCGGCTCGCTCATCATGGCGATCGTCTCAGGACTCGTCGGCGACGTCATCGGCGAGTGAGCCCGTGCCGTCGACACCGGCGGCAGTAGCGGCGCCGTCGCCGAGCGCATCCTCATAGCCGTTCCAGGTGGCCTCGCGCAGCGACGTGCGTCCGCTGTCCGGATCCTTGCGCGTCACGTACGCCTTGGTGGACACTTCGATGATCTCCCCCGTCTTGCTTTCGGGCGCGGAGACGATCACCTGGAAGCCGAGCCGTGGCAGCACGCTCAGCGCGCGCCTCGTGTACCGGCCGTCGGCCTTGATGAGCGCCTCGTCGAGGAACAGCGTCGTGTAGCTGGGCTTGAGCCGACGTTCCATGCCGCCGCCAAGCATGTAGATGAGCGCCGCGCCGTACACGAACGACGTGAGCTCCTGCAGTGCGCCGCCGGAGCGTCCGCCGGTCGACGTGATGCGCTCATCCTGCCCATCGTCATGATGCACAAGCGCGTAGAACGCCGAACGGCATCGCGGGTCGAGGTTGCGCGCACCGTAGCTGCGTACGCCGTTGACGTCCTTGACCTTCGCCAGGTCGACGCGCAGGAGTTCGATGATCGTCGCGCATGCGGCGAACGTTCGCCGCGAATCGATCGCGTTGGACTGTCCCTGCGATGATTTCCAATCATTGAGCGTGCCGATGGCATGCTGCATCTTCGTCGTGAAATCACGGTCGGGCCTGCGCACGTCGGCATGCAGGGACAGACTGCCGTGACGCGGACCGAACTGCTGGCCGCGAAGCATCGCGTTGATGCGGTCGAGCTGGTCGCGGATGTCGCCCGCATCCGTGTCGAGGGCGCGCTTGAGCGTGAGCAGGCTCATGAGCAGATGGTTGAGACAGCGATGGTATTCGCCCGCGGTCGCGGTGGTGGCGACCAGTTGCGACAGATCGTTGAGCTCCTCGAGATAGTACCGGTAGTCGTTCACGCTGGCGGCGAGCGCGTCGTCGTCGGACGCGTACTGGTCGATGTATCCGCTCATGTGGAGCTCGACGGCGGTGCGTTTGGTTTCGGTCGTGTTGTTCAGTCTGTCGATGGTGGCGGTCACGTCCTTGCCGATGCCGTCGATGATTCGCGCGTCGAACGGTGTGTCGTTGGGGCCGGTGGTTTTTCCGGCTCCGATGATCATGTGCGCGCGCATGGCGTCGTCGGGGAGGCCGTCGAGTCGCTGGTTGTAGGCAGTTTGGAGCGTGTTGACGACGACGTCGTCGAGCGGCGGGGTTTGTCGGTCGTCGGTGGCGATGGCGTCGCGATGGCTGTCCAGCCATGCGTGGGCTGCGTCGACGGCTGCGGACGCGTGGTCGGCGGCTTGCTGTGCTTCGGATTGGCGGCGTAGCGTGTGGGTGAGTTCGTCGCCCAATGCGTCTTTCAGTTCGGTGAGTTCGGCGAGCTTGGGGTTGTTTGTGATGGATTGGATGGTGGTTTCGATGTCGTGGATGTGTTGTTCGGCGCCGTCCGTGTCCACGTTGTCCCATTCCGTGTAGACGATCTGGCTTGCGATTTCGCGTTCGTGTCGCAGCTGGTCGATGGCTGCTTTGGCGTCCGCGTATGCGTGTTCCGCTTCGTCGGCGGCAGTGCGGGCGTCGGCGACGCGTTGCCGGAGTTGTTCGAGGTATTGTTCATTGACGAAGCCGATGATCTGCGGGCGGTCTTTGACGCCGTGTTGGCCGCGTTTGCCGGATTTGATCTGTCCGTCGGCTTGGACCTGACGGGTGGTGCGGTCCGTGTCGTCGATGGCGGTGACGCATCGTGCGTCGAACCGTTCGGATCGGGTTTGTTCGCGTAGCCATGCAGCGAATGGGGAGTCTTCGCGGAATCGTAGTTTGTCGGACATCCAGTCGTCGGCTGTGTCGGCGAGCGCGGATGCGGGCGCATGGCCGTCTCCTGGTTGGCGTGTCGTGTCGACGAACTGCCAGGTGCGTCTTGCCATGGCGTGCGGGTCGATGGTGCTGACTTTGGCGGCGAATCCCTGTTCGTGGCGTTTGTCGACGAGGATGGTTTGGGCGATGGGCCCGTATACGACGTTCATGGCAAGACGCCATGGTTCGTCGCCGTCGCGTACGTCCATGAGTTCGGCGACGTATGGCAGTTCGGAGGGTTTCAGTCCGGTCGCGTGGCACAGCATGGCGCGCGAGTCGTCCATTTGCTGTGTGATGCGGGTGCGTTGCGCGCTTTGTCGCTGGTAGTCGCGTTCGAGCGTGCGCAGTGTGATGTTGGCGTTGGTTCGGGCGTTGGATGCCGTGTCCCGTGCCGTTTCGAGTTCGTCGTTGCGTCGTTCGTAGTCGCGGATGAACGTGGCTGCGTCGATGCGCGCCTGTTCCCATGCGCTGTGGTCGGCGGGCATGGTTTTGCCGATGGCTTCGCATCCGCGTGCGATGCGTTCGCGTGTGGCCGTTGCGGTTTGCAGCGTGTGTTGGGCCGTGGTGAGCTCGTATTCGAGGCGTGTGAGGTTGCCGCCGTCCAGACCGTTGATCTGGCTGCGGATCGCGTCGATGCGCGCATTGAGTTCGTCTGCGTGGCGGCCGGCCGCGTCGGCGTCGGCCTGTCGCGTGTTGCGTTCGGTTTCGTCGATCGGCAGTTGCGCGGCGACCGTGGCGGCCATACGGGAGGTGCCCCATCGTCGTATCGTGCGCGCGCCGGTTTCCGTGTTCGGGTCGATGGTTGTGAACCGGTTCGCCTCCTTGCGTGCCGTATCGTATGCCTCGTAGCTGTTGCGGATGGCGCGCAGCTTGTCCATACGTTTGGCTTTGTCTTCCATGCTGCGGAAGTTTTCCGCGTATCGGTCGTAGTCGTCGACGGTGGCGCGGGCCAGTTCGAGCGCTTCGGGCACGCCGAGCACGCCTTGTTTGAAGATGTCGTCGAGGCGCGAGGGTGCGTCGGCGGACTGGATTTTGGCGAGCAATCGGCATGCTTCGGCGCTCAGGCCCATGATGGGCCAGATGTGTTCGTGGAACGCCTCCGCGCTGGGGAAGGTGAGGCATTGCGGGTAGGCGGCTTTCAGCTGCGTGGGCGTGAACGGCGAGTCCCGGTACTGGTCCATGAGACGCGGGTCGATCGGCTTGTTCCATACCACGTATTGGCGGCGGACGGCGTTTTTCTCGTCTCCCGGCATCAGGTACAGGAATTTACCGCATGACAGCGTCTGCCCGTCGGTCAGGTTGCGGTAGGTGTCGACGATTGCGCCCCATACGGCCTGCGGCGTGCCGTTGTCGTCGTTTCCGCGCAGGTAGTTGGGCCGGTCGTCGTCACCGGTGCCGGTCATGCCGAGCAGGTACGTGTAGTCGTTGCGTTCGGAGCGTCCAGAGTTAGACGCCTTGTTGAATGGCGTGCCCGTCGGGTATAGGAGCGAGATCTGCGCGTCCACGAGCGTCGACTTGCCGGATTCGCTGGCGCCGGCGAGCAGCGTCACCGGCAGGCTCTTGTCCATCGAGGGGCGGAACTCATGGTATCCCTCGTATGAGCCCCAGTTGACGAGCTGGCGGCTTTCCATCATCCACCGGTCGGCGATCATCTGCAGTGCTGCGGGCATGTCACTCCCCTTCCTTGTCGTCCGTGTCCGTGCGCGTCGTGCCGGTCGCGGTCTCGTCGTTGCCGGTTGCGATGTCCAGCCAGGATTCGGCCAGTTCGCGGTCGAGCACCACCGGCACGAGCGGTGTGATCCGGTACAGGGTTTCGTCGTCCGTGCTGCGTTCGAGATACCCGTACGTGCACATGGCGGATACGACCGATCCGACCTGTTTGAGCACGCCTTCCTCGTCGTTGCGCGCGGCGAAGTAGCCGGTGCCGGTGGCGAGCGCGGATCGTATCTCTTCGAGGCTGATCAGCCAGTTGTCCGCGGGTTCGCGCGCGTTGTCGTATTCGAGTACGCGGATACGCAGGAAGGCGAGCAGTACGGCTTCCTCGCGTTTGAGGCTGACGCGGGTTTTCAGCGAACGTAACGTGATGTCGCCGCTGGCCACGGGCATGGCGATCATGATGCGGTAACGGTCGTTGATGACCAGTTCGAGCAGATCATTGTTGAGGGAGCGTTCGACGGCGTCGCGGTTGTCGAGCGCGATCTCGTACAAGTCTCCGCTGATGTAGCGTTCGCGTTTGAGCGCGATCGCGGCCCGACGCGCGTCGGCGGTCATGTCGCCGCTGTCTCCTTCGAACAGGGCGTATGGGTTGACCGCCGGTTCAGTCTGTCCGACGGTCGTGTCCGTCATGTCGTGTTCGTCGGTGCCGCGTATGGCTGTGTCCGGTTCGTTCATGCCGGTTCCCCTTCCTCCTTGATGATGTCGTCCAGTTCGTCGTGACTGGCCAGGATCGGCAGCGTCGTCCAGTCCCGGCGATCATTGTCGAGTGATATGCAGTGCCATGTGGCGGCGTTCGGCCCGTCGCATGCCGGTAGGGCGCCGAGGAAGCCGACGAGTTCGCTTTCGCGGCGTTCCTCGTCCGGCAGCCGGTTGAAGCTGGCGGCGATGTCGATGCGCCCGTCGTCGGCGGTGACCGGGTCGAGACGGATGAGTGAGATCATGCGTGCGAGCCGCGGTCCGCCGCCGATGATCAGGTCTTTGAGATCGATGGGCTGGCCGTCATTGCCCGTTAGGATGTCCGGTTCCATGTCGGCGAGGCTGCGGGTGGCGGCGCGGGTCATGGATCGGGCCGGTCGTGTCGGCAGGGCGGTGATCTGCGCGATCGAGCTGTCGGTGCGGTAAGGTCGCGTCGGATCATTCGGATGCGCTTTCGCGTCCGCGTTGAGATGGACGAACAGACGGTTGAGCATGCCGAGCATGGTGCGGTAGCGTGTGTCGGTCTGTTGGCGGACGAGTCGGCTGACCGCTTCGTCGGAGACGCGCCGCTGGCGTCGTACCGCTTCCAACCCGTTGTAGATGAGGGCGAGTTCGTCGCGTACCTGATTGAGCAGCGTGCCCGCGGAACCGGCCAGGTAGGGGGTTCTGGCGATGTCTCGCAACGCGTCGTCGATCTGCTGGCGTCCTTCGTCGGTGATGATCACCTGGAACGCGTCGTTGAACCGGCGGCCCGAATCGGATTCGTCGAACGCTTTGCGGTATTCGTTATGGTAGGCGTTGAGGATGTCGTCGACGCTCATGTCGCCGCCCTGCATGCGCCGGCGCAGCGCATCGCCGTTGTCGCGTTCGGACAATACGAGTTCGCGCAGGTCGATGGGCACGCCGCGCAGCGTGTTGTGGATGACGGCGATCACGTCCGCGACCTGCGCGTCGGTCAGGTCCGCGTTTGTCTGGCCTTGCTGGATGCGTTCGATTTCGCGCTGGCGTTCGTTGATCTCCTCGGTGAGCAGGCGCACGCGCTCGCCCGGATCGGAGGTCAGCTGCATGCGCGCATGTTCGATTTCCATGATGATGCTGTTGGCCTGGGCGCCGGACAGGGTTCGCGTGTCGTCCTCGAGCTTGGACAGGGCTTCGATGGCGCGATGCGCGCGGGCGGTGAGCCGGTAGAGGAAACGATGCGATGCGGCGTCGTGCGCGTTGGCGAGCCACGCGTAGTCGCCGTCGCCTTCGCGGCTCAGGTCGATGAGGATCTGACGCGCGGCTTCGGCGTAGGTCTGATCCGGCCTTGGCGCGTATTCGCCGGCATCGGCGAGCATGGACAGGCTTTGCGCGAAACGCTCTTCAAGGGTTTCGCGGGGCAGCTCACCGGTGAGCGGGTCGAATGCGGCGCGCAGCAACGCCACGTAGAGTCGTGAGGTTTCCCGTCTGAGCAGGCGCAGCACGCCGGTCTCGTAGACCGGTCGCAGCCGTTCCATTTCCCGTCTGACATCGCCCATAGGTCACCTCGCTTGTTACGCGCCGCAGCTTATAAGGCTATCATGCGGGTTTCCGGGATTCGTTGACGGCATCCCGGAAACCGGTTCATTCGCTTCTGAGCGCTTCGGTCGGCGTGAGCCGGGCGGCCCGTCCCGCCGGATACAGTCCGGCCAGGATGCCGACCGTCACGGCCGCGCCCCATGCGAGCGGCAGGCTCCCCCAGTCCAGGGCGAGCGGCTGACCGGCCGCGAGCGCCACGCCCGCCGCCGTGCCCGCGCCGAGCCCTATGCCGGCCAGTCCGCCGAAGGCGGAGAGCATGGCGGCTTCGGTGACGAACTGCATGCGGATGGTGCCGGGCGTGGCGCCGAGCGCGCGTCTCAGGCCGATTTCGCCGCGGCGTTCCATGACGGTGACGATCATCATGTTGGCGATGCTCATGCCGCCGACGGCGAGTGCGATCATGCCGATCATGAGGCCGAGCGTGGTCAGGGAGTCGCTGGTGGCGTTGCGCGCCTTGGACAGGTCGGCGCTTGCGGTCACGCTCACGTTGCCGTCGGTGAGGTTGGCCGCGTGGGCGAGCGTGCGTCGGATCGTTTCGGCGTCGCCCGGCGTGGTGCGCACGTAGATCGCGCTGATTTGGGCGATGTCCGCCGCCTGGTCGGGATAGTGGTCGAGCGTCCATGCTTCGCCGATGATGGCTGACGTGTTGAGCGTTTCGGCCTGCGGCATGGGGTCGAGGATGCCGATGACCCCGTACCATTCGTTGTCGATGAGGATGCGGTCGCCGACGTCGTTGACGCCGAGCCGGTATGCGGCCTCGGAGCCGAGCACCGTCACTGGCAGGTGTTCGTTGTTGCGGTCGATGCCATGGCCGCGCGCGAAGGTCGTGCCGAGCGCGTCGAGGGCTCCGGGTCGCATGATGGCGAGCGCGAGCGCGTTGCCGTTGGATGCGGGGACGAGTTCGTTTTTGAAGATCCGGATGTTCTGCGGTGGCGTGTCGAAGACGCCGACCTGTTCGACGATGGGTTGGCGGGCGATCGTGTCGGGCGCGTATTCCGGCAGTGGGATGGTCTGTCGGGCGGCGTCCTGGCCGGGGGCGACGATCTGCAGGTTCGCGCCGAGCGCGTCGAGCCGGGCGAGCAGCGCGGTCTGGTTGGATGCGGCGATGCCGGACAGGGCCACGTAGGCGGCGACGCCGAGCGCGATGCCGAGCGAGGCGAGTATGGTGCGTGAGACGCGGCCGGTCGTGCCGATCCATGCCGTGTGCAGGAGGTCGGCGATGCGTGTGCGCAATGGTTTGCGTATGCGCGGCGATCGTCTGGTGGATGTCGGGTTACGCATGCTCGTCTCCTTGCGTCGTTTCGCTCACCATGCCGTCGCGGATGTGCAGTCGTCGGTCGAAGCGTGCGGCCACCGTGGGGTCGTGCGTGACGACGACGAGGCTTGCGCCGTCGCCGGCCGCGTCGAGCAGCAGGTCGATGATCGTGTGCCCGGTGTCGGTGTCGAGCGCGCCGGTCGGCTCGTCGGCGAAGATGATGTCGGGGTGTTTGACGAGCGCGCGTGCGATGGCGACGCGCTGCTGTTCGCCGCCGGACAGTTGCGAGGGACGGTGGCGCAGCCGCTCCCCCAATCCGACCTGTTCGAGCGCTTCGGTGGAGCGCTCGCGGCGTCTGGCGCGCGGCAGGCTGGTGTATTGCAGGCCGATCGTCACGTTTTCCAGGGCGGATACGCCGGCGATGAGGTGGAATTGTTGGAATACGAAGCCGATGCGGGCCGCGCGCAGTTCGCTGCGCCGTCGTTCGCCCATCGCCGTCACGTCGTCGCCGTCGTAGCGCAGCGTGCCTGTGGTGGGCATGTCGAGCGTGCCGAGCAGCGACAGCAGCGTCGATTTGCCGGAGCCGGAGGGCCCCACGATCGCGATGCGTTCGCCGTGGCCGATCGCCAGCGTCGTCGGATGCAGGATCTCGATCATCGTCCCGGACCTGCCGGCAAACGCCTTGGTCACATGGTCCAGCGTCAGCAGGTCGCCGGTCATGAGATCACCACCTTGTCGCCTTCCTTGAGCCCGTCGGCCTTGGTGATCTGGACCTGGGCGTTCGCGACCAGTCCGATTTCGACGGGTATGCGTTCGAGCCGGTCGCCGCGCACCACGTCGATCGCGTACGTGCTGCCGGCGGACGCGATGATCGCGGTGACCGGCACGATGAGCGTTTCGACGGTCGACTGGCCGGACGTGTTGGGGATGACGAGGCTGACCGTCGTGGGCCCGAATTTCGCGACCTGCGACTGGTCGGGGAAGTCGACGCGGGCCGACGGCGACGTGACCTGCCCGTCCGTTCCGGTGGCCTGGCCACCTTGGTCGACGGCGGTGAGCGTCGTGTCGATGGTCGTGTTGTCGGGCAGGACGACCTGCGCCTTGTCGCCGGCCTTGAACGTGGCGGCCTGCGTGGCGGTGAGCGTGGCCTCGACGTGCAGGGTGACGTTCGTGTAGCTGGCCGGCACCGCGTTCGATTCGCCGAGTTTCGCGTTCACGGTCGTGATGCGGATCGGCGCCGCCGGTGCGAGCGCCACGGACGTCGGGGCGAACGTGCCGGACGCCGCATCGCCCGTCAATCCCAACGAAAGCTGCCATTGGCGAACCGCCTCGCGGGTCGTCCAGTCGAAATGCGCGTCCGGCTCACCGGCGAAAAGCCCAAGTTCGGCAAGGTTCTCCTCAAGCTGCGTGACGTCCGGGCCATCCGCCGCATCGGTGTCCAGCGTGCGCCAGAACGGGCGTTCGCCGTGGAAGAGCGGCACGGGAACGCCGTCCATCTCGTACACCTGTTCGCCGGTGTCGATCTGTTTGCCGGCGACCGGCAGTTGGGTGATCATGCCTGGCGCGGCCGCGAAATCGTTCGCCTTGTCGTATCGCAAGGTTGCGCCGAGCCGGGTTTCGGCGTCGAGCACGCCCCGGGTGACCTGTGCCGTGCGCAGCGTGGTCACGTCGATCGTTCTGCCGTTCGTCGCCTGTCCGGATGCGATCAGCCGCCCGATCGCATCCCATGGTTTCGTGACCATGCAGGCCGCCGCCAGCGCGATCACGACGATGACCGCGACGACCAGCGTCACGGCCTTGCGTCGCATGCCGATCCTTCGTGTTTGCGTTCGTGCCATCCCATACGCTCCTTGACCGTGTGTTCCGCGCGTCGCCCTCGCCTTACCTACTTCGGATTCGGGTCATTCCATGCCGTTGTATATCGCCTGCAGTTCTTCCTGCCCCTGGCTGAAGAGGATCGAGAAATCCGGTCTGTCGTCGGCGGGGAACGTTTCCAGGAAACGGCGGAATTCTTCCGCGGACACGGTGTCGGGGATGCTCAGCGTATTGCCGTAGTCGTTCGGCCCGGGATCGGCCACCCAGTCGAATCCCGCTTTCCGGGCCTTGAGGGCGAATTCCAGCATGGCCTGCTGCACTTGCGGATTCGGTTTGGGACGGGCCGCGTCGCCGGAAAGCGGCGGCTGGGAGAAATCCGGATTCGCGGCCTCGCACGCGGCATAGTCGGATTGCCTGGACGCGTATGGCGTGTCGGCGAGCGCCGCGGAGCCGGATACCGCGAACCATGATCCGTCCGAGCCGGTAAGACGGTATTGCACGTTCCCGTACAGGTTCGCGATGGACGCGTCGGTTTCGATCCCGTATCCGTCCGTTTCGACCGGATTGCCGTCCGCGCCGATGGTGCGCAGGACGACCGTGGTCTGCGGCGCTGACGTCGTCGATCCGTCCATGGTCAGCGACAGGGTGTCCGCCAGTTTGGCGACGAGTCCCCGTTCGGTCAGGCATGCGACGAATCGTTTGGCGACGGTCTCCAGATCGGCGATCCGATCGTCGGATGGCAGCTGCGACGCATACGTCGTGCCCGTGTCGTCTCCTGCCGGTGTCGCCGAGCAGCCGCCCGGCAGGCACAGGCAGAGCGCCGCCAGTCCGGCCGTCATCCATCTGCGGGTTCCTGCTGTGCCGCCGTGTCGCTCATTCGTGTCATGTCGTGTTTCCATGACCGTTTCCTTCTCTGGGTCCCGGCCCCGACTCGGCATTGAGGGGGGGGGCAAGCGGCGGGCCGATCGCGTTGCACGCATGCGGTCCGTCTCCTGCCATCCAGCGTAGCATTTGCGGCCGGAACGGCAAAAGAGGAACGGGAAACGCCCTACCGAAATGACGAGGTCACGGTTGGTACTCTTCGAGCGCGATGCCGGACTCATGGATGGCCTTGGCGGCTTCGGCGCCGACGAACCGGTAATGCCACGGCTCGTGTTCCACGCCGGTCACGGACGTCTTGCCTGCCGGATAGCGCAGGATGAACCCGTACTCCCACGCGTTGGTGGCAAGCCAGTCGTAGACGCGTTGGTTGGCGTCCGCGTCGGACGCGCCCACGGCGTTGATGTCCGCGGCGACTCCCAGCTCGTGTTCGCTGGTGCCGGGCAGGGCGACCTGCAGTCGGGCCTTCGCTTCGGCGTCCTTGGCGTCCATGCCATTGTTCTCGTACAGGAAGATCTTGTCGTCGAGCAGCTGCTGCTGTTCGTCATGCGTGCGATAGCCGGCGGTCACTTCGGGGTTCAATCCGTCCGCGCGCATCGCGTCGAACATGCGTTGCAGGTCCGGATAGGCCCGCGAGTCGATCTGCTGGCCGTTGGCGAGTTGCGTCAGGTCCGGCGCGGGCCAGTCGTCGGGGATGCGCTGCCACTGGTTGACGACGATCGTGTTCCACGAGTCGGCCGAATAGGTCGCTTCGGGAATGCCCGGCGTGAACGGGCCCCAATGGGCGAGACGTCCGAGTCCGAACAGCAGGCCGGCGACGACCGCGATCGCGGCCAGAAGCGCCGCGGTCAGCCGGACCAGCGTTTTCGCGGCGCGCTGCCGGCGGTAGCGGGCGAAACTGCGCACGGTCCCCGCGCGGACGGCTCCCCGTGCGGCGGATGCGGTCGGAACGCCGTCCGTTGCGATGCGTGCTGCCATGTCGTCATCCTTCCCTCGGCGGCGCATCCGTGGCATGATCCACATGATCAAGCCTTGCGCCGTGTGCATACCGTCAAGGGTAGGGTTTCCGGCTTTCGCGTACCATCGGCCGACGGGATGAAGATACCCTGATTCCCGGGGATGACGCCGGGGACGAACCCCTAAGGGTCGATGAGGCGTCCCACGGATATTCAGCAGATCGTCCCGGCGGCACTGCTCCCGCCATCGTGTCCCTTGGCGCCGGTCTCGTCGTGCACGATCGCTTCGATCGCGTACTCGAGTGCCTTCGCCATCGTCGCGACCGCCATCGTGGGCGTCGCCGCCGACTTGCCGACGCCCTGTTCGACCGCGTACGGCACGTGGATGAACCCGCCTTTGACGCCGGGGAACCGGCGGTCGAGCAGGTAGAGCACGTGGTACATGATGGCGTTGCACACGTAGGTGCCGGCCGTGTACGACACGGCGGCGGGAATGCCGTGATCGTTGATGTTCCGGACCATCGCCTTGACCGGCAGGGTCGCGAAATACGCGGTGTCGCCGTCTTCGCGCAAGGGTGCGTCGAACGGCTGTTCGCCGTCGTTGTCGGGGATGGACGCTTCGGCGAGATTGATCGCGACCCGTTCGACGGTGATCGCGGCGCGTCCTCCGGCCTGGCCGACGCACAGCACCCAGTCGGGCCGTTCGCGTTCGATGGCCTCCTCGACGACCTGCGCGCTGCGCGTGAACGCGGTGGGGATCTCCAGGCCCACGACCGTGGCCCCGGCGATGTCGTCGGGCAGGAGTTTGACCGCTTCGAACGCGGGATTGACCGGTTCGCCGCCGAACGGGTCGAATCCGGTGACGAGGATCGTGCGTTTGCTGTCGGACATGCTTGGGCTCCTTTCGTCGCATCGAACGTAGGCCGGCAATCCGGCCTTCCGGTTGTCCGCCGCGTCCAGCCTACCGCCGGCCGGCCGGTTTCGCTTCGCGATTCGCACCCATTCGCTATAGTGGACCGTTGGACTTTACGGCGGGCGGCATACGGAACGGATCGGCCGAACGCGGACAGACGGAAATGACGACAACGGGAATACGACGGAAGGCGGGCTGAACGGCATGGCCATCGAAGCGCAGGGACTTGAGATTCAGATCGGAGCACGTACGCTGCTGCATCCGACCGACTTCCACGTGGCCAAGGGCGACAAGATCGGTCTGGTCGGCCGCAACGGCGCCGGCAAGACCACATTGACGCGCGTCATCACCGGCGACATGCTGCCCACCGCGGGCAAGGTGCGCGTCTCGGGCAAGCTCGGCTACCTGCCGCAGGACACGCATGCGGCCGACCAGACGCAGACCGCGCTCGACCGCATGATGAGCGCGCGCGACATCGCCTCGATCATCGCCCGCATGCGCAAGTGCGAGAAGGAGATGACCGATCCGGATCCGGACGTGATGACGCGCGCGATGAACCGTTACGACAAGATCATGCAGGACTTCGACAAGGCGGGCGGCTACGCGGCGCAGTCGGAGGCGATCGCCATGGCCGACAGCCTCGGCCTGCCGCAGGACGTGATGGGCCGCGAACTCGGCACCCTGTCGGGCGGCCAGCGCCGACGCATCGAACTGGCGCGCATCCTCTTCTCCGACGCGGACACGCTGATCCTCGACGAGCCCACCAACCATCTGGACGCCGACTCGATCGAATGGCTGCGCGGGTTCTTGAAGAAGTTCGAGGGCGGGTTCCTCGTGATCTCCCATTCGACCGAACTGCTCGACGAGGTCGTCAACAAGGTGTGGCATCTCGACGCGCAGCTCGGCCAGATCGACATGTATTCGCTCGGCTGGAAGGCGTACCTGCACCAGCGCGCCGTGGACGAGGAGCGCCGCCGCCGCGAACGCGAAGTGGCCGAGAAGAAGGCCGAACGTCTCATGAAGCAGGGCATCCGCCTGCACGCCAAGGCCACGAAGGCCGTGGCCGCGCAGAACATGATGCGCCGCGCCGAAAAGCTGCTCGAAAACACGTCCGAGGCGCAGAAGCAGGAGAAGGTCGCCGACATCCGCTTCCCCGAACCCGCGCCCTGCGGCCGCACGCCGATTATGGCCAAGGACATCTCCAAGGCGTACGGTTCGAACATCGTGTTCGCCGGCGTGAACCTCGCCGTCGACAAGGGCTCGCGCGTCGTCATCCTCGGCTACAACGGCGCCGGCAAGACCACCACGCTGCGCCTGCTCGCGCACATCGAACAGCCCGACACCGGCGTGGTCGAATACGGTCACGGCTGCAAGATCGGCTACTTCGCGCAGGAGCACGACACGCTCGACCTGAATGCCACCGTGCTCGAGAACCTCACGCACGTCGCACCCGAACTGAACGACACGCAGGCACGCTCCATCCTCGGCTCGTTCCTGTTCTCCGGCGACGACGCGCTGAAACCCGCACGCGTGCTCTCCGGCGGCGAAAAGACGCGACTCGCGCTCGCCACGCTCGTCACCTCGCGCGCGAACGTGCTGCTGCTCGACGAGCCGACCAACAACCTCGACCCAGCCTCGCGCGACGAGATCCTCAAGGCCATCGCCAAATACGAGGGCGCGATCGTGCTCGTCACCCACGACGAGGGCGCCGTGCAGGCGCTCAACCCCGAACGCGTGCTGCTCATGCCCGACGGCGACGAGGATCTGTGGAACGACAGTTATCTCGAACTTGTGGCCGAGGAGTAACGTTCCTTTCCCATCCCGGTTCCCGACGCTCCTACAATGTGTGGTGTTTCCAGCAACATCATGGGAAGAGGGGCATCATGGGCGAGCCGAACGATCGGAACGCGCACGCCGGCGACACCGGTACGGGAATCCAGCAACAGGCCAAGCATGCGGGAGCCGCCGTCAAGGCGGCGCTCGCCGCGAACATCGGCGTCGCGGCGGCCAAACTGTGCGCGGCCGTATTCACCGGATCGTCGGCCATGCTTTCGGAATCCGTGCATTCCATCGCCGACTGCTCGAACGAGATCGTCCTCATGATCGGCGGCCGCTTCTCCAAGCACCGCACCGACGGCGACCATCCGTTCGGACTGTACCGCGCGAAATACCTCGCCTCGTTCGTCGTCGCCACGCTGCTGTTCTTCGTCGGCGGCTTCTTCTCCACATCCGAGGCGGTCAAGAAGATCGCCGCGGTGATCGCCGACCCCGCATTGCGCGACGCCAGCCGGATCGAACTGTTCGCCGCGCTCGTCGTCGTGGCCGTCAGCGCCTGCCTCGAAGGCTACGGCCTGCACTCGAGCATCCGCGAGGCGAACGAGCGCATGGAACGCACGCGCACGCCGCACATGGGCGTCTTCCGCTTCTGGCGGCGCACCAAGTCCGCCGAACTCGCCTCCGTCATCATGGAGGACACGCTCGCGCTCATCGGCCTCGCGTTCGCCGGCGCCGGCATCGGACTCGCGATCGCGTTCGACGACGAACTGTGGGATGCGGTCGGCGGCCTGATGGTCGGCCTGGTCCTGATCGCCGGATCACTGCTGCTCGCGTTCAAATCCGGCTCACTCCTGCTCGGCGAGACCGTCGACCAGGTGACGCGCGACGAGATCGTCCGCGCGGTCACGTCGACGCCCGGCGTGACCAGGCTGCTCAACATGCAGACGATCCACATGTCCGAAGACGACATCCTGTTGTGCCTCAAGGTCGAAACGTCGAAGCTCGACCGCGACTACGACGTCGAAACGGTCGACAAGATCGAACGATCGGTGCGCGGCGCGCTGCCATGGTACCGGTTCGAGATCTACGTCGAACCCGACGTCTTCCGCCCGGAGGCGCACCGCGGCGCGACGGCGAACGCATAAGACGCCCCGCGCACGGCCCGACCGGCATGCGGGACGCATACGGAACGTCGTCGGCCGGGTTGCGGTAAGGTTACGCAACGTATCAACCAATCGCCATGCGCAACCGATGCGCAAGATCGTGAGGACATCCATGGCATACGCACACAACGCGCCGTTCCGCGCCGACGTGGTCGGCAGCTACCTGCGCCCGGCCGAGCTCAAGGCCGCCCGCGCCGACTTCGAGGCCGGCCGCATCGACGCCGCGGCGCTCAAGGCCGTCGAGGACCAGTGCATCACCGAACTGGTCGCCAAGCAGAAGGCCGCCGGCCTGCACGCGATCACCGACGGCGAGTTCCGCCGCGGCTGGTGGCATCTCGACTGCATGTGGGGCTTCGCCGGCGTGGAGAAGGTCGCCATCGACCAGGGCTACGTGTTCCACGACGAGGTGACCCGCGCCGAATCCGCCCGTCTGAGCGGCCGGATCGCGTTCGACGGCACGCATCCGTTCGTCGACCATTTCCGCTTCCTCAAGCAGTTCGAGGACGACACGGTCGTGGCCCGTCAGACCATCCCCTCCCCCTCGCAGCTGTACGCCGAACTGTTCCGCCCGGAGAACATCGAATCCGTGCACGAGTTCTACGGCAGCGACCAGGCCGCCTACGACCAGCTGGCCGACGACACGGCCGCCGCGTTCCACGGGCTGATCCTCGCCCTGTACGAGGCCGGCTGCCGCAACGTGCAGCTCGACGACTGCACGTGGGGCATGTTCTGCGATCCGAACTTCAATAGCCACTACACGGCCGAGGAGTTCGCCGCGATGCAGGAGCAGTACGCGGCGATGAACAACGCGGCGATCGCCGACCTGCCGGCCGACCTCGTGATCACCACGCACGACTGCCGCGGCAACTACCATTCGACGTGGGCGTCCGCCGGCGGCTATGCGACCGTGGCCGACGTATTGTTCGGCAAGGAGAACGTGGCCGCCTACTACCTCGAGTTCGACGACGACCGTTCCGGCGACTTCGCGCCGCTCGCCAAGGTCTCGGGCGACAAGAAGGTCGTGCTCGGCCTGATCACGTCGAAGAAGCCCGAGCTCGAGGATCCCGAGGTCATCAAGGCGCGCATCGCCGAGGCCGCCGAGATCCTGCCGCTCGACCGCCTGTGCCTGTCCACCCAGTGCGGCTTCGCCTCCACCGAGGAGGGCAACAAGCTCACCGAGGAGCAGCAGTGGGCCAAGATCGCGCTCGTCCAGTCCATCGCCAAGGAGGTGTGGGGCTGACGCGTTAAGCGGACAGTGCGGTGCACTGTCCGTAGCGTCGGCCTGAGCGAGGCGATAGCTGAGCGAAGGTAGGAATGAGTCTCGCCGTCAGGCGAGTCTATTGTTGCAGGGCTGACGCGTTAAGCGGACAGTGCGGTGCACTGTCCGTAGCGTCAGCCTGAGCGAGGCGATAGTCGAGCGAAGGCAGGCATGAGTCTCGCCGCAAGGCGAGTCCTTGATTGCAGAGCCGACGCGTGAGAAGGATCCTTCACCTAGCAAAAGCGA
>NZ_JAFEJT020000025.1 GCF_018555435.2 Bifidobacterium amazonense
CCCGCGCTGGGGCCGCAACGAGGAGGGTTACGGCGAGGATCCGGTGCTCACCGGCGAGATGGCCGGCGCATACGTTCGCGGCATGCAGGGCGGCGGGCCGGGGGAGACCCGCGACCATCTGCGCATATCCGCCGCGCTCAAGCACTTCTTCGCCAACAACGTGGAGGACGGCCGTTGCGTCACCTCGTCCACCGTCGACGCGCGCAACCGGCGCGAGTACTACTACGAGCCGTTCCGTCGCTGCATCGAGAGGGCTGGCGCGACGTCGGTGATGACCTCGTACAACGCGGTCAACGGCACGGTCGAAATGCATGATCCGCGCGTCGAGGACCTGCTGCACGGCGAGTTCGGGCTGTATGGGCACGTTGTCAGCGACGGCGGCGCGGTGTCGCTGGTACGTGACGCCCGCCACGACACCGACTCGCACGCCGAGACGGTCGCACGCTCGCTCAAGGCCGGCGTCGACTGCATGACCGACGACATGGACATGGTGCATGCCGCCGCGGTCGAGGCGTGGGAGCGCGGACTGATCGACGAGCACGACGTCGACCGTGCGCTGCGTCGGTCGATCACGACCAAGCTGCGGCTTGGTCTGTACGATGCGGTGCCGTCCAATCCGTTCGACGACGTCGCCGAAGCCGATCTCGACTCACCGGAGCATCGCGCGCTCGCGCTGCGTGTCGCCGAAGAGTCCGTGGTGCTGCTCAAGAACGACGGATTGCTGCCGATTGTTTCACGTGAAACCTTGCGTGGGATGCGCGACGACGGTGCACGCGATGCCGACGTGCACGATTCGCACGTGGATAAGGTGGCGGTGATCGGCCCGCTCGCCGACCAGTGGTTCCAGGACTGGTACGGTGGCGAGCCCCCGTTCCGCTCCACGTTGCTCGACGGTGTGCGCCGGGTGCTGGGCGGCCGCGCGGCCGAACCCCGTATCCTGTCAGATGACGGCCTTGACGTGGTGCTGCTGCGATTCGCCGGCCGCTACGCCGCACTGGACGACGATGGTACGCTGCGTGCCGTCGATGACCGCGAGCAGGCCGAACGCTTCCGTCTGCAGGACTGGGGCGACGGTTCCCTAACCCTGCGCGCGCAGTCGACCGGCCTGTACCTGACCGCCGAGGACGACGGCGTGATCCGCGCCGGCAAACGTATCCCGTTCGGCTGGTTCGTCAAGGAAGTGTTCCGCCTGTCCGATGACGGCCGACTGACCACATGGAGCGGCGTGCCGCTGGCCGTGACTGACAACGGCCGTATTCACGCGCTCGCCGAAACCGACCTGAGCGCCCAGCGCATCGGCGTCCCGCAAACGGTTGCCATCGCAACGGGGCCGTCAGACAACGCCGATCCCGCCGCGGCTTCTGCGCCGTCAACTTCCGACGGGGCGGTCGAGCCCGGCCCCGCCGCGTCCGCAACCGGCCTGTCCGACGGCGTCATGCCATCCGGCGACGCGTCGGCGCAGCCCGCCGGCCAACCTGCATTCGCAATCGTAATCGTCGAACACGGTCTCGAACGCGCGGCCGCGCTTGCCGGGCGGGCCGGCACGGTGATCGCCGCCGTCGGCTGTTGCTCGGTCATCAACGGCAAGGAGGACGCCGACCGGCCATCCACCGCGTTCCCGCCCGCGCAACGAGCGCTCGTGCAGACGCTGGTCGCGGCGAATCCACGCACGGCGATGGTGCTGATCAGCAACTACCCGTACGACATCGACTGGGAGCAGGAGCATGTGCCGGCCATCGTGCAGTCCGCGTCCGGCGGCCAGTCGATGGGCGAGGCGATCGCCCGCGTGCTGTTCGGCCTTGCCTCGCCGGCCGGCCGTCTGCCGCAGACGTGGTACGGCGGACGCGTCGTGCTGCCCGACAAGAACGACTACGACATCATCGGCACGAAGCGCACCTACCAATGGCACGACGGCGACGTGCTCTACCCGTTCGGCCACGGACTGACGTACGTTCCGTTCCGCTACGACGATCTGCGCGTGCGCGTCGCATCGCCGGACGACACGCATAGCGGCAACGCCGCGTGCGGCGACGACATCGCGTGCGGTGACAACGATGTGCACGGCGACAACGTTGCCCTGCATGCCAGCGTGCGCATCACCAACGTCGGCACCGTGCCGTCGGACGAGGTCGTGCAGATCTACATCCGTCATCCGCACGAGTCCGGTCCGGCCGCGGAATGCGCGACGCCCGGCATCGTGCCGGCCGAAACGAAACCGCAAGACGAGACGAGGCAGACGCCGACCGCCGGCCCGGTCCCCATGCCGATCCGCCGGCTGGTCGCGTTCCGTCGCGAACGCGCGGTCGAACCGGGGGAGTCGCGTACGGTCACGTTCGCCATCCCGCGCGAGGAACTGCGCGTCTTCGACGTGCGCAAGGGTGACTTCCGCGTGCCGGACGGCGACTATACGGTCGAGGCCGGCGCGTCCAGCCGGGACATTCGCGCGTCCGTCACCGCGAACGTACGTGGCGAGCGGCCTTCGACCCGACCGTTCGGCCGGTGGATCCCGATCGATCACTGGGACTCCGCAGCCGACGTGACGTTGGTCGCCGCCGAACCGCTCCCCGGACATCGCGCAAGCGAGGCGAGCGCCGCGACCGCGCGCGACGACGATCGGCCCGCGCGCGTCACGTTCGCCGGCTTCGCCCCGTTCCCGTGCGGCGCCCGGCTGGAACTGTCCGGCGACGGCCTGGATTGCGTGCGTTTGGACCCGGCCGGCATCGGCTCGGATCGTGTGCGACTGGAACGGTCGGAACCGAACGGTGACGGCTCGAGCGACGCAAGGCCGGAGCAGCCGCAACGGCCCGAATCGAACAACGACGACTTATCCGACCTTGTGCCGGCGAATGACGCGCCGTTGCCGCTGACCGCCACCGCCATCACGCTGTATATACCGCGCGGCGCCACGGTCCGGGGCGTGCGCGTGGTCCGGTAACCGACAAAATCGCTCAAGAAAGGAACGGCAATGAACAATACGGTGCAGCAGCTGATTCAGGACGCGATGAACCGCGCGGTCGACGCGGGCGAGGTCGCCGGCGCGACCATGCTCGTCACTCAGCACGGCGAGGAGCGCTGGTATGCACAGGCCGGCATGGCCGACGTCGCGCAGGGCCGGTCGATGGCGCGCGACACGATCTTCCGCCTGTACTCGCAGTCGAAGCCGGTCACCGGCACGGCCGCGATGATGCTCGTCGAACGCGGCCTGATCGACCTCGGCGAGCCGGTGAGCGACTTCCTGCCCGGATTCAAGAACCAGCGGGTCATCGCACCGGCCGCTGCCGACGCCGCCGGCGCGGCTTCCGGCGACGGCTCGGCCGACGACGAGACGCTGACGAACGACATCCCCACCGACATGGCCGGCACGACCGGCAGCCGCGCGGGCGACGGCGAGCGCACGGTGCCTGTGAACCGTGAGTTGACGGTCAAGGATCTGCTCACGATGACGTCCGGCCTGTCGTATCCGGACGCCTCGCACGAGGTCGGCCGCCTGACCGGCCGGCTGTTCGACGAACTGGACGCGCGTCTGCACGGCCCGGATCCGATGGGCACGATCGAGTTCGCGAACCGGCTTGGCGAGATCCCGCTGCGCTTCCAGCCGGGCTCGCATTGGATGTACGGCACGAGCGCGGACGTGATCGGCGCGATCGTCGAGGTGGCGACCGGCAGGCGGTTCGGTGATTTCCTGCGCGAGGAGATATTCGAACCGCTCGGCATGGCCGACACCGCGTTCTATGTGCCGGAGTCCAAGCTGGACCGGCTGTCCGCATCGTACGACAATCCGGACAATCCGATCGACCCGGCGCATCGGGGGCGCCCGCTGTGCGAGGCGGTCACCGACCATCTCGGCATCGAGTACCGCGGTTCGCGCGATCCGGCGTTCCAGTCGGGCGGCGCGGGACTCAAGTCGACGCTGGACGACTACGCGCGGTTCGGCCAGATGCTGGTGAACGGCGGTGAGCTGGACGGCGTGCGTATCCTGCGTCCCGCGACGGTGCGCGCGATGACGTCGGGCGCGATGTTCGAGCGGCATATCCGCGACTTTGCGGACTGGCTGCCGGGTTGCGACTACAACACGTTCATGCGCGTGGTGAAGGAGCCCGGCAAGTCGATGATGCTGTGCAACCGCGGCGAGATCGGCTGGGACGGCTGGCTGGGCACGTTCTTCACGGACGATCCGAGCACCGGTTCGACGATCCTGGTGATGATGCAGCTGACGAACGCCGGCACCGTGCCGATGACGCGGCGCGTCAAGAACATCGTCACGTCGCATCTCGAGTAGGGGACGTCGCGCCGCGTGCGTTGGTCGGCTGGCGTGATTCTCGCCGAATGCCAACGCTCGGCGCCCATTTGGCGTTGGAAGTCGGCGAGTACTATGGGGCTCTCGCCGAATGCCAACGCGGAGAGGGTCGTGCGCGTTGGTTTTCGGTGGGTAATGTGGGGGTTCTCGCCGAGAACCAACGCTGAGAAGGTCTCGCGCGTTGGTTTTCGACTGGTAGCGGATGTGACGCTGGACGGCCGGGCCGCTGGACGGCTGGGCCGCCGCCCGCGCTACTGGATGGAGCCGGAGGGCATGGTGTAGTCGGGGGCTTCGCGCGGCTTGTCCGGGTCGCCGCTGACCTGCGCGAACGCGCGCAGGAAGATCAGCGACTTCGCGTAGGCGAGCCACGAGAAGCCGAGCAGCACGAAGGCGATGCGGAACCAGCCGGTATAGAGGAACAGGGCCGCGCCGATCACGTCGATGGCGAGCAGGCCGAGCGTGTACTTGAACACGGCCCACGGCATCTTGAACGCGTTGGAGAGCGTGGCGCCGAACGTGTTCGCGTAGCGTGCCTGCAGCGGCGAGTAGTACTCGAAGGTGAGCAGCGTGACCACGCCGACGATGATGAGCACGGGCAGCGTCACGTACGCGAGGTCGGTGTCGAGCGAGCTCCAGAAGACGATGGAGAAGGTCGCGATCGCGATCAGCACGATGAAGATGACGGACGAGCCGAGCGCGGGCAGGAACTCGCGCTTGAATCGCTTGAGATACTCGCGTACGAGATGGATGTCCTCGTTGTCGGTGTAGGCGAAGACCGTACTATATAGTGCGGCGCGGGCCGGCCCGACGGTGACGAGCGGGATGCAGGTGACCAGAAAGACCAGGTTGAGCGCGCAGTAGCGCAGGCAGAGGGCGACGAACTGCCAGAACTTGTTGTCGGGGTCGAACAATTTCATGATTTCCTCCTGCGTCGGGCGTGTCGTTAGCGTTGCACAACGCCGTGTTTCCCTTGGAATTCCAAGTATACACGGCTTATTTATAACTCATTTGACAAGAACTGAAAGTTGCATATAATCTTATTTATAAGTTAATAAATAAGAGTTCTGAGGGCGATGCTTACGGCGAGGAAGTCGGGCAAACGCCGCGGGCTCCGTGCAGAGAAGCAACATCTAAGGAGGAGCGATGCAATCGCAAGAGGAGAGCGGAAGCGTGACGGCGGTCGCGTCCCCGTCCGCTGAAGCGCTTGACGCGAAGAACAAGCGTCGCATGCAGCGCAAGGCGGAGAAGGCTGCGCAGCAGGTGGAATCCAACAAGAAGCACGGCTTCAAGCTGTGGCTGCTGGTCGTCCCGTTCCTGATCCTGTCCGTGCTGTTCAGCTACTTCCCGCTGTTCGGCTGGGTCTACGCGTTCTTCGACTACCAGCCGCCGATCCCGCTGTCCGAGAGCGAATTCGTCGGACTGCAGTGGTTCAAGATGCTGGTGCAGAACCCGGCGCAGCTCAAGACCATCGGCCAGGTGCTCATCAACACCTTCGCGATGTCCGGCCTGAACATCCTCACCTCGTTCTTCCCGCTGGTCTTCGCCATCGCGCTGAACGAAATCCGTTCCAAGTGGTTCAAGAACCTCATCCAGACGCTCACCACGCTGCCGAACTTCATCTCGTGGGTCCTGGTCTACGCCGTGGCGTTCGCGATGTTCTCCTCCACCGGCATGATCAACTCCCTGCTCGAGAACATGCACCTGATCTCCGAGCCGATCAAGTTCCTCGACTCCGACTCGCACACCTGGCTCAAGATGCTGCTGTGGGGCATCTGGAAGGGCCTCGGCTGGGGCTCCATCATGTACCTCGCCGGCATCGCGGGCATCGACCCGGAGCTGTACGAGGCCGCGCAGGTGGACGGCGCCAACCGTCTCCAGCAGATCTGGAACGTGACCATCCCGCAGCTGCTGCCGACCTACTTCGTCCTGCTCATGCTCTCGATCTCCAACTTCCTGAACAACGGCATGGACCAGTACTACGTCTTCCAGAACGCGTTCAACATGCAGCACATCCAGGTCCTTGACCTTTACGTCTACAACATCGGCATGGGCAACAGCTCGCTGTCGCTGGCAACCGCCATCTCCATGCTCAAGTCGCTCGTCAGCGTCGGCCTGCTGATCCTGGTCAACTGGCTGTCCAAGCGCACCCGCGGCGTGTCGATCGTCTGATTCGGTTTCGAGGATTTAAGGAAGAACAATCATGGCAAAGAAAATCAAGCAGGGCGTGGCCCCCGCGATGCGCCGTACGCGCGGCGAGGAAGCCTACAACGTCTTCAACATCTGCTTCTTCGTGATCTTCGCGTTCATCTGCGTGTACCCGTTCTACTACCTGATCATCAACTCGATCTCCGACAACTCGATGTCCTCGGCCGGTGACATCAACTGGCTGCCCCGGGGCATCCACTGGGAGAACTACAAGGCCGTGTTCGGACTCGAGGGCCTGAGCACCGCGGCGTTCATCTCCGTGGCCCGTACCGTGATCGGCACCGTGCTCACCGTCGGCGCCTCCGCCTTCCTCGGCTTCATGTTCACGCAGGAGAAGATGTGGGGCCGCAAGTTCTGGTACCGCTTCATCGTGATCACCATGTACTTCAACGCCGGCCTGATCCCGATGTTCATCACGATGAAGAACCTGCACCTGACCAACAACTTCTGGGTCTACGTGCTCCCGGCCATCGTGCAGCCGTTCAACATCATCCTGGTCAAGACCTTCGTCGAGTCGATCCCGAAGTCGCTGCAGGAGGCCGCCGAGATGGACGGCGCCGGCACGCTGACGGTCTTCTGGAAGATCGTGCTGCCGATGATGTCCCCGATCCTCGCGACGGTCGGCATCTTCTCCGCGGTCGGCCAGTGGAACTCCTTCCAGGACACGCTGATCTACATGACCGACTCCAAGCTGTACTCGCTGCAGTACCTGCTGTACACGTACATCAACCAGGCGAGCTCGCTGGCGTCCGCCGTCAAGGCGAGCGCGGGCACCGGCCTGAACGTGGCGGCCCTCGCCACGGCGCAGACCCCGACCTCGATCCGCATGACGGTCTCCGTGATCGTCGTCCTGCCGATCATGTTCGTCTACCCGTTCTTCCAGCGCTTCTTCGTCAAGGGCATGATGCTCGGCGCGGTCAAGGGCTGATCAAAGACTCATAGAGTGCCCCGGGCTCCCCAACGCGGGGGAGCCCCCGCACGCACCCTGTGCACGACACAGAACACACAGATTTTCAGAATTTTTCCCAACAGGAAAGCACAAGGAGGATCCCCATGGGAATCAAGAAGAAGTTCAGCGCGGTCGTGGCCGCCGGTCTTTCGCTGGCGATGATGGTGTCGCTGGCCGCCTGCGGCGGTGAGGACAAGACCGCGTCCACCGCGGACGACGGCTCGCTGATGACCGTCGACGTCTACGACGATCTGGCCAACTACCAGGGCATCCAGAAGGGCTGGTTCGCCAAGCTCGTCAAGGACAAGTTCAACATCAAGCTGAACATCATCGCCCCGAACGTCGCCGGCGGCTCCACCGTCTTCGACACGCGCGCCGCTTCCGGCGACCTGGGCGACATCGTCATCACCGGCGCCGGCTCGGGCCGTCTGTCCAAGCTGATCAAGGCCAAGCTCATCGACGACATGACCCCGTACCTCGACGGCATGGACAACATCAAGAAGTACTCCGGCGCCTCCGACTCGCTCAACGAGCTCGCCGGCCAGAAGAGCGGCGTGTGGGCCCTGCCGAACTCCGTCTCCTCCAAGTCCCCGACCGAGCCGTCCGAGGGCAACGAGCCGACCTTCGGCCCGTACATCCGCTGGGATCTCTACAAGGAGATCGGCTACCCGGAGATCAAGGACATGGACGACTTCCTGCAGGTGCTCAAGAAGATGCAGGACAAGGCCCGCGCCGACTCCGGCACCAAGGACATCTACGCCCTGTCCCTGTTCAAGGACTGGGACGGCAACATGATGAACAACGCCAAGCAGCCGACCACCTACTACGGCTATGACGAGCTCGGCTTCGTGCTCGCCAAGGCCGACGGCTCCGACTTCCAGTCCATCACCGACGACAACGGCCAGTACGAGAAGGCCCTCGAGTTCTTCAACAAGGCCGATCAGATGGGCCTGGTCGATCCGGAATCCTCCACCCAGAACTACGACACCATGTTCTCCAAGTACCAGAACGGCAAGGTGCTGTTCTCCTTCTGGAGCTACCTCGGCCCGCAGGCGTACAACACCACCGACAACAAGGCCGCCGGCAAGGGCTTCATGATCGCCCCGCTTCAGGACATGCAGATCTTCTCCTACGGCGCCACCCCGAACGGCGGCTCCACCATCATCGCCCTCGGTTCCAAGGCCCAGAACAAGCAGCGCCTCGTCAAGTTCATCGACTGGCTGTACTCCTCTGAAGGCACCTACGCCATGCAGGGCAGCGTCGAAGGCATGAACTACGAGATCAAGGACGGCAAGCCGGTCCTGACCGACCTGGGCAAGAAGCTGCGCAACGACACCAGCACCACCGTGCCGGAGGAGTACGGCGGCGGCTCCTACAAGGACGGCGTCTCCGCGCTCAACTTCGTTACCGAGCTGGGCACCGACATCGACGAGAACACCGGCGAGCCGTACAGCTCCGACATGTGGAGCTCCGTGATCAGCGAGTTCAACAACTCCGCCCTCGAGCAGGACTGGTCCTCCCACATGGGCGGCGCGAAGACCTCCATGGAGTACCTGAAGGCCAACAACAAGCTGCTCGTCGCCCCGGGCTCCAGCTACATCCAGCCCGATGAGGACTCCCAGATCACCACGCTGCGCGGCTCCATCAAGACCGAGATCGTCAACTCCTCCTGGAAGGCCGTGTTCGCCAAGAACGACAGCGAATTCAAGAAGATCTTCAAGAGCATGCAGGATACGGTCAACGGCCTCGGCATCGATCAGGTCCTCGAAGTGGACATGAAGAACGCCAAGGACCAGCAGGCCGCTCGCGAGAAGGTCACCAAGGAATACGCGGATCGCGAGACCTCCGCTGAGTGACGATCCAGCCAGCAGGCCGTTGCCCGCCGCTGATCATCGATAACTGAACCAAGGGGGCGTCGGCGTTCGCAAGACCGCACGACGTCCCCTTTTCCATACCGCGGCTTCACGCCGCGTCCGCGCCCGCACATCCCCGCACGCAACGCCCGCACCCAACACCCAACCCAAAAAGGACATCAACGATGATCGACCTCGCCACCATCGACGCCGTGATCGACAACGGCCCGTACTCCGCAGACTGGGAGTCGCTCTCCCAGGTGCGGGTGCCCGGCTGGTTCCCCGACGCGAAATTCGGCATCTTCACCCACTGGGGCCTGTACACCGTGCCCGAATACCGCAACGAATGGTATTCGCGCAACATGTACATCCAGGGCTACCCCGAATTCGACCATCACCGCGAGGCGTTCGGCCCGCAGAACGAGTTCGGCTACAAGGACTTCATCCCGATGTTCACCGCCGAGAGGTTCGACGCGGACGAATGGCTCGACCTGTTTGCCAAGGCCGGAGCCCGCTACTATTTCCCCGTCTCCGAACACCACGACGGCTACCAGATGTACAGGAGCGAGATCTCGCACTGGAACACCGTCGAAACCGGCCCGCACCGCGACATCATCGGCGAACTGCGCGAGGCGACCCTGCGCCACGGCCTGCACTTCGCGACCAGCAACCACCGCGCCGAGCACTGGTGGTTCATGGGCCACGGCCGCGACTTCGACTCCGACGTGCGCGGTCCCGAGGCGGACGCCAAGGGCGGCTTCTACTGGCCGGCCACGCCCGAACCCGACAACCAGGACCTGTTCTCCGTGCCCAAGCCCACCGAGGAGTACCTCGACGACTGGCTGCTGCGCGTGTGCGAGCTGATCGACAACTACCGTCCGGAGATGCTGTACTTCGACTGGTGGATCCAGCACAACGCGTTCAAGCCGTATGTGAAGAAGCTCGCCGCGTTCTACTACAACCGCGGCGTCGAATGGGGCGTGCCGGTCATCATCTGCTACAAGGACGACGGCATGGCGTGGGGCGCAGGCCTGTTCGACGTCGAACGCGGCGGCCTGTCCACCGCGACGCCGTACGTGTGGCAGACCGACACGGCCATCGCGCGCAACTCGTGGTGCTACACGAACTCGCTCGACTACAAGAGCCTCGCCGAACTCGTCGCGACGCTCGTCGACACGGTCAGCAAGAACGGCAACCTGCTGCTCAACGTCGGCCCGCGAGCCGACGGTTCGATCGCCGCGCACGACCGCGAACTGCTCGAGTCGATCGGCGCGTGGATGGACGCGAACGGCGAGGGCATCTACGGCACGCGACCGTGGCGGTTCGCCGAGGAAGGCACGACGCACGCCGCGGAAGGCTCGTTCGCCGATCAGAACGCGCTCGAATACACGGCCGCCGACTGGCGATTCACCGCGAAGAACGGCGACGTGTACGCGTTCTGTCTCAACCCGGACGGCCAGCGCACGCTCGTCAGCACTACGTTCGCCGCGTACCACGACGGCATCCGCGCGCCGTTCCACGGCATCATCGCCGGCGTCGAACAGCTCGGCGCGGGCCCCGTGCGCTATGAACGCACCAACGACGGCCTCGTCATCGAACCGGCCGAACGCGACGGCGTCGCGCCGAACGTGCCGGTCGGATTCAGGATCACCATCGAGTAGCCGCGCAACGTCCCGCCGCACGCCGCGGCATACCGCCGCACATCGCAGCATACCGCAGCACACCGTACAGAAGAGAGCAACCAATGACCACCATCACCGCAACCAACAAAGCCAAGGCCCGCGAGCTGCTCGCCAAGCTCACGCTCGACGAGAAGGTCGACATCGTCCACGCGGCCGGCCTGTTCAAGTCCGGCGGCGCGCCGCGCGTCGGCGTCCCCGAGTTCCACATGGACGACGGCCCGATGGGCCCGCGCGAGGAACTGGACAACGCCAACTGGGCGCCGCTGTGGAACACGCGCGACCGCGTCACCTACCTGCCGTCCGGATCCGCCGTCGCCTCGACGTGGAGCCGCGAACTGGCCCGCACCGTCGGCGAAGTGCTCGGCGAGGAGGCGCGAGGCCGCGGCAAGGACGTGATCCTCGGCCCCTCGCTCAACATCAAGCGCAGCCCGCTGTGCGGCCGCAACTTCGAATACATGAGTGAGGACCCGTACCTCGCCGGCGAACAGGGCGAACAGTACATCCGCGGCGTGCAGGAGTCCGACGTGGCCGCCTGCGCCAAGCACTACGCGGCCAACAGCCAGGAGACCGACCGTCTCGAGGTCGACGAGACGATCAGCGAGCGCGCCCTGCGCGAGATCTACCTGCCCGCGTTCGAGAAGGCCGTCAAGAAGGGCGGCGTGCTGTCGCTCATGGGCGCGTACAACCTGGTCAACGGCACGCAGTGCTGCGAATCCGCGGAACTGCTTGACCGGATCCTGCGCGACGAGTGGGGCTTCGACGGGTTCGTCGTCTCCGACTGGAGCGCGGTCAAGCGCACGGTCGAAAGCGCCCGCGTAGGCCTGGACGTGGAGATGTCGGTCACGCCGAACTTCGACGAGTACTATTTCGCGAACCCGCTGCGCCGCGCGATCGCCGCCGGCGAGGTGAGCGAGGAGGACGTGGACAGGAAGGTGCTGCGCGTGCTCGCCGTGATGGACGCGCTGCACATGCTGCCGGACGCCGATGGCGCGAAGTCCGCCCGCAAGGCCGGCTCGTACGCGACGCTCGCGCACGCCGCCAAGGTGCTCGACGTGGCGCGCGAGTCGATCGTGCTGCTCAAGAACGATGCCGACGCCGCCGGCCGCACGGTGCTGCCGCTCGACGAGGGCTCGCTGCGCCGCGTGCTGGTCGTCGGCGCGAACGCCGACCGCATCCACTCCAACGGCGGCGGCAGCGCGGTCATCAAGGCGCTGCACGAGGTCACGCCGCTGCTCGGCCTCAACGGCCAGCTCGGCGGCAACGTCGAGATCGAATACGCGCCCGGCTACTACGCCAAGCAGGTCGTGCAGGACGCGTCCTGGCAGGAGGAGAGCCTCGAGAACTCGGTCGGCAGCAACGAATCCGACGAGGAGCGCGCCGCCCGCCTGCGCGACGAGGCCGTGACGCTGGCCCGCGAGTACGCGGCGTCCGGCGACCCGGTGATCTACGTCGGCGGACTCGACCACGAGCATGACCTCGAAGGCCGCGACCGCGAGGATCTGGCGCTGCCGTACGGTCAGGACGAGCTGATCGACGCGCTGCTCGACGCGGCGCCCGACACGGTGCTCGTGTTCGTCGCCGGCTCGCCGATCGCGATGCCGTGGGCCGACCGCGCCCGCGCGATCGTGTGGAACTGGTACAACGGCTGCGAATCCGGCACGGCGCTCGCCGAGACGCTGCTCGGCCGCGTCGATCCGAGCGGCCACCTGCCGGAGACGTTCCCGATCGCGCTCGCCGATTCGCCGGCGCATTCGGTCGGCACGTTCGGGCCGGGCCTGCATGTGCGCTACGACGAGGACATCTACGTCGGCTACCGCTATTTCGAGACTCGCGACGTTCCGGTGCGTTTCTGCTTCGGCCACGGCCTGACCTATACGACGTTCGCGTACGCCGATCTGGACGTGCGCCGCGTGGACGACGAGGTGCGCGTCGCGTTCACCGTGACGAACACGGGCGCGCGCGCCGGCAAGGCCGTGCCGCAGGTGTACTTCGGGCTCGAGGGCACCGGCGAGGACCGTCCGGTCAAGGAGCTGCGCGGATACGAGAAGGTGGCGCTGGAGCCGGGGGAGAGCCGTCAGGTCGAGATCGCGCTGCCGGCCGCCGAGGCGCTGCGCTACTGGTCGAACGGGGCCGAGGGCTCCGGCGCGTACGGTCCGGGCGCGTTCGCCGTGGCCCCCGAGGCTGCCGTGTATGTGGGCGAGTCCGTGCGCGACATCCGCCTGACCGGCCATCTCGGCTGATCGCGGCGTCGCCGGCGTTGTAGTGGTGCGTGGCGGTTTTCTCTCGCCGAGCCATGGCTCGGCGAGAGAAAACCGCCACGCTATATCCGGGGTTGCGGCGTGTCGGAACTTGTTATTTATAGACTTATAAATAAGATAGATACCAAGCACACAGCCGGGGTTCCCGATGCCGGGGGCGGCGGCGAAACTCGCAACGAAGGAGAAGCAACAATGAAGTTCCTCAACGGCGGCTGGCTCGTCAAGGACGGCTTCGACGTCAAGTACGCGGCCAACGTGTACACCGCGAACGTCGAGCCGAAGAAGCTCACCCTGTTCTGCCCGTTCGGCGTGCCGATCCACCACCCGGGCCAGACGCTCGACGGCGGCATCCTCACCATCGAGGTCACCTCCCCGCGCGAGGACATCATCACCACGCGCCTGATCAACTTCAGGAAGGACCGCAGCAACTGCCCGAAGTTCGCGCTCAACGAGTCCGATCCGGACGTCGTCATCGCCGAGACGGACGACAAGTGGTCCTTCACCTCCGGCAAGCTCACGCTGGAGATCGCCAAGGGCGAGTCCATCGACTTCAAGTACATCTACGACGGCAAGACCATCGCCCACTCCGGCTGGCGCGCCAAGGGCCTCGTCACCGATCCGGAAGGCCGTCTGCACGTCTCCGAGCAGCTCGACCTCGGCGTGAGCGAGAAGATCTACGGCCTCGGCGAGCGCTTCACCAACTTCGTCAAGAACGGCCAGACCGTCGACATCTGGAACGAGGACGGCGGCACCGGCACCGAGCAGGCGTACAAGAACATCCCGTTCTACCTGTCCAACAAGGGCTACGGCCTGTACGTCGACAACCCGGGCAAGGTCAGCTTCGAGGTCGGCTCCGAGAAGGTCTCGCGCGTGCAGTTCTCCGTGCCGGGCGAGGAGATGAGCTACTCGGTCATCGGCGGCAAGGACCTCAAGGGCATCCTCAACACCTACACCGACCTGACCGGCAAGCCGCCGCTGGTTCCGGACTGGAGCTACGGCCTGTGGCTGTCCACCTCGTTCACCACCGACTACGACGAGAAGACCGTGATGGAGTTCGTCGACGGCATGGCCGAGCGCAACATCCCGCTGTCCGTCTTCCACTTCGACTGCCGCTGGATGAAGGAGCTCGAGTGGTGCAACTTCGAGTGGGACGAGACCAAGTTCCCCGATCCGGAAGGCCTGCTCAAGAAGCTGCATGACCGCGGCCTGAAGGTCTGCGTGTGGATCAACAGCTACATCGGCCAGAAGTCCCCGCTGTTCGAGGAGGGCGCCAGGAAGGGCTACTTCATCAAGAACACCGACGGCTCCGTCTGGCAGTGGGACAAGTGGCAGGCCGGCATGGCGATCGTCGACTTCACCAACCCCGAGGCCACCAAGTGGTACCAGGACAAGCTCAAGCACCTCGTCGCGCAGGGCGTCGACTGCTTCAAGACCGACTTCGGCGAGCGCATCCCGACCGAAGGCGTGAAGTACTACGACGGTTCCGATCCGGAGCTGATGCACAACTACTACACCTACCTGTACAACAAGGCCGTCTACGACGTGCTCGTCGAGACCAAGGGCGCCGACCAGGCGATCCTGTTCGCCCGTTCCGCGACCGTCGGCGGCCAGCAGTTCCCGGTCCACTGGGGCGGCGACTGCTCGTCCAACTACCCGTCGATGGCGGAGTCGCTGCGCGCCGGCCTGAGCTTCGGCATGTCCGGCTTCGGCTACTGGAGCCACGACATCGCCGGATTCGAGGACAAGCCGACCCCGGACCTGTTCAAGCGCTGGACCCAGTTCGGCCTGCTCTCCTCGCACTCGCGCTACCACGGCTCCACCGAGTACAAGGTGCCGTGGCTGTACGGCGACGAGGCGGTCGAGGTGTCGCGCGAGTTCACCGAGCTCAAGCTCAAGCTCAAGCCGTACCTCGAGGCCATGGCCAAGGAGACCCACGAGACCGGCGTGCCGATGATGCGCGCGATGGTGCTCGAGTTCCCGACCGACCCGGCCTGCGAGGACATCGACACCCAGTACATGCTGGGCGACGACCTGCTGGTCGCCCCGGTGTTCTCCGAGGACGGCACGGCGCGCTTCTACGTGCCGGACGCGGGCGGCGACCATGCCGGCGAGGCGTGGGCCAACCTGCTGACCGGCAAGACCTACGAGCCGGGCCGCTGGTACACCGAGCAGTACGACTACCACACCCTGCCGGTGCTCGTGCGCCCGGGCTCCGACCCGCTCAACGCCTGACGGTCCCCGCCCGATAAGGCACCGTCGACATGACCCCGCGGCGCGAATCGTCCCGTTCGATTCGCGCCGCCTTCGTACTCCCGCGCAACAAGGACGTTTCCCCATGACACTGTTCAACTGCCAGCCGGCACGGCGCATCGCCTCCGGATTCCACCCCGACCCGACCATCTGCGAGAAGCCCGACGGCGGCTACTACATGGTCAACAGCTCGTTCGAGTTCTTCCCCGGCATGCCCGTGTTCGAATCCGAGGACGGCGAGCACTGGCGCAAGATCGGCGACGCGATGAACCGCGAGGCCCAGTTCCCCTACGAGACGATGGGCAACAGCCAGGGCATCTACGCGCCCACGCTGCGCTGGCACGACGGCACGTACTACCTGATCGTCACCAACGTGAACAAGGGCAACATGATCCTCACCACGGCCGACCCGCACGCCGGCTGGTCCGATCCGATCTGGGTCGAAGGATGGCCCGGCATCGACCCGAGCCTGTTCTTCGACGACGACGGCACCGCGTACATCTGCGGCAACGAGGGCGGCGAGCCGGACGAGAACGGCGAGCGCGAGCCCGCCGGCATCTACCTGTCGAAGATCGACGTGGAGACCGGCACCGTGCTCACCAAACGCCAGCGCATCTGCGGCGGCATCACCGGATCGAACCCGGAGGGTCCGCACATGTACAAGCGCGGCGGCACGTATTACCTGATGTGGGCCGAGGGCGGCACCGAATCCGGCCACATGGAGAACATCGCGCGCTCTTCCAGCCCGACCGGACCGTACGAGATGTACCCCGGCAACCCGCTGATCACCAACCGCTCCACGCATCTGACCCTGCAGGCCATCGGCCACTGCGACTGCGCGCACTTCGACGCCGACAGCACGCTCATGGTCTTCCATGGCACGCGCAACAACGACGAATACCCGGCGCAGGGCTGGATCGGCCGCGAGCCGTACGCCGTGTGGTTCACCTGGCAGGACGGCTGGCCGTGCCTCGCCGACCAGTCGTACGACTGCGCGCTGGACGGCTGCGGCGAGTCGCTGGAACGCGACGTGGAGTGGATCACGCCGGCGATCGACAAGGCCGGCCGGTTCACCGTCTCCGGCGGCGACAAGCACGCCGCGGCCACGTGCGTGCCGCGCGCGGACGGACTGCTGTGCGATTCGAACGGCGTGACGATCGACGTGCACGCGGCCGACCAGTCGTTCGATCTGACGGACGGTCCGACGATGGTCGGCACCCGGCAGACCGACTTCCGCTGCGAGTTCGGCGCGACGATCGCCGACGCGCGCGAGCTGACGCACGGCGAGACCGGCGTGGCCGTGTACGCGAACGCGAACCACTATCTGACGCTCGGCGTGCACGCGGCCGACGACGACGGCCTGCTGCGCGTCGAGGCGGTCGCGCACAACGCGGGACTCGTCTCGGTCGTCGGCGCGGTCAACGAGTCCGCGGACGCGACGTTGCGGCTCGTCGTGCGCGGCGACGACTACGGCTACGCGTTCGCCGTGCGCAACACGTTCACCGGCGAGGAGCAGCCGCTCGGCCGCATCCCCGGCAAGGTGCTCAGCTTCGTCAACGCCGGCGGCTTCACCGGCATCCTGCTCGGCGTGTACGCGCACGGCCGCGGCGAGATCACCTTCACCGACGTGCGCTACACGGTGTGAACGAGACGGTGTGAGAAAGGAACGAGACCAATGACGCAACCGATGTTCGACCACTTCCTGTTCGGCGGCGACTGGAACCCCGAACAGTGGCCCGAGGAGACGTGGGAGCACGATATCGAGATGCTCTCCCACGCGCACATCAACGAGGCCACGATCAACGTGTTCTCGTGGACGCTGCTGCAGCCGGACGAGACCACGTACGATTTCAGCCGGCTCGACACGATCGTCGGCCTGCTCGTCAAGCACGGGTTCAATATCGTGCTCGCCACCGGCACCGCCGCGCTGCCCGCGTGGATGGTGCGCGAGCATCCCGAGATGATCCGCACCGAAGTCAACGGCAGACGCCACGTCTTCGGCGGCCGGCACAACTTCTGCCCGACCTCCGACTACTTCCGCGGCATGTCCGGCAGACTCGCCGGCAAACTCGCCGAACGCTACGCCGGCACCCCCGGACTGGTCGCCTGGCATATCGGCAACGAGTACGGCGGAGGCGGCGGCATGTGCTACTGCGGGCACTGCGCGGCCGCGTTCCGCGAATGGCTCAAGGCCAAGTACGGCACGCTCGAGGCGCTCAACCGGGCGTGGTGCGCGAACTTCTGGAGCCACACGATCACCGACTGGGCCGACGTGGTGCCGCCGGTCGACTACGGCGACGGCATCGGCACCGAAAAATGCGTGGTCTCCGGACTGCTCGTCGACTACCGCCGCTTCCAGAACGAGGCGCAGCTCGCCTGCTTCACGAACGAACGCGACGCGGTGCGCGCGTTCGACAAGGCGACGCCGATCACCACGAACCTGATGGCCACGTTCAAGGACCTCGACTACTTCGCATGGGGACGCGAAATGGACATGGTCAGCTGGGACAACTACCCGGGCATGGGCATGCCGTCCAGCCGCGTGGCCATGAACCACGACCTGATGCGCGGCGTGGGCGGCGGCAAGCCGTTCATGCTCATGGAGCAGACCCCGAACCAGCAGAACTGGTTCCCGTACTGCAAGGTCAAGCGCCCCGGCGAGGTGGCCGCCCTGAGCTGGCAGGCCGTCGCGCACGGCGCCGACACCGTGCAGTTCTTCCAGATGCGCCAGTCGCTCGGCGGATGCGAACGCTTCCACGGCGCGGTGATCGCGCACGACGGCACCGAGGAGTCGCGCGTGTTCCGCGAGACCTCCAATCTCGGCGAGGCGCTCGCCAAGGTCGGCCCGTCGGTCATGGGCTCGCTGGTGCGCCCCCGCGTCGCGGTCATGTTCGACTGGGAGAGCTACTGGTCGCTGGAAGGCTGCGTGGGCCCGACCACCGGGTTCTCGTATCCGGAGGAGGTGCACCGCTTCTACCGCGCGTTCAACAAGCGCAACATCGCGGTCGACATCATCCCCAGCACCACGCCGGCCGACGAGCTCGCCAAGTACGCGGTCGTCGTCGCGCCCGCGCTCATCATGGTCAAGCCGGGCGTGGCCGAGGCGATTGATGCGTACGTTCGCGGCGGCGGACGGTTCGTCACCGGCTACATGAGCGGCATCCACGACGAGCACGACCTCGTGATCCCCGGCGGCTACCCGGGGCCGTTCCGCGCGCTCGCCGGCGTGTGGGCCGAGGAGATCGACGCGATCGCGCCCGGCGAGACGATCCCGGTCGTCTTCTGCGGCGGCGCCGACTGTGCGGGCCGCGCCGACCGCTGCGCCGGCTGCGCGGAACGACGCGCCGGCTCGCACGAGGCCGCAGGTGAGATCGTCGCGTCGATCATGCATCTCGAAGGCGCGCACGCGCTCGCCGTGTACGGCGGCGACGACTTCTACGCCGGCACGCCGGCCGTCACCGTGAACACGGTCGGCGACGGCGAGACGTACTACGTCGGCACGCCGCTCGACGAGGCCGGCATGGACGCGCTCGTCGAACCGATCGCCGTCGCGGCCGGACTCGCGCCGATCACGACCCCCGACGGCGTCGAGATCGCGCGCCGGTACGCGGACGACGGACGCACGATCACGTTCGTGATCAACCTGACCGATCGCGAGCAGACCGTGGACCTGCCGAACGATCTGGCCGGGGCGGGCGACCTGCTGGCCGATGGTGACGGAGCCGCCGCGCCGCTCGGCGAGAAGCTCGCGCTCGCGCCGTATCAGGTCGTGGTGGCCGAGACGGCAGGAGCCGGCGAACGCTGACCCATGCGGTCGTACAATCGACCGCATGGGCGACAAGGAGGAAGCCATGGAAAGCAATCGCGTGCTGACCTTCGACGTGGGCCAGCGATTCATCCGCCACAGTGTGATCACGGACGGCAGGCAGGACGTGCCGTCGTCGTTCGCCACGCCCACCGAGGACTCGCAGGCCCTGTTCGACGGGCTTGCGAACGTGGTCGAGCAGCGGCGCGGCGACATCGACGGCATCGCGCTCAGCCTGCCCGGATTCGTCGACGTGCGCCGGCAGCGGATCGTCGTCGGCGGCGCGATCAACGCGCTCTACCAGCAGGACATCGGCGTGGAACTGCGTCGGCGCATCGGCGACGATCTGCCGATCTGGGTCGAAAACGACGCGAACTGCGTCGCCATCGCCGAAAAATACGCGGGCAACGCGCGCAAGCTCGACGATTTCGTCGTCTTCACCGTCATGGACACCGGCGTGGGCGGTGCGCTCTTCCTCGACGGGCACATCCGCCGCGGACGCGACTGGCGGGCCGGCGAGCTCGGCATGATGATCACCAACTACCAGATGGAGGGCGCGCGCTCGCTGCACGAGTTCTCGTCGACGAACTCGCTGGGCCACCGCTATGCGGCCAAATTCGGCGGTCCGGCCGACTTCGTGGTGCCGTCCAGCCTGATGAGGCGCATGAACGAGCCGGGCGTGCGCGAACTGGTCGAGGAATGGGTGCGCTACATCGCGGTCGGCATCTACAACGTCGTGGTGACGCTCGACCCCGAATGCGTGCTGCTCGGCGGGCCGATCTGCCAGGAGACCGCGTTCCTGCCGCTGGTGCGCGAGGCGCTGGCGGAGATCCCCAACTGGAAGGACTTCGAGACGCCGATCAAACGCTGCCGCAACGCCAGCTACGCGGGCATGCTCGGCGCATACTACGCGTTCGTGCACGAGGTGCGCGGCGCCGGCCTGACCACGGCCGACTAGACCTCGCGCGACTGCAGCGTGAGAGGCAGCAGACAGCCGGATTCCGGATCGTATTCGGACGGGTCGCGGAATCCGGCCCACGTCTCCTCGGGGAAGATCTCGTCGGAGAACGCCAGCCACTCCTCGAGCAGGTTGACCGAATGGTCGGCGAGCCAACGGTACTGCAGGCCGTCCATCGCCGACATCGCCAGCGTGTAGATGTGGTAGAAGCGCTCCTCGTCATAGCCGTCGGGCAGCACCCAGTTCATCGAGCCGATCTGCTCCCAGTTGCGCAGATGACGGCCGATGAAGAAACGGTGAGCCGGATGCTCCGGATTGAGCGCCTCGCCGTTGAGCATGGCGAACAACTGCACCATCTCCGGGCGCTGCAGGTTGTAGAGCACCACGTTGACGCAGTAGCGCGGATAGTAGTAGACGCGATGGCCGTCGCAGTCGGCCGCCGACGAGGTCGACGCGTTGTATTCGTCGGCCTCCGGCGTATCGTAGCCCTCCGCGAGCACCATGTTGAGCAGTTCGTTCTTCGAGCGGATGTAATGGTAGAGCGCCGCCTCGGTGATGCCGATCTCGTCGGCGATGTCCTGCAGCGACATGCCCCAGAAGCCCTTGGACGCGATGACCGTGACCGCCGCCTGCATGATCTGCAGATGCCGCTCCTCCGGGCTCATACGCTTGCGTTTGGCGAACGTGGTGCCGCTCGTCGTGTCGCGCACCATCGCATGCTCCGTGGTGCGCGAGGCCGCAGGCCAGCTGGACTGGTCGTCCAGGAAACGTTCCCATGCCGCAACGGTCATCGTCATCTCCTTTGGTTGGCAAGGGTTGGCAGACTATCAAGACTACCCTTGAACATACTCCGGAACGTACCCCCGAATGATGTCGGACCGGTTGCGGCCGCCCGTTCCTGTGAACGCAACCGCAACCGGGCCGGAATGCCGGGGATCAGCGGGCCGAGCCGGGCTCAGCCGGGCTCAGCCGAAGAGACGGCCGAGCCAGTCGATGGCAAGCCGGGGCCAGACCTGGATGCAGGGGAAGATGTTGCCCTTGCCGCCCCATGCGGTCTCCTCGGTGCCGAGCGCCAGTCCGTGGCCGCCCTCGGGGAACAGGTGCGCTTCGACGCTCACGCCCGCCGCCTTGCATGCGGAGATCATCATGAGCGTGTTCTCCATCGGCACGCAGTCGTCCGGCACGGTGTGCCAGGCGAACACCGGCGGGGTCTTCGCGTCGATGTGCTTCTCGATCGACAGCTTGTCGAGCCAGGCCTGATCGTCCTTGCGGTCCGGGCCGAGCAGCGCGTCGAAGCTGCCGCGGTGGGCGAGCGGGCCGGACGTGATGACCGGGTAGCCGAGCATGAGCGCGTTCGGGCGCACCGCGTCCGGATCGTAGCCGTTCGCGGCCAGATCGTCGTCGCCGGCGGTGGTCGCGAGATTCGCGGCCAGATGGCCGCCCGCGGAGAAGCCGATCACGGCGATGCGCTCCGGGTCGGTGTGCCATTCGTCCGCATGCGCGCGGATCAGACGCATCGCCTCGGCCGCCTCGCACAGCGCGGTCGGATACAGGCTCGGCTTGCACGAGTAGCGCAGCACGAACGCGTTGTAGCCGGCGCCCACGAACTTGAGCGCGATCGGCTCGGCCTCGCGGTCGGAGGTCATCTCATATCCGCCGCCCGGGATCACCAGCACGGCCGGACGCCGGCGGTCCATGTCGACCTCCGGCGAATTGTCGATCACATAGCCGACGAACCTCGCCTCGGTGCCGTCGGTGCCGTCGATGGTCTGGTCGATGTACTGCATAAAGCCTTCTTTCCTTGACATTCCGCGGCTCTCCCGGCCCGGGGAGCCGTCCTGCGAAGCATGGCCGAGGGGCGGCCGGACGTGACGCCCGACCGCCCCTCAACCAACCGGATCAGAACGTGACCACGACGTCCACGCTAGTCGAACCGTCGGCCGGCACCGGCACCACGTTGCCCTCGACCGGCGAGCCGTTCACCGTCAGCGAGCGCGAGCCGGTGCGCTCCAGCTTGATCGTGTACGTGACGCCGCGGTAGACGCGCGTGACCGTCAGGTCCGTGTACTCGGCCGGCAGATGCGGCTCGATCGCGAGTCCGTCGAGCGTCGGGCGCACGCCGAGCAGGTACTGCGAGACGTCCACGAACGTCCACGCGGCCGTGCCGGTCAGCCACGAGTTCTTGCCCTCGCCGGGCGTCGGCGACTCCGGGCCGGCGACCATCTGGCAGTACACGTACGGCTCCACCTTGCGGATCTCCGACTTGTCCTCCAGCCACGCCGGGCAGTTGCGGCGGTAGACGGCGAACGCCTCCTCGTCGTTGCCGGCCACGGCGTTCGCGATCGAGATCCACGGGTTGTTGTGGCAGAAGATGCCGCCGTTCTCCTTGTAGCCGCGCGGGTAGGAGCTGATCTCGCCCAGTTCGATGCGGTACGTCGAATACGCGGGCGCGAGGATCGCGGTGCCCCACTCGCAGGTGAGCTTCTCGCGCACCGACTTGAGCGCCTCCTGTGCCTTGCCGTCGTCCAGGCCGATGCCGGCCATCACGCACATGCCCTGCGGCTCGATGTAGATCTGGCCCTCGGTGTCGGTGTGCGAGCCGACCGGACGCGAGTACGCGTCGTACGCGCGCACGAACCACTCGCCGTCCCAGCCGGCGGTCTTCACGGCCTCGGTCATGTCGTCGATCGCGCCGCGCACGGTCGCGACCTCGTCGGCGACCGCGTCCGCGGACATGCCGCACGCCTCGCCGTAGTGCGCGAGGATGTCGGCGTACTGGCCGCCGTACAGCACGAACATGCCGCCGATGAACACCGATTCGGCCACGCCCGTGTCGTTGTTCTCCACGGTCTGGAAGCTTTCGCCCGGCGTGGAGGAGAAGCAGTTGAGGTTCAGGCAGTCGTTCCAGTCGGCGCGGCCGATCAGCGGCAGCCTGTGCGGGCCGAGATGGCTCATCGTGAAGTTCGCGGAGCGGCGCAGATGCTCGAGCAGCGGCACTTCGGAGCCCTCGACGTTGTTGAACGGCACCGGCTCGGTCAGGATCGACGCGTCTCCGGTCTCGGCCAGGTACGCGTTCACGCCGGCGATCAGCCACAGCGGATCGTCGTTGAAGCCGCCGCCGATGTCGGCGTTGCCCTTCTTGGTGAGCGGCTGGTACTGATGCCACGCGGAACCGTCCTCCATCTGCGTGGAGGCGATGTCGATGATGCGCTCGCGGGCGCGCTCCGGCACGAGGTGCACGAAGCCGAGCAGATCCTGGTTCGAATCGCGGAAGCCCATGCCGCGGCCCATGCCGGACTCGTAGTAGGACGCGGAGCGCGACATGTTGAACGTGACCATGCACTGGTACTGGTGCCAGATGTTGACCATGCGGTCGAGCCGCGCGTCGCCGGAGGAGACGCTGTACGTGCTCAGCAGGCCGTTCCAGTAGTCCTTGAGCTCGGAGAGCGCCTTGTCGACCTCGGCCGCGCTGTTGAAGCGCGAGAACAGCTCGTGCGCGGGCTTCTTGTTGATGATGCCGACCTTGGCCGGATCGGTGGGATCCTCCCACTTCTGGTCGTCCGGCACCTCGATGTAGCCGAGCGTGAACACGAGGGTCTTGGTCTCGCCCGGGTCGACGGTGACGCGCACGCGGTTCGCGGCGATCGGGTACCAGCCGTGGGCCACGGAGTCGTGGGCTTTGCCTTCGGCGATGACCTGCGGGGTGTCCCAGCCGTTGAACTGGCCGAGGAATTCGTCGCGGCTCGTGTCGAAGCCGACGACGGGCGCGTTCACGCCGTAGAACGCGTAGTGGTTGCGGCGCTCCTTGAACTCGGTCTTGTGGTAGAGGATGGTCGCGTCCTCGAGGCGCTCGACCTCGACCTCGCCGGTGGACAGGTTGCGCTGGAAGTTGCTGGCGTCGTCGACGGCGTTCCACAGGCACCATTCGACGCAGCCGGTCACGTCCACGGTCTTGGGGGCGCCGTTGACGTTGGTGATGTCGAGGCGATTGACCTCGGCGTTGGCGCCCAGCGGCACGAACGCGGTGAGCCTGGTGGCGATGCCGGACTTCTGCGCCTCGAACACGGTGTAGCCGATGCCGTGGCGGCACTCGTAGCGGTCGAGCGGGGTCTTGGCCGGCAGGAAGGTGGGGGAGAAGGTCTCGATCGGCTTGGCGTCGGGGCCGTCGCCGTTCATGAGGGTCACGTAGTAGCTGCGGGCGCCGTTGTCGAAGGGCACGCCGTTGTAGCGGTAGCGGGTGATGCGGCGCAGCTTGGCGTCCTTGTAGAAGGAGTATCCGCCGCCGGTGTTGGAGATCAGCGAGAAGAAGCTCTCGTTGCCCAGGTAGTTGATCCACGGCAGGGGCGTGGCCGGGGTGTCGATGACGTATTCGCGGGCGGCGTCGTCGAAGTGACCGTATCGCATGTGCTCTTTCCTTTCGGCTTGCATCGTTGCTTGCTGTTGGTACGTCATCATAGCACGTTATTTATAACTTTATAAATAAGACTTTTCCGTCGTGTCGCGGCGGCGTCGCGGGCCTCGAAGTAGCCGGCGTGCGGAATACTGGTAGGCATGACAGATGAGCTTGATGAGGTCGAAGAGACGACGTTTGCAGCCGATGACGCGGCCGATGTACGGGCCGCGCATGACGCGGGGGCGGATGATGCGGCGGACGCGCGCGTGCGGACCGTCTCGATCCCGCGCGGCACGGTCGTGCTCGCGGCGACCCCGATCGGCAACGTCGGCGACGCATCCGACCGTCTGCGCGCGCTGCTGGCCGGCGCGGACATCGTTGCCGCCGAGGACACGCGCCGGCTGTACGATCTGGCCAACCGGCTCGGCGTGCACGTGGGCGGCTCCGTCGTCGCCTACCACGACCACAACGAACGCAGCAAGGCCGACGGCCTGCTCGACCGCGTCGAGACCGGCGCGACCGTGCTCGTCGTCTCCGACGCGGGCATGCCGACGATCAACGACCCGGGACTGGCGATCGTGCGCCGCGCGATCGAACGCGGGCTGCCGGTCACGTGCGCGCCCGGCCCGTCCGCCGTGCTCGACGCGCTCGCGCTGTCGGGCCTGCCGACCGACCGTTTCTGCTACGAGGGCTTCCTGCCGCGCAAGCACGCCGAACGCGTGCAGCATCTGCGCATGCTGCTGCCCGAACGCCGCACGATCGTGTTCTACGAGACGCCGCACCGCATCGCCGAGTCGATGGACGACCTGCTCGACGCGTTCGGACCGGACCGGCCGATGGCCCTGTGCCGCGAGCTGACCAAGGATTATGAGGAGATCCGCCGCGGCACGGTCGGCGAGATCCGGCAGGGCGTGATCGACGTGCCGCCGCGCGGCGAGATCGTGCTGGTGATCGCGGGCGCCTCCGACGAGGAGGCCGCGGCGGCCGCGCCCGCCACGCTGAGCGTGGACGAGCTGGCCGTGCTCGCCATCGACCGCGCGCTCGAGGACGGGCTGCGCATCAAGGACGCGATCACGCAGGTCGCGCAGGAACATCCGCTGCCGGACGGCTCCCTGCCCAACCGCAAGCAGATCTACGCCGCCGTGCTCAAGATCAAGGAGTAGGCGTCGGTTGCGGCAAGTGGAGGCAAGTGGACGGGAACTCACGGTAAAAAACCGTTTTGCGTGAGTTCCCGTCCACTTGCCTGTTGCCTGTGCCCCTGGCCGCAGGACCGGTTCGGCCGGCCCGGCCGGTCACTGCGCGCTGCCGTCGGTGCTCTGGCCGCTGACGCCGTCGCTGTTGGTGCCGCCGGTGGCGCCCGAATTCGTGGTGCCACCGGTCGTGTCGGAGTTGCCGCCGGAGCTGCCGTCCGTGGTTCCGCTGGCGCCGTCGGTGCCGGTGCCCGTGCCGCTGGTGCCGCCCGTGCCCGTCGTGCCGGCCCCGGTGTTGCCGGTGCCGGTCGTCCCGTCGGCCGTCCCGCTGTCCGTGGTGCCGCCGGTCGTGTCCGAACCGTCGCCGCTGCCGTCGCCGGAGCCGCCGCTGGTCGTGCCGGACGTGCCGTCGTTGCCCTCGGTCGTCGTGCCGGACGCGCCGCCGTTCGAATACGTGTACGTGTAGCCGCCGCCGGTGCCCCACGTGCCGTCCGGGCCGCCGACCTTGCCGTTGTCGGTCGCGGTCGGGAACTGCTCGACGTCCGTGCCGGCGAGCGCCTGCTGCATGAACTCGGTGAACAGATGCGCCGGGTAGCCGGTCGAGGAGACGCCGTATCCGGAGAATTCGGGCACGACCTGCGGCGAGCCGTTCTCGTCCGGGTTCCAGATCGCCCACACGTTGAGCAGCTGCGGCACATAGCCGACGAACGAGGCGGCCGTCTCGTCGTTCGCGGTGCCGGACTTGCCGGCCACGTCGCGGCCGAGCGCGGCCGCGGTTCCGGCCGCCGTGCCGGTCGTGGTGGTGCCGAGCATGGCCTTCTGCACGAGCGCGCAGTCGTTCGCGTCGAACACCTGCTTGTTCTCGGCCGCGGTCTTGTACATCTCGTTGCCCTTGTAGTCCTTGACGACGGAGACGACGTGCAGCGTGTTCTTCACGCCGTTCGCGGCGATCGTCGAATGGCCCTGCGCGAGGTCCCATGCGGTGGTCGCGTTGATGCCGAGCACGTTGTACGGCGACGTCTCGTCGATCTTGGACGTGATGCCGGCCTCGTGCGCGATCTTCGCGAGCCGCTGCGGGGTCAGGTGCTCGTTGACGTTCATGAACACGGTGTTCACCGAGTTGGCCGTGGCCTGGTACAGGTTGATGTATCCCCAGTTGATCTCCAGCGCGTTGTTCACTTCCTTTTCGATGCCGCTGAAGTGCTGGTGAGAGTTGCCGTTGAAGATCGTGTTGAAGCTCACGCCCTCCTGCGCCGCGCCCAGCAGCGCGAACGGCTTCATGGTCGAGCCGGGCTGGAACGTGGCCTGCGTGGCGTTGTTGAGCTGCTGCGTGAGATAGTCGGAGCCGCCGTACATGGCCTTGACCGAGCCGTCGCGCGGGTCGACGGCGATGCCGCCGACCTGGATGCTTGACGGCATGCCGTCGGGGCGCGTGTCGCCGACGGTCTGCATCTCCTGCTGCATGGATTTGTCGAACGTGGTGACGATCGTGTAGCCGCCGGTTTCGATGTCGTCCTTGGTGAACGACCCGGAGTTGATCAGCTCGTTCTCCACGGTGGTCAGCAGGTAGCCGTTGTAGCCGCCGAGCACGTTGTTCTGCGTATACTCGATCGTCTTGGGCAGCGTGTTGTTCGCCTTGTGTTCGGCGGCGGTGATGTAGCCGTCCTCCTCCATGATGTTGAGTACGCGCTTCATGCGCTGCGTGGCCATCTTCGCGTTGTCGTCCGGGTCCCATGTGCTCGGCGCGGGGATGATGCCGGCGATCATGGCCGCCTGGTTGATGGTCAGGTCCTTCGCGTCCTTGCCGAAGTACGCCTGCGCGGCGGCCTGGATGCCGTACGCGCCGCGGCCGAGGTAGATCGTGTTCATGTAGTTGCACAGGATCTCGCTTTTGTCCTGCGCCTGCGCGAGCTTGAGCGCGAGGATCGCCTCGCGCGCCTTGCCGATGTACGACGTGGTTTCGCCCAGATAGTAGCGTTCCGCGTACTGCTGGGTGATCGTCGAGCCGCCCTGGCGGGTGCCCTTGGTGATGTTGTTGATCAGCGCGCGTCCGATGCCGCGCAGGTCGATGCCGCGGTTCGTGTAGAACGTGCGGTCCTCGGACGCGACGATCGCGTTGCCGACGTAGTCCGGCAGGTCGTTGCATTCGATGATCTCGCGGTTCTGTTCGGCGAACGAGCCGATCTGCGTGGTGCCGTCCGAGTAGTAGACGGTCGTCTTCGACGCGAGCGCGATCTTGTCGGCCTGCGGGATCTCCGTGGTGACGTAGAAGTATGCGAACACGCCGACTCCCGCGGCGATGCCGGCGAGGATCAGTCCGAGGAGGATCTTGATGAACAGGTGCCTGTTGCGTTTCGGCTGCGGGCTTCCGGCCGAACGGTGCATGCCGCCGCCGAAATGGCGTGCCGCCGGCCGGCGCGGACCGCTGTTGCGCGCGGTGCGTGCGGTCGTGCGGGTGCGCGAACCGGCGCGGTGCGCCGCGTGGCGACGGGTGCCGTTGTTGGCCGAGCTGGAGCTGCGGGATGCGTTTCGTGAGTCAGACATGACCCCCACCGTAACCACCACCCATGAAAACACCGGCACACTCTCACACGATTACACGGGTTCCTTCACACTATTTCCCCTGAATCCTCACAATTCGACGCGCACCGGCCCACTGCCCAATATCCCGTCCGTCGCCGCCCCGCCCGCCGTCGCCGTCGGCGTTTGTCCGAGGATGCTGTACACTGTTTAACAGCCTCCACGCGGCGCTATGTCACCCAACTCCCCCAGGGCAGGAATGCAGCAAGGGTAAGTGGCCTCTGGCGGGTGCGTGGAGGTTTTTCCATACTTTCGCGCTTTTGCTCGGTTCGGCCCGTGCGTCGGATAGTAGAGTCGGGCCTATGACCGACAAGACCGACGAACAGCAACCCATCGTGCGCGACCCCAAGCCCTCCCTGAACATGCTGCAGCAGGCGCCGTCGCAGGCCGCGGACCCGGATGGGCGGTCCGCGACGCAGCCGTCCGCCACGTTCGCACCATTGCGCGAAACGGACGCGTTCGGCGAGCCCGCGCCGGCCGCCGCGCCACGGCCGTCGTCGCAGCCGCGGACAAACCGCAACGGTGCCGCCGTCCCCGGCATGGCGGGCGCATCCGAAGCATCCGTCACGTCCGCCGACACGGACGATCTGGAACGCGGCCTCGCCCGGCTCGACCCGCTCGCCGTCCGCCCGCGCACGTCCAGCCGCGTGCTGTGCGTCGTGTTCGGCCTGCTGCTCGTCGCCGCCGCGTTCGGCGTGTGGTGGCTCGGCGTGCGCACCGAAACCGGCCAGTCGTACGACGAGATCGTCATCACCGGCTTCTCTCAGAACCTGCCCGGCTGGCTGACGTTCCTGCTCGAGCCGTTCCTGATCTCCGACCGCTATCTCGGCCTGCCGATCGACCTCAACCCGACCATCATCATGTCGCTGCTCATCGGACTGGCCGGACTCGTCGTCATGATCGTGCGCAGACGCTGGTGGCTGATCGGCCAGACCGTCGTCCTCGCCGCGCTGTGCTACGCGGCCACGTATCTCAAGGACGTGCTGCCGCGGCCGTACCTGATCGAAACCGGCACGCCGCACACGAACTCCGCGCCGTCCGGCCACACGATCCTCGCCGCGACCGCCGCGATGATCCTGCTGCTCGCCGTGCCGCGCGCGTGGCGTGCCGTCTGCGCGCTGTTCGCCGCGTTCTTCTCCGTCGTGATCGGCATGTCGGTGATCGCCGGCGGCTGGCACCGACCGACCGACGTGGCCATGTCGCTGCTGATCGTCGGCGGACTCGCGCTGCTCGCGCTCGCGTTCACGCGCACGTCCGGCATGGACGATCCCGGCCGTCGCGTCTCGTCCGTGAGCGTGCAGATCGTCGCCACGGTGATGGTCACGGCCGGCCTGCTCGCCTGCGCGTACGCCGCGTACGTGATCTGGCAGATCGCGCCGGGACTCGCGCTGAGCGCCGCGTGGTCGGCGTCGGGGGCGTACCTGTCGGTGATCGTCGGCGTGAACGGTATCGCCGCGCTCGTCTTCGGACTGGCGCTTGCCCTGCGCCACCTGACCGCCGCGCCGCTGACCAAGCTCGGCCTCGTCGGCGCGCCTCCGGCGCCGCCGCGTCGCTGACACAACACCGGAACCGTCGATTGACGAGGCCGTTGACCGCACGTCATGGTTAATATGACGTTCCGTAGGCACAGTATTAAGGAGAAGGCATGGCAACCGGCAGCAAGCTCGTCATCGTGGAGTCTCCCACCAAGGCCAAGAAGATCGGCGGCTACCTCGGCAACGGGTACACAGTCATGGCATCGGTGGGCCACATCCGCGATCTTGCGCAGCCCAGCCAGGTGCCCGCGTCCGACAAGGCGAAGTTCGGCAAGTTCGGCGTGGACGTCGAGGACGGGTTCAAACCGTATTACATCGTCGACGGCGACAAGAAGAAAACCGTCTCCGAGCTCAAAAGCGCGCTCAAGAACGCCGACGAACTTTACCTCGCCACCGATGAGGATCGCGAGGGTGAGGCCATCGCGTGGCATCTCGTGCAGACGCTCAAGCCGAAGGTGCCGGTCAAGCGCATGGTGTTCCACGAGATCACGCCCGAGGCGATCAAGGCGTCGCTGACCAAGACGCGCGACGTGGACGGCGCGATGGTCGACGCGCAGGAGACCCGGCGCATCCTCGACCGCCTCTACGGCTACGAGCTGTCGCCGGTGCTGTGGCGCAAGGTCGGACCCGGCCTGTCCGCGGGTCGCGTGCAGTCCGTCGCGACTCGTCTCATCGTCGAGCGCGAGCGCGAGCGCATGGCGTTCGTCCGCGCGCCCTACTGGGACGTGACGGCGGAACTCGCCGCGCCCGACGCGGAAGGGCAGGAGGCCACGTTCGACGCGCGCATGATCTCGCTCGGCGGCCGTCGTCTCGCCGTGTCCAAGGACTTCGGCGCGGACGGCAGGCTCACCGCCGCCGGTCTCGCCGACAACGTGCGCCAGCTGGACGAGACGGACGCGAACGCCGTCGCCGACGCGCTGCGTGCGGCCGCGTTCACCGTCATGTCGATGGAGACCAAGCCGTACCGTCGTCGTCCGCAGCCGCCGTTCACCACGTCGACGCTGCAGCAGACCGCCGGCAACCGTCTCGGCATGAGCTCGCGCGCGACGATGCGCGCCGCGCAGGGCCTGTACGAGAACGGCTACATCACGTACATGCGTACCGATTCGGTCACGTTGTCGCAGGAGGCCATTTCGGCCGCGCGCGCCTCGGTCGAACAGCATTTCGGCAAGGCGTTCCTGTCGGATGCGCCCAAGCAGTACGCGACCAAGACCGCCGGCGCGCAGGAGGCGCACGAGTGCATCCGTCCGGCCGGCGCGACGTTCCACGATCCGGCCGAACTGGCCAGCAAGGTGCCGCCGGACCAGCTGAAACTGTATACGCTGATCTGGCAGCGCACGCTCGCCTCGCAGATGGCCGACGCGACCGGTTCGACCGCGACCGTGCGGCTTTCGGCTCCGGCCGGCGAGGCGTTCGGCGAGGCGGTGTTCCAGGCCTCCGGCACGGTGATCGAGTTCCCCGGCTTCATGAAGGCGACGGGGGAGGGCCGGCGTGCGGCTGCTGCGTCCGGTGCGGCCGGTTCCGCCGCGTCCGGTGCGGCCGCGACCGCCGACGGCAAGACCGCGGCCAAGGCCAAGGACGCGGAGGACAACGCGTCGCTGCCGCCGATGAACGTCGGCCAGCAGGTCGGCGCGCGCGACGTGACCGCCGACGGCCACGAGACGCAGCCGCCGGCGCGCTACACCGAAGCGTCGCTCGTGAAGACCTTGGAGGCCAAGGAGATCGGCCGCCCGTCGACGTACGCGAGCATCATCTCGACGATCATCGACCGTGGCTACGTGTACGAGCGCGGCCGTGCGCTCATCCCGTCGTGGCTGGCGTTCTCCGTCATCAAACTGCTCGAGACGAAGTTCCCGAAGTACGTGGACTACGAGTTCACCGCCGACATGGAGAACGGGCTCGACCAGATCGCGCACGGACGCGAGACCGGCCGCGACTGGCTGACGCGCTTCTACTTCGGCTCCGGCGAGGGCGCGGCCGCGAACGCCGACGAGGCGCACGCGGGCCTGCAGCAGCAGGTCGCGCAGCTCGGCGAGATCGACGCGCGCGCGATCAACACGATCGACATCGGCGACGGCCTGCATGTGCGTGTCGGCCGCTACGGCCCGTATCTGGAGGATATGGAGCATCTCGACGCGGAAGGCAATCCGAAGCGCGCGTCCCTGCCGGACACGCTCGCCCCGGACGAGCTGACGGTCGAGGTCGGCCATGATCTGATCGAACACAATTCGGGCGGCCCGCGCGTGCTGGGCGTCGACCCGGTTTCGGGCGGCACGGTCGAGGTGCGCAACGGACGGTTCGGCCCGTATGTGGCGCTGGTGCCGGCGGCCGAGCCGGAGGCGGGTGCGACCGCGGAAGAGGCCGCCGATGCGTCCTCCGCCGCGGACGCCGCGAAGAAGACCACGGCCAAGACCAGGAAGACCACGGCGAAGACGACCAAGAAGGCCGCCGCTCCCAAGCCCAAGATGGCGTCGCTGTTCAAGACGATGAGCCCCGAATCGCTCACGCTCGAGGACGCGCTGCGACTGCTCAGCCTGCCGCGGCTCGTCGGCACGTACGAGGAGACGAACGCGGAGACCGGCGAGATCGGCGAATCGAAGGTCGAGGCGAACAACGGCCGCTACGGCCCGTACCTGACCAAGACCGCGGTGGACGGCAAGACCGAAACCCGTTCGCTCGGCTCGGAGGACGAGATCTTCACAGTCGACATCGACAAGGCGAAGGAACTGTTCGCGCAGCCGAAGTACCGTGGCCGCGGGCGTGGCACGGCCAAGCCGCCGCTGCGCGAGCTCGGCCCGGATCCGGAGACCGGCAAGCCGGTGACCATCAAGGACGGCTTCTACGGCGCGTACATCACCGACGGCGAAACCAACCGCACGGTGCCCAAGCAGTACACGCCCGAGTCGATCGAGCCGGCCGAGGCGTTCCGCCTGCTCGCCGAGAAGCGCGCGGCCGGACCGGCCAAGAAGCGCACGCGCAAGACGACGGCCAAGTCGGCCACGGCCAAGAAGGCCACGTCGAGCGCGAAGAAGACCGCCACCCGCAAATCCGCGGCCAAGACCACCAAGGAATCATGACCGGACTGTTCATTTCGTTTGAGGGCGTCGACGGCGTGGGCAAAACCACGCAGGTCAAGCGGCTGAGACGGTATCTGCGCGATCTCGGCCGCGAAACCGTCGTGACCCGCGAACCGGGCGGCACGCCGCTGGGCAAGGCGATCCGCCGCATGCTGCTCGAGGGCGTCGTCGCGGAGACGGCCGGCGGCAAGCCGGTCTCCGGAGCCGCGGCCTTGGCGGCCGAAACGGGAGCGGCCGCCAAGGCCAGGTTCGTCCCGGTCGACATCGCCGCCCGCACCGAGGCGCTGCTGTTCGCCGCCGACCGCGCGCAGCATGTCGCCGAGGTCATCCGCCCGGCCTTGACGCGCGGCGCCGTGGTCATCACCGACCGCTACATTGACTCGTCGCTCGCCTACCAGGCGGGCGGCCGCGAACTGACCGCCTACGAGATCCGCAATCTGAGCATGTGGGCCACCGGCAACCTGCTGCCCGACCGCACGTACCTGCTTGACATGGACCCCGCCGCCTCGCACGCGCGTCTGCGCCACGGCACGGACCGCATGGAATCGGCCGGCGATGGCTTCCAGTCGCGCACCCGTCAGGCGTTCCTCGACCTGGCCGCCGAGGACCCGGACCGATTCCGCGTCATCGACGCGGGCCGCTCAGTCGAGGACGTATGGCGGAGCATCCAGGCCGACCTCGACGCGCTGCTCGCGGCGCGTGAGGACGCGTCCCAGTCGTCCCGCAACCGGAAAGGCGCCGCACGATGAGCGTATGGGATTCGATCGTCGGCCAGAAGCCCGTCACCGACCAGCTGCGTGCGATCGCCGCCGGCGATCCGAAGGCCATCGCCCAATCATGGCTGATCTGCGGACCTCCCGGCTCCGGACGCTCGAACGTGGCCCGCGCGTTCGCCGCCGCGCTCGAAAGCCCCGACCACGGCCTGAACGACGAACCCACCAAGGTCACCCGGCAGGTGCTCGCCGGCACGCACCCGGACGTGACCTCGCTCGCCACCGACAAGGTCACCATCGGCATCGCCGAGGTGCGCGAGCTCATCGGCGTCAGCGAACAGATGCCCAGCACCGCGCCGTGGCGGATCATCATCATCGAAGACGTCGACCGCATGCTCGAGCGCACCACGAACGTGCTGCTCAAGGAGATCGAGGAGCCGGCCGAACATACGATCTGGCTGCTGTGCGCCCCGAGCGCGCAGGATGTGCTGCCGACCATCCGCTCGCGTACGCGCATCGTCAACCTCGCCGTGCCGTCCGACCGGGCCGTCGCCGACTTCCTCATGCACTCGGTGAACCCGACCCTGCCGGACGACAGACGCTTCAACGAGCACGTCGCCGCGCGCGCGGCCCGACTCGCCGAAGGGCACATCGGCGTCGCCCGACTGTACGCCACGGACGAGCGGGTCATGTCCGACCGCGACGAACTGGTCGTCGGCGTGCTCAATCTCGCGCGCGCGTCCGACGCGGTGCTGCTCGCCGGCAGTCTCATCGACAACGCGAAGGCGCAGGCCGACGCCGACGTGAACCGTCAGGCCAAGGCCGCGGAGGACGAGTTCCGCCGCATCAACGGACTGGGGGAGAAGGACCGGATCCCGCCGAGCCTGCGCGGCGCGTACAACCAGATCGCCAAGAAGGACGAGCTCAAGCGACGCGCCACGCGTCGCAGCCGTGACGTGCTCGACCGCGCGCTCAATTCGATCGCGTCGGTGTACCGCGACGTGGCCGTATTGCAGAACAACGCGGAGGATTCGGTCGGCCTGGTCAATCTCGAGAACCGCACGGCGATCACCGAACTGTCGGTGCGTCTGACGCGCGAGGCCGCGGTGCGGCGATTGGATGACATCGCCGTCGCACGGCGGCGTCTGGCCGGTAACGGCAACCCGTTGCTCCTGTTCGAAGCCCTGTTCTGCTCGTTGATTCCGCGCTGATCGTCAGTCGCCGGTCGAGCCGCGTGCGACGAGCTGCGGCGGCAGCGTGATGTGCGCGGGGGAGGCCGGTCCGGCCGCGATCAGTCGCAGCGCCTCGGCGACGGTCTGCCTGACCGGCGGGCGGACGGACGTGAGCTGTGGCATCGTCGTCAGCGCGAGCGGCGAGTCGCCGTAGCCGATGATGCGCACATCGCCGGGCACGGCGAGTCCGAGCGCGTCGAGCGCGACCATCGCGCCGAATGCGACGGTATCGTCGCAGCAGATCAGCGCCTCCGGCCGCAGCCGGTACAGATCGTCGCGGCCGGAGCGGTCGAGCGCGTCGCCGAACAGCCGCATCGCGCAGTGGAAGCCGCGCTGCACGGTCTTCTCGCCGAACTGGTTCCATGCACGGTCCGTATGCAGCGAATACGATCGCACCTGCGTGTGGAACATGGCGAACAGTTCCGCCGATTCAAACGACATGTCGCGGTTCGCCAGATATGCGACCGATCGCACGCCGGATTCGGCCAGATGCCGCACGCTCATCTCCATCGCCGCGTTGTCGTCGATGCTCACCATCGACGTGCGGAACGAACGCTGCCGGCCGCCGACCTGCACGATCGGGATCTGCTGCCGTTCCAGCGTGGCCGCGAGCTCCGCGCCGGGCGCGGTGACGATGATCAGCCCGTCGACGTTGCGCGCGACGAGCGATTCGATGCGCTCCTCCTGCTTCTCCTGCGTGGCGCCGATGCCGAGCAGCAGCTGCTGCGAGTCGACGTCGGTGAGCGGCTCGAGCTCGTCGAGCAGCTGCGCGCTGAGCGGGTCGGTCGCGGAGGGGATGATCAGGCCGATCGTGTTCGTCACGTCGGAACGCAGCGCGCTGGCCGCGTAGTTGACGGAATAGTTGAGCTCCTCGGCGGCGGCGCGCACGCGGCGGGCGATGTCGTCGTCCTTGGCTCGTTTGCCGGACAATACGCGCGAGACGGTGGCGGTGGAGACGTTGGCGAGGGCTGCGACGTTGGTGATCGAGGCGGTGCCGGACTGCGCGCCCGCCGGCTTCGCTGCCGGGACGGTGCCGTTCGTCGTCATGCTGTTGCCTCCTTGATTCGTCGCCCGCGATGGTCCGGAAAATGTCCGGAGAAAAGAATACGGCCGCCCGGATACCGCGGGCGGCCGTTTCGAGGATAGGAAGAGGAAGGGAAAGCGTTACTCGGCCGCGACGAGGATGTTGGTCAGGTTGTCGGCCACGGACTCGGCGTTGTCGCCCTCGACGTTGATCTCGACCGCGTCGCCCTGCTTGATGCCGAGGCCCATGACGGAGAGGATGGAGCCGGCCGGGACCGGGTTGCCGCCCTGCTTGGCGATGGTGACGGTGCAGCCGGAGGCGGTGACGGCCTGGGCGAACTGCGCGGCCGGACGAGCGTGGATGCCGACGGGATCGTTGATGGTGATGGTGCGGGTAACCATGTGGACACTCCTTTGCGTCGATGTACCGGTTGGTACTTGCTGTTTTCAGCGCGGCCGCGATCGGCTGCTGATTGACGAGTATAACACGTGTTGCGTCGGTATTTCAGTAAACGATTACTGTTGGCGTGTCGCGGTTTTACCGGCGTATACTGTCTACCAACTGAAAATGATTTACCGGCGATGACGTCGGTGGTCAACGGCGGGGGTCCGCTCGCGCGGATGCCGGCCGGCCCAAGGCGAACAGGCCGAAGGCGAATACAGGCATAACTGGCACAACCAGACAACGAACAAAGGAGATCACATGGAAATCAAGGGTGTTGGCATCGGTCGCGGAATCGCCGTCGGCCCCGTCATTCGCATGGCCGCTCCGCTGGCCGAGCCCGCCGACGCGCCGCGCGCCGCGGACATCTCCGCCGAATCCGAGATCGAGCGCGTCACCAAGTCGCTGGCCGTCGTGAACGCCGACCTGGCCCGCCGCGCCGAAGAGGCCGCCAACGGCGACGAGGGTGCCAAGCAGGCCGCCCCGATCCTGCAGGCCATTTCCATGTTCGCCTCCGACCCGTCGCTGGCCGAGGGCATCAAGACGTTCATCAACGAGGGCAAGACCGCCGAACGCGCCGTGCTCGACGGCTTCGGCGCGGTCGAGGCCATGTTCAAGGCCATCGGCGGCTACCAGGCCGAGCGTGCGGCCGACCTGCACGACGTCGGCCAGCGCGTCATCGCCGACCTGCTCGGCGTGCCGGCCCCGGGCGTGCCGTTCTCCGAAACCCCGTTCGTGCTCGTCGCCGAGGATCTGTCCCCCGCCGACACCGCCGCGCTCGACATGGACAAGACGCTGGCCATCGTCACCTCGCAGGGCGGCCCGACCTCCCACACTGCCATCCTCGCGCGCGCCCGCGGCATCGTCGCGGTCGTCTCCGCCGCCGAGGCCGCCGATCTCAAGAACGGCGAGCAGGTGATCGTCAACGCCGCCGCCGGCACCGTCACCACCGAGCCGACCGCCGAGCAGATCGAAGAGGCCGAGCACGCCAAGGCCAAGGCCGCCGCCGCCAAGGAGCTGCGCGGCAAGCCGGGCGCCACCAAGGACGGCCACCATGTGCCGCTGCTGGCCAACGTCGGCAAGCCGAAGGACGCCGATCCGGCGCTCGAGTACGGCGCCGAGGGCGTGGGCCTGTTCCGTTCCGAGTTCCTGTTCATCGGCAACTCCGAGCCGCCGAGCGTCGAGGACCAGACCAAGGCGTACGCCGAGCTGCTCTCCCGCTTCCCGGGCAAGAAGGTCGTCATCCGCATGCTCGACGCCGGCGCTGACAAGCCGCTGCCGTTCCTGACCCCGGAGGACGAGCCGAACCCGGCCCTCGGCCTGCGTGGCCTGCGCACCCTGCGCGAGCACATGAACGTGCTCGAAGGCCAGCTCAAGGCCCTCGCCGCCGCCGACGCCCAGACCGACGCCGACCTGTGGGTCATGGCCCCGATGGTCGCCGACGAGTACGAGGCCGACTACTTCGTCAAGCTCGGCAAGAGCTTCGGCCTCAAGAAGGTCGGCGTGATGGCCGAGGTCCCGTCCATCGCCCTGATGGCCGACAAGGTCGCGCAGGTCGCCGACTTCGTCTCCATCGGCACCAACGATCTGACCCAGTACACGATGGCCGCCGACCGTACGCTCGGCTCCGTGGCCAACTACCAGACCGCCTGGCACCCGGCGGTGCTGCGCATGATCAAGCTCATCGCCGACGCCGGCAACAAGTACGGCATGCCGGTGGGCGTGTGCGGCGAGGCCGCGGCCGATCCGGATCTGGCCGTCGTGCTCGTCGGCCTCGGCGTCAACTCGCTGTCCATGACCCCGGTCGCCCTCGACGACGTGCGCGCCGAGCTCGCCGGCGTCACCTTCGAGGAAGCCAAGGAGAAGGCCGCCAAGGCCCTCAACGGCGACTTCTACAAGCCGGCCAAGTAGTCGGTTCCATCCGATCCCCATCTGATCCCAGCGGGCATGCGGCCAACAGGTCGCATGCCCGTTTTGCGTCCTCGTGTTACACATCGGTGCGTACACTGGGCACATGAAGATTTCCGCTGATTTCACCGTCGTTCCCGACGACTTCGCCAAGGCCGCGGCCGCTCCCTACCGCAACGCCGGCATCCCCGTCATCTCCTTCCCCTTCTACATCGACCAGATCGAACCCGAGGCCCGCTACCTGCACTGGGCCTTCACCGATCCGGACTCGATCCCGGTGTGCGGATTCGAATGGATCCACTGGACGGTCGCCAACCTGCCCATCGACGCGCTGATGTACGACTTCAACGATTCGCACGCCCTGCAGATCCCGCCGGACTTCTCCCGCCAGCTGCCGGCCATGATCCCCGAGGCCGTGCAGGGCCGCAACTCGTCCGCGTCCAAGTTCGTCGGCCGCGACAACGACCCGGCGATCACGATGCGATACAACGGTCCTCAGCCTCCGGACAAGGACCACGACTACTACCTGCACGTGTGGGCCACCAAGAAGCCGCTGCCCGGCCTCAACCAGGGATTCTGGCTCAACGAACTGCTTCATGCATTGAGAAACTGCGACGAAACGCCCGACCAGGGCGGTATCTTCGTTACCGGTAAGGCGTGAGCGTTCCGGCAAGACCGGTCACAAGCCCATCCCGAAACGTTCAGCCAGCATTTCTCAGAAAGGAAGCAACAACAACCATGGCCTGCACCACGATTCTGGTCGGCAAGGACGCAAGCTACGACGGCTCGACGATCATCGCCCGCAACGAGGACAGCTCGAACGGCGAATTCTGCCCGAAGCGCTTCGTCGTCGTCAAGCCCGAGGAACAGCCGAAGCACTACCGCAGCGTCATCTCCCACGTCGAAGTCGATCTGAGCGACGAGGAGCCGATGCAGTACACGGCCGTGCCGAACGCGGATCTCAAGGACGGCATCTGGGGCGAGGCCGGCGTGAACGAGGCGAACGTGGCGATGAGCGCCACCGAAACCCTCACCACGAACGAGCGCGTGCTCGGCGCCGACCCGTTCGTCGTGCGCAAGCCCGCGCGTGGCCGTGAGGGCGAGCCCGGCTACGAGCCGGAGGTCCCCGGCGGCATCGGCGAGGAGGACTTCGTCACGCTCGTGCTGCCGTACATCAAGACCGCGCGCGAGGGCGTCGAGCGTCTCGGCGCACTGCTCGAGCGGTACGGCACGTACGAGATGAACGGCACCGCGTTCTCCGACGCGGACGAGATCTGGTGGATGGAGACCGTCGGCGGCCATCACTGGATCGCCAAGCGCGTGCCGGACGAGGCGTACGTGACCATGCCGAACCAGCTCGGCATCGACGAGTTCGATCTCGACGACGCGCTCGGCGAGCAGGAGAACCACATGTGCTCCGCCGATCTCGCCGAGTTCATCTCCGACAACCATCTCGACCTGTCCGTCGAATCGACCACGCCGTTCAACCCGCGCGACGCGTTCGGCTCGCACTCCGACCAGGACCACGTGTACAACACGCCGCGCGCATGGGCCATGCAGCGCTTCCTCAACCCGTACGACGAGGTCTGGGACGGCCCCGACGCCGACCACAAGCCGGAGTCCAACGACATCCCGTGGGCCCGCCAGCCCGAACGCAAGGTGACGATCGAGGACATCAAGTGGGTCCTGTCGAACCATTATCAGGGCACCCCGTACGATCCGTACGGCAAGCTCGGCGACGAACACACCAAGCACATGTACCGTCCGATCGGCATCAACCGCCAGAGCCAGCTGTCGGTCATGCAGATCCGCCCGTACCGTCCGCAGGCCGACCGCGCGATCCAGTGGATCGCCTACGGCTCCAACCCGTTCAACACGCTCGTGCCGTTCTACCCGAACGTCGACGAGACGCCGAAGTATCTCGAGGACACGACCACGCGCGTGACGACCGAGAACTTCTACTGGGCCAACCGCGTCATCGCCGCTCTGTGCGACTCCGCGTTCGCCGACACGTCGAACGCCGTGGACCGCTACCAGCAGAAGACCGGCGCGTTCGGCCACCGTCTGGTCGCCGACACGGACGCCGCGATCAACGCGATCGACGGCGTGTGGCCGGAGTCCGAGGAGGACGTCGCCGCGGACGAGGCCGAGAATGTTGCGGCCGATGCCGTCGACGAGATCGACTTCGACGATTTCGACGGCGACGATAACGACGAGCGCGACGTGCAGCCGATGGATCCGGACGAGATCATCGAGGCGACCCGCAACGCCGCCGTGCGCGAGACGCTGGCCGCCGCCAACCGGCGCATGGCCGACATGCTCAAGGACGAAACCGACCAGCTGCTCGACTCCGTGCTCTACACGGTGAGCATGAAGATGCGCAACGGCTTCCACCTGTCCGACTTCTAAGGTCTGATTTCTCCGTTTTCTCAACTGTTCCAGCCCGTCGAAAGACAAGCCCGACGAAAGAAAGGAAACCCCCAATGACCACCATCGAGGATTTCACCAGCCAGTACGGCCTGGTCAAGAAGATCGACGCGTTCGGCTACATGGACTTCCTCAAGTCCAACCCGGACGCCCCGCGCAAGCACGGCAAGGTCGTGCTCGTCACCGCCGACACGCCGCTCAAGGCGTCCCGCGGCGAGGGCAAGACCACCACGACCATCGCGCTCATCGACGCGTTGCGCGCCCGCGGCATCGACGCGACCGCCGTGCTGCGCCAGCCGAGCATGGGCATCACCGCGGCCGGCTCGAAGGGCGGCGCGTCCGGCGGCGGCAAGGCGTCGCTGACCCACCCGGAGCTCATCGACTGGGGTCTGTGCGGCGAGATGGCCGCCATCGCGGCCGCCCAGAACCTGCTCGTCTCCTTCGCCGAGAAGGCGATCGACGAGGGCAAGCTCGACACGATCCTCGTGCCGCGCGTCTCCGAAGTCCCGTCGCGTTCGCTGCGCTCCATCACCGTGGACGCCGGCAAGAACAACGTCGCCGAGAAGGTCGTGCTCACGCCGACCTCCGAGCTGATGCAGATCGTCGTCCTGTCCCGTTCGATGGACGAGCTTGGCAAGCGCGTCTCCGCGATGATCGCCGGCACGAAGGATGGCAAGCCCGTCCAGTTCGGCGAGTTCATCGACCTGTGGCGCATCACCGACATGCTGGCCGACGCGGTCAAGCCGGCCCTGACCGAGACCGTCAACGGCTCCCCGGTCTACGTGCACGGCGGCCCGTTCGCGAACGTGTCGATCGGCATCCCGACGCTCGTCTCCGTGGAGATGGCGTGCGCGCTGCACGACGTCGTCATCGTCGAGGCCGGCTACGGCACCGACGCGGGCGCGCAGAAGTGGCTCGACATCGCCTGCCGCGAGTACGGCGCGCAGTGGCCGTCGGCCGCGGTCGTCGTGACCCGCGCGTCGACGTGGCGTGACGATCCGGAACTGGCATGGCGTTACCCGTTCCACGTCAACCGTCTCGAAAAGCTCGACGTTCCGGCGTTCCCGCTGATCAACCTGTGGGAGGGCGAGGACGATCAGGTGCCGTCCCTGCGCGAGACCGCGGCCAAGCTCGGCTTCCGCGATCCGATCGTCGGCAACCTGTACCGCGACGGCGGCGCCGGCCTGGCCGACCAGATCGACGCGTTCGTCGACGTGCTCACGAACGCCGTCGCTCCGGCCGCG
>NZ_JAFEJT020000026.1 GCF_018555435.2 Bifidobacterium amazonense
GACCTTGTTGGTCAGATGTCTGCTGAAATCCTCGACCTCGCCGTCGAACCGCGCGTCCGGCACGAAGTTCGACGTGGCGGGCCCGCCGACGCGCAGCCGCGGGTCGATGTCCTTGATCGCCGTCGCGGTCGCCGCGTACATGGTGAGATACTGTGATTTCGTGCCGTTCCAGAAGGCGTGGAGGTCGGGTTCGTTCCAGACCTCGAAGTACCAGGTGAGCACTTCGTCCGGCCCGTAACGCTCGATCCAGTGGCGCACGCACGCGGCGGCGAGCCGAGCCCATGCGGCGGTGTCCTCGGGCGGGGTGACGTTCGCCTTCCACCAGAACTGCGTGCCGTCGCCGCTGGCGAGGTCCTGCGGAGTGAATGCGAATTCGACGAACGGTTTGATGCCGGCGTCGAGCATCGCGTCGTAGACCATGTCAATGTAGGCGAAGTTGTATCGCTCCCTGCCGTCGACGATGCGGTAGACGCCCATCTCGTCGCAGAGCAAGCCGTGGAATCGCAGGTATCTGAAGCCGCAGTCGCGCACGGCGCGGCGCAGCTGCGCCTGCCAGTCGGCGCGCAGGCCCTCGGCCGCGCGGCCCGCGCCCACGCAGGTGCTCCAGTAATGGTCGAACGCCTCGCCTTGGGTGCGGGCGTCGACGGTGATGACAGGGTTGTCTTCGGTCATGATCGCTCCTTTACGTGTGGATCGCCCCACTTGAGTTAACTAGTTAAATTTTGCCGCGCGACTGCCCAACGGCAATGGCGGAACCCTGAACTACCGCTCCAGCACGGAGGGGTCCGGCGGCATGATGGAACGGCGGATCGCCAGCTCGGTGGGCATGATCACATCGTTCTCGCGCTCCCCCATGCCGATGCGCACGGCCACACGACCCATCTCGAGGAACGGCACATGCACGGTGCTCAACGGCACGCACAGATCCTCGGCGTACGGCATGTCGTCGAAGCCCGACACCGATACCTGATCGGGCACCGACAATCCGAGCCCACGCAACGCCACGATCGCATCCAACGCCATCGAATCGGTGGCGGCGACCACCGCCGTGAACCGCGCCCCGGCATGGTAGCGCGACAGCAGATCCGACACGTTGTCGGCGCGGTCGCCGAACCGTTCGGTGTCATACTGCGGGTCATGCTCGATGCCCGCCTCCCGCAGCGCGCGCAGGAACCCCTGATACCGCGCATGGAACACGCTTGAGGCATGCATGATGCCCATGTACAGGAACCGGGTATGCCCCATCGAGATCATGTACCTGGTCATCTCGTACATGCCCCGCTCGTTCGTGTAGTCGACCACGCCGATCCGCTCGGGCAGCGTGAGCCGGGGACGGCCCAGCACCACCACTTTCGTGCCGACGTTGTCGAACTGCCGGAGATTGCCGGCGAGCTTGACGTCCTGCTCCTGATCGGACCCCGAGTCGGCACTGACCACCGCGACCTTGGGACGCTGCGACAGCAGGTCGTTGACCACCTGGTCCATGGTGTGCTGGGCCAGACCGGTGGAGATCAGCCGGAACGTCATGTGACGGCTGGTCACCTCGCGCTCCACGCCGGACATCATGTCCGCATAGGTGCCGCCGGCGATCGCGCGGACGACGAGCGTCACCGAGTTCGGCGGCGTGGTCAGGGCGAGCGCGTGCGCGTTGGGCACATAGCCAAGCTCGTCCACCACTTGCATGACCCGTTTGCGCGTGCGCTCCGACACGTTGGGCGCGCCCCTCATCACATTCGACACCGTGGCCGACGAGACGCCGGCCTTCTCGGCGATGTCGCGGATGTTGACCTTGCCGGTTTTGGCCGGGCCACGGCGCGACGGCCTCGCGGCCAGCAGTTCCGCGGACGCCTGCGGATCGCCGTTCATCGGCGTCCCCGCGTCATGGCCGTCATGCATAGCGCACCTCGTTTCCGTTCATGTCCCCATCGGCCGTCCGCACCCGGCATGACGGGGCGATGCCGATCAGATCGATTATAGGCTTCATACGGTTTGCCCCACGGCAGGGGCGGAGGCTACCGAGGGGATCCCGCACCGGCTCGCCCATGCAGTCACCGTCCGCGACAGCCGTTGCGGCATCTCGCATTGCAGGTAATGCCCATGATCCTCGCCCCACGACACCGAGGCGAAGCTGCCGCATTCCAGCTCGAACCGCGCACGGTCCTCGGTGCGGTAGATGCCGAACGACGGCTTGACGCGCCGTGCGGCAACAGTGATGGTCCTCGACCGTCCGCCGATCTGGTCGTCGGCGAGGTACTCCGACCAGTAGTAGTCGGCGAGCGCCCTGGCGTTGGCGCGCCGCACGTCGGCCACGATCGTGTCGTGGGCGGACCGGCTCAGATACGGCGAGCGCGATCCGTCGACGAATCCCGTCATCGTCTCGTACGGGCGCTCCCGCAGCCGCTCGAACGTGCGATGGTGCCGGATGAGATCCGCCGGCGTCTCGTCGGCCCCGTAGGCCGGGTCGATCACGACCTCCATGTCCAGCAGGTCGGGATGGTCGGCGTTGAGCAGCAGCGAAAGCTGCCCGCCCATCGAGTGCGCGACGACGATCACGGGGATCGGCGCCGTCGCATGCCGTTCGATGAACCGTGCCAGATCCTCACTGGCCGAACGGATGTCCCATGGCCCCTCGTCGCGGCGGTCGCCGTGGCCGGGCATCTCGTACGGCAGCACGCGCCATCCGGCCGGCCATTGCACGGCGTCGAAGGAACGTCCCGATCCGCCCCATCCGTGGACCGTGACCACGTAGGCGTTCGCGCCGCCATCCGCGTCGGCTGCCGTCATGTCGGGCGTCATCGCGTCGATGTGTTCGCTCATCGTTCATCACTCCCCTAGTTGATGATTGGCGTGCTGGTCAACCCTTGACGGAGCCGAGGGCCACGCCGGACCTCCAGTAGCGCTGCATGGCGATCATCACCACGGCGAGCGGGATGATCGAGACGACCGCGCCGGCCAGGGCGATCGTGGTCGGGTCGAACAGCGTGTTCTGCTTGGTCTGCATGAAGCTGAACAGGCCGAGCGACAGCGTCCATTTGTCGGAGCCGCGCAGCATGGTGATCGGCAGGTAGAAGTTGTTCCATTGGCCCACGAACGTGAGGATGAAGATCGTGGCGGCCGGGGTGGGCAGCAACGGCAGCACGATCTGCCGGAAGATACGGATCTCGCCGGCGCCGTCGATGCGCGCCGCCTCAAGCAGCTCGTCGGGCACCGCGCCGTCGATGTACTCCTTGGCGAGGTACACGTCGAACGCGTTGACGAACGATGGGATGAGCACGGACCAGACCGTGTCGGTCAGATGCAGTCCGGAGAACAGCAGGTAGAGCGGCAGGGTGAGCAGCGCGGTCGGGATCAGGAACGAGAACATGATCAGCCCCATCTGGAACCCGCGGCCGCGGAACTCGAATTTGCTCAGCGAGTAGCCGGCCATGATGGAGATCACCATGCATACGACCGATCCGACGCCCGCATAGAGGACCGAGTTGCCGAGCCAACGGAAGAACAGGCCGTGCTCGTAGGCGAACAGCTGGTGGAAGTTCTCGAGCAGGTGGTTTTCGGCGCCGAACCACATGCCGCTCGTATTGTACAGTTCGATGCGGCTCTTGGTGACGGAGACGACCAGCCACCACAGCGGTGCGACCGCGTAGAAGGCCATCAGCGCCAGCGCGATGAGCACGCCGGGACGGCTCCATCTGGACAGGGGCCCGTTGGCCTTGGGACGGATGGGGGCTGCGTTGCGGTTCATGTCACCGCTCCTTCCGATTGGAGACTCCGTAGACGATGGCGGAGATGACGCCGATGACGATGGCGAGCACCACCGACAGCGCGGCCGCGTAGTTGTAGTCGCCGCCCGCGGTGAACGTGTAGTTGTAGATCGTCATGATCGGCGTGAAGTTCGCGGTGACGGTCTCAGGCGAGGCCGAACGGAACAGCAGCGGCTGGTCGAACAGCTGCAGCATGCCGATCATGGAAAGCAGACAGGTGAGCACGAGCGTGCCGCGCACCATCGGAATCTTGATCGACCATGCGATGCGCAGTTCGCCCGCGCCGTCCACCTTCGCGCTCTCATAGAGCACCGGGTCGATGGAGGTCAGCGAGCCGTAGAGGATCAGCATGTTGAAGCCGACGTTCATCCAGATCAGCAGGTTGGCCATGGACACCCATAGCATCTGAGGGCTGAAGAAGTTCACGTCAAGGCCGATGGCGAGGAACATCCTGCGCAGCGGGCCGATGCCGGGCGAGTACAGGTACACCCAGATCAGCGTGGAGACGATGGACGGCACCATGTACGGGATGAGCAGCAGAAAGCGGTACGCCTTCTTGGCTCGGGCCTTGGCCGAGTCGATGAGCAGCGCCTCGACGAGCGCGAAGATCATGATCAGCGGCATGACCACGCAGGTGAAGACCGCGACGCGTCCCATGCCGGCCCAGAACGAACCGTCCTTCATCACGCGCAGATACTGTTCGAGGCCGGCGAAATGCGTGGCGGCGGTGCCGATGCCCAGTCCGCTGGATTTTCTGACGTACAGGCTCTCCCACAGCGCATAGAAGAACGGGATGATGAACGAGAAGAGGAACAGGGCGAAGAACGGGATGCCGAACATCATGCCCTTGTGTCCGAGGCGCTTCTTCCACCGCGGCGTGAGGTTCTCCCTGATGCCGGCGCGCCCGGAATCGCTTGCGATGTCCACGATATGCTCCGATCCGTTGAAAGTTCGTGTTGGTGTTGATGTGCCGCCGGACGGGCGCAGGCGCCCACGGCCGGCCCGCGCCCCATCCGCCGCCCAGCTTCAGAGGGACCGACGGCCGGACCGGCCGGAGGCGACCCGCTCACGCGGCCTCGGCGTTGATGCCCTTCTGTTTGAGGTCGTCGAGCGTCCACTTCTGGATGGCGTCGAGCATCTGCTCCCCCGTGACCTCCTTGTTGAGGAACTTGGCCCACTGGTCGGTCAGCTGCTTGAACATCGGAGCCCAGTTCACGCCGGTGGAGTACGGGGCGACAGTCTCGGCCGACTTCTCGATCACCTTGGCCGCACCCTCCCTGTCTCCGATCAGCTTGTCCGGAATCGTGCCCTCGACGAACGCCGACGGATCCTTGACGGCCGGGAACGCACCCGAGCCCTTATCCGGGTCGGCGGCGATCCTGAGCGCGTCGTCATCGGTGGCCAGCCAGGTAGCGAACTCGACGGCCGCCTCGGGGTGCTTCGCACCCTTCGGGATGGCGTTGCCGGTGGCGTTCAGCGGGGAGACGACGTCGGAGTCGGCGCTCTCCTTGGGCCAGTCGTACGCCCTCCAGTCGCCGAGCGAGTTCTGGAAGTTCGCCTGATAGGCGGACAGCTGCCAGGTCGAGGTCGGGATGATCGCGAGGTCGCCGGACTGGAAGAACTGCATGAGCGCATCCCATTCGATGAACGTCTTGCGGCTGAACATGTCGTCGTCGACGACCTGCTGCAGGTAGTCGACGGCCTTCTTCGACTCCTTGCCGTTGATGTCGATCACCCATTTGTCGCCCTTGATCGAATACCATTTCGCACCGAACTGCTGGGCGAGCAGGACGATGGTCGACGGGTCCTCGCCGGCGAGGTTGAGGATCTTGACATCCGGGTCCTTGGCCTTGAGGTCCTTGCCGGCCTGGATGAGCTCGTCCCACGTGGTCGGCACCGTGACGCCGTTGTCGTCGAAGGTCTTCTGGTTGACGATCATGAACTGCGGGCTGGCCTTGTACGGAATGACGGCGAGCTGGTCTCCGACCTTGAACGAGTCGACGACGTTCTGGTTGAGATCGGACAGGTCGGGCTTGTATTGGGCGATGTCCTGGATGGTGCCGTCGGCGAGCAGCGAGATCGAGGAGTCCATGTTGGCGGTGAACAGGTCGGGCGCGTTGCCTGCCTTGACGGCATTGACCACGCTCTCCTCGGTCTTGTCGCCGTTGGCCATCTTCTTGTATTCGACCTTGATTTTGTCCTGCGACTTGTTGAACAGGTCGGCCTGCTCCTGCTGCCCCTGGTCGGCGCCCCACCATTCGATGGTGACCGGACCATCCGACGCGGCGGATTCGCCGCTCCCGGCGCCGTCCGAGCCGCCCGACTCCGATCCGCATGCGGCCAACGGGACGATCATGCCTACCGATGCAAGTGCCGCCACGGCCACCTTTGCCCAGCGATGCGAAGTTGCCATCAGAACCCTCCTTGGTTGTGATTCGTGACTACCGGTTGTGTTGTTTTTGGTCAACCATCTTTGGTTAACTAGTTTATTTTTTGACGACAACATCACTATATCAGACTTTTCATATCCCAGCATCTTCAGCGATAAAACTAGTTAATAAAAAAGAAGGAACCCAAGACATGCGGCCACTCATCGACCGGTTACAACCGCACATTCGGCGTGTCGCATTCACTTGCCATCCGCAACGTCGACGATCCCGGCAACGGCGGCGCGGGAACGTCGATTGCCCTCGAGGATCGCCCGTTCGCATAGGATGGAACAGTGACGACAAACAAGAGCATCCCGATCGCAGACGATCGAAACGCAACCTATCCGAACGCAGCCACACCGGCCGACATCGCCGACGACGTCAACCGACTGGCCGCGTTCTGCGGTCCGCGCGACCTTGCACGGCTGGACGGGCCGAGCCTGTCCGAGGCGACCGGACTGGAACAGGCCGACGTCATGGTCCTGTTCGGCGGCAGCATCATCGCCGGCAGCGACATACTGGCCGAAGGCATGCGCAACGGCGTGGCGCGACGGACCATGATCGTCGGCGGCGCCGGACACACCACGCAGACGCTACGCGACGTCATGCACAGGCACCATCCCGACATCGACACCGACGGACGCTGCGAGGCGGACATCTTCGCCGACTATCTGCGCATCCGCCACGGACTGGAACCGGACTATCTCGAACGCGAGTCGACGAACTGCGGCAACAACATCACCAACATGCTCGACCTGCTGCGGGCGCACGGCGAGCCGTGCCGCAGCGTCATCCTCATCCAGGACGCCACCATGCAGCGACGCATGGCCGCCGGCCTGCGCCGGCACGCGCCCGATACGATCATCGTCAACTATGCGGCGTACCGCACGACCGTCGTGCCGGCGGACACGGCCGATGCAGCCGGCATATCCGGCATGGACAGTTCGCTCGGCGCAGCCGGCATGGCCGGCCCATCCGGTGCATCCGGCACGGCCGACGCGCTCGGCCCATCATCGCCGAGCTGCGGACTGCGGTATCTCGACCCACCCGCCGGCATGTGGGACATGAACCGGTATCTGACGCTGCTCATGGGCGAGATCCCGCGACTGCGCGACGACGCGAACGGCTACGGCCCGGCCGGACGCGGCTACATCGCGCACGAGGACATTCCCGAATCCGTCGCATCGGCCCACGCCCGGCTGAGCGGCATCCTCGGCCTGGCCACAAGGGAGGCCGATCCCGCCTTCGCCTCCCACTGACTGACGTTCGATCATCCCCTGAGACGGCCAGATTCCTGTCGACGGGCGGGAACGCAGACTCAATATCGCCAGAAACCCACGCCGATATAGCCACAAACCAACGCTGAGGGCGTGGTTTGCGTTGGTTTGTGGAGAGCGGTTTTGCCCTACTCTCCACCAACCAACGCTGAGATGCCTCTGAGCGTGGCTTTCCGGTGAGTAACCCGATGGTTCTCTCCACAAACCAACGCTCAGAGGACTACTGGCGTGGGGATATGGCCGCCAATAGCACCCGGGGATTCAAAGTCCACCGGGCGCAGGATCGACCACAATGCCGAATCAGAGCTGTGATTCGGCGGGCAGCGCCTCGATCGCGCGACGGGCGGCGACGAGCGCCTCCTCGAGCGGCTCGACCTGCGGGTACCAGCGGCGCTCCCATTCGAGGGAGAGCGGGCCGGTGTAGCCGCCGTCCTTGAGCAGCTTGCAGCATTCGGCCAGCGGCACGCGGCCGGTGCCCTGCAGCACCGGGGTCTGGTCGCCGGGGAACGCGCAGTCCTTGATCTGCACGACGCCGCGGCCGCCGACCAGATACGGCTTGAGGTATTCGAACGTGGTGGCCGGCGCCTCGCCGACGCGCCACGGGTGGGCGATATCCCAGATGGAGCCGGCCTGGTTGCCCGGCGCGATCTTATCGAGATAGTAGTGGATGATCGCGTTGCGTTCGCCGTTGGTGTGGCTGTCGTGCGTTTCGATGAGCGGCTGCACGCCGAGCTTGTCGGCGGTCGGCAGGGCACGGGCGATGATCTCGGCGCCGCGCTTGGACACGCCGGCGAGATTCATGCCCTTGGGCAGCACCATGCCCGGCAGGCGGTCCGGATCCCAGCTCGGCTCGAGCGGCGCGGTCGGGAAGACGCGCACGTACTTCGCGCCGAGCACGGACGCCATGTGCAGGCAGTGTTCAAGGCTTTCGACCAGTTCGTCGTCCTCACGGTCGGTGTTGCACACCTGCACGCGCGAGTCGACGCCGAAGATCGACACACCGGCCTTCTCGGCGAGTTCGTCGCGCATGGCCTTGAGCTCGTCGTCGGTCGAGGCCATCGTGAACTTCATCTCGTCGCCGACGGCGACCTCGATCCGCTTGACGCCGGTCGCCTTGAAGGTCTTGGCGAGTTCGTCCATCGTGTCGTACGGTGCGCCGAGGGTCGACGCGGCCAGTTCCCATGTCATGATTGTTGTCCTTTCAGTGTTGTTCCTGGTAGTCGAAGTATTTGAAGTCGGCGTGCGACTGCTTGGCGTCCATGTCCTGCGCGCAGATGCCGACCATGCCGCCGGTGAACGCGCAGCCCTTGATGGTGCGTTCCACGTAGTCGTCGCTGATGTGGTCGGCCGGCTGGTCGCCACCAAGCGGCCGCCAGTCCGGTTCGGCGGAACCGTCCGTCACACCCGAGCCCTGCGCGTAGGAGAAGTTCGCCACGGCATGCCGCACCGCGACCTTGACCCGCACCGGACCATCATCCAAAACCACCGCCTCGGAACCGTAGGTCAGCTCCTCATGATCGCAGCGCAGCACCTGCAGGATCCGTCGGTCGGTGCCTTCCGAGTCGAACGACACATACGCGTAGATCCAGTTGCACGTGTCGTAGTACAGGATCAGGCCGGCCGTCTGCTGGTAGTTGGCGGGGTCGAAGTCGATCACCGTGTCCGCGTCGAAATCGTACGCCTCCCAACGCCGCGCGAACAGCACCTGATGATGCTGCGAGCGCAGCGACTGGTCGCCGTACAGGCGCAGCCAGCCGGGACGCGCGGTGAGCGAATAGTCCTTCTCCGCATCCAACGCGCCGCGCAGCGTCTTGAGACTCGGCGGAATGGCCGGGTCGGTCACGGACGTGAGCGGCGCGCAGGCCTGCGCGGCCGCGTCCGGCGCGAAGTCGATGCGTTCGGAATGGTCGGTCTTCTGCACGACGCCCTGTGCGACGGCCGGCGCGGGCACCAGCAGGTCCGGGCTGATCGTGTTGTTGATGAGCCGCGGCCAGCCGTCCTCGGTCCAGTAGATCTTCTGGATGGAGGTTTCGCGGCCGAGCGTACAGTTGCCGCGTTCGGTGAGCGGACGGCCGCAGATCTGCGTGACGTACCATTCGTCGCCGATCTGGAGGAAGCAGCAGTGGCCGGACTTCTGCAACGGGTTGGTCGGCTCGTCGCGCGTGGTCATCAGCGGCGTATAAGGACTGTCCTCGAACGGGCCTTCGAGCGAACGGGCGCGGGCCACGGTGGCGGCGTGCATGTAGCCGGTGCCGCCGGCCGCGCACAGCAGATAGTACCAGCCGTTGCGCTTGAGGATTTGCGGACCTTCGCATACGCCAAGCTTGGTGCCCTTGTAGAAGTGCTTGCGTTCGCCGATGAGCCTCATCGTGACGGGATCGAATTCCTGGATGACGGTGCCGGCGAACATCGTGTGGCCGGGACGGTAGTCGTAGAGCATGTTGAGGAACCATTTGCGGCCGTCGTCGTCGTGGAAGATGGCCGGGTCGAAGCCGGACGCGGTCAGGAAGTGCGGTTCGCTCCACGGACCGGTGATGCTGGGCGCGGTGATGACGTAGTTGAGCGTGTCCTTGAACGGTGCGTACGTTTTCACGTCGGTGTAGACGAGCCAGAACTTGCCGTCCGCGTAGCTCAGGTGCGGCGCCCACAGCGATCCGGAGTCGTAGTTGCCGCGCAGGTCGACCTGCGATTCGCGGTTGACGGGCGAGGCGACCCACTCCCAGTTGACGAGGTCCTTCGAATGGTAGATGTCGATGCCCGGCCACCATTCGAACGTGCTCGTCGCGATGTAGTAGTCGTCGCCGACGCGCAGCGCGCTCGAGTCGGGATGGAATCCGGGCAGGATCGGGTTCTTGATCATCGTCGTCATTGGTTCAGCTCCTTTGATGTCATGCGTAGATGAACGTCAGCCAATTGGATGGGGTGGTGTCGGTGTTGCGGCCTTCCGGCGTGGTACCGAGGCGCAGTCGCAGCGTGCGGTGCTCAGGATCGCCGCCGTCGCCGTCGGCGACGATCTCGACCAGTCGGCCGTCCCACGCGAGATACATCGGTCCGATGCCCCAGCTGCGCAGCGCGAATCGTGCGGCTTGCGGCAGATCTCCGTTCGTGTCGCCCGCGACGTCGGTCATGCGCAGCGCGCGTCCGCCGTCCGGCAGTCCGTCGGCGACCGTCAGCGCACGTCCGTCGGCCGTGTCGATCAGCGACACCGTGCCGTCGCCGTGGTCGACGACGCGCAGCACGCTCGCGTCGCGGCGTCGCGCGGTCACGGCGAGCGAACCGTCCGGCTGTACGGCGAAGTACGACGGCATCGTCTCCGTTTCCAGTCCGGCCGGCACCACGCCGTCGGTCAGCGCGTTGGACGGCACCGGACCGGCCGCGCGGATCGCGGCCCACGTGCGCTGGTACCACGGTTCGATCATCGTGCGCAGCCGTACGCGCGGCGCGACGTTCCCGCCGGCCGACTCCGAGCAGACCGGCCCGTTGTAGCAGGTGAGCGTCGAGAAGTTGAGGTTGTCGAAGTGGACGAGTCCTTCCGGCCGCATCGCGTTGGCCGCGCGCTCCGTCCAGGTCATATCGACGCCGGGCACGCCGCGCCAGTGCGCGAGCGCGGTCTCATAGATCGGACGTAATTGCCCGCGGTAGACGCCCTGCTCCTCCATGTGATCCCAGTAGGAGATGTCGTCGAAGTAGCCGAAGATGCCGGAGAGCGGCACGGCGCGAAGCTCGCCTTCGCCGCTGAACAGGTTGTATCGCGCGCACCATTCGACGGCCTTGGCGAGCCGGTCGCCGTACAGCCCCCACAGGTCGACGCCCTGGTGTTCGGCGATCGCGCACGTGTCGACCATCGCGCCGATGCCGAGCTGGCCGTGCGCCTGGTCGCGCGCCGATTCGACGCTCTGCCCCCAGTCGGTCAGGTAGTTGACGACCGAGCCGTTGCAGTAGGGGCTCACGTACATGGCGAGGCCGCGCGCGAAGATGCGCGGATCGTCGGTGGCGACGCCGATGGCGAGCAGCGTGGTCATCGGGGCCACGTCCCAGTTGCCGTTCGCGTTCATCGGCGCGCCGCCGTCGCGTACGACCGGGTAGACGACGTTGCGCAGCATGGTCTGGAACGATGCGAAGATCGCGTCCGTCATGCTCGCGTGGCCGCCGTCGAAGTAGCGGACGATTTCGGCCGCGTTGATGAGTTTGATCGTGGCGAGCGACGCGCCGAGGATGCGGTCACGCCCGTCGATCACGCGCAGGGTGCGCGCCCAGCCGTCGACGATGCGTGTGACGGTCTCGGCGTACCGGTCCTCGCCGGTGACCGCCCAGCGCAGCGCGTTGAAGTACGCGGCCGCGCACGACATCTCCCAGTCGTCGATGTGACCGGAGCCTTCCGGATCGCCGCGACCGACGCCCTCGCGGAAGGTCGGCTGGTAGCGTTCGCACGCCATGTCGTTCGGCACGGTGGTCGTGAGCCTCAGCCAGTCGGCGTACCACGGCTGTTCGCGGTTGCGTACGTGGTCACGTATGGCCGCAAGCTGCGCGGCGGACAGGTTCACGCCCGGGTGCGCGAACGATTGCGGTACGGCGAGCACACTGCCATTGCCGACCGTCAGCGTCGTCGGAATCCCGTTGGTCTCGCCGGTCCCGTCCGAGGCCGTGCACGACGCGGCGCACGCGGCGTCGGCTGAGGCAAGGCCGTCATCCGTCGTCGCGGTTTCGACCGTCGCAGCCGCGGCATCCTCAAGATACAACCGCTGCACGGCGACGTTGCCGTAGTCGACGTATGCGCCGTACAGCGTGACGCGCATCGGGTACGCGGCGCAGTCCGGCTCGTCACGCAGGTCGTCGGCGTGGCTGCCGATGATCACGGAGCCGTCCGGCTGCGGTTCGATCGTGAACCGTTCGTTCCAGTACGCGTCCGGCGCGGATGCGGCGACGACGAACGTAAGCCCGCGCTTGACGTAGTACGACGGCTGCCGGTCGAATTCGGCGGCGACGATCGCCGACGTGCGTTCGAGCGATGCGCCCGGCGCGACGTAGTAGTTCTGGATCGTCAGATACCTGCCGTTCGTGAGGCTGCGGATCGCGTACCACGTCGCCTGTGCGCCGTCGAGCGGCAGGGTCGTGTCGATGGCGTACGCAGAACGGTACAGCGCGAACCGTTCGGCGCGGTCACGGTCGGCGGTGACGGTGAGGCTGCCGTCCGCCGCGAGCGCGACCCAGTCGCCTTCGCCGGTGCGGATGCGCACGATGCGTTCGACGGTCCTTTCGCGGGTCGGATAGTCGTTGTCTGCGGTGCGACCGACCATGTCGTCTCCTTTCCGATGCCGCACCCGGGCTCCTTCGGCGGACCGGGCGCGGCGCAAGTCACGTTATTTCGTTGCAAGCAGCACGGCGACGCCGTCGAAGTCGGCAAGGCCGGAAACGGTGAGCATGCCGTCGTCCAGCGTGACGGTCAGGCCGTCGCGATGGAACGTGCGGACGATCGAGACGGCCGCACCGGCCGCGTCCTTGACCGGCACGGTGATCGTCGCGGGCGCGTCGTGGAACGTGTGCAGCACGACGAGCGTGCGGCTGTCGGCCGCGGTGTCCGCCTCGCCGTCGCGGACGATGGCCTGCCAGCCGGTCGGCCGGCTGTAGCTGCCGAGATGCGGCCCGTACCAGTGCGTCTCGCCGCGGTCGATGACGGGCGCGGCCTCATGGTAGAACGCGACGCCTTCGCGGATGATGTCGTTCTTGCGCCCGGCGAAGCCGTTCGCGTCGCCGCTGAAGCACAGGCGGCCGAGCAGGCCGGAGCAGATCTGGTAGTACAGCTTGTCGGCGGGGGCCTCCTCGCGCACGACGGCCCAGATCTGCGACTGGCGCGGCAGGATCATGCGATGCATGTTCGCGGCGACGACGGGGATGTAGTCGCATTCGTGCGCGTCGGAGAAGCTGGCCATCGCGCCGATCTTCATGAAGCTTTGGACGAGCCGGTGGCCGCCGGACGCGCAGATCTCGATCATGAGGTCCGGCAGTTCGGCGCGGATGCGGCGGAAGAACGCCTGCGACGCCTGGATCTGGTCGTAGAGTCCCTCCCCCAGCGACGCGTCCGGGTCGCCGGGCGTCTCGCAGCCGATGCCGATCGTGTCGTTGTAGTCGACCTTCATGTAGTCGAAGCCGTTGTCGCGCAGGAAGTCGATGACCTTGTGCGCAAGATACTCCTGCACTTCGGGGTTGCGCATGTCCCACCAACGGCGGTTGCCGGAGGTGATCGGCAAGCCGTCGCGCTTGAGCAGCCATGCGGCCTTGTTGAAGCAGTCGGGCTCCTCGCGGCCGGCGATCTCGAACTCGAACCAGATGCCGGCCTTGAGCCCGGCCTCGTGGATGCGGTCGACGACCGGCTTCATGCCGTTGGGGAACGCGGTTTTGCTGACCTCCCATTTGCCGAATCTGCTGGCCGCCTCGAACGCCTGGTCGTCGAACCAGCCGGCGTCGATCACGAAGTATTCCACGCCGAGCGCCTTGACCGCGTCAAGCTGTTCGATGACGCTCCGCTCGCTCGGGCAGCCCCAGGTCGAACAGAATTCGTTGAAGATCACCGGTAGATGGTCCTCGCTTGACGGCACATTGAGGTCCTTGCGCACGTTGGCCACGGCCTGCGCGGCCTCGTCCACGCCGCCGTCCACCGCCGTGACGACCGCATACGGCGCGTCGAAGCGTTCGCCGGGCCGCACGACGTGCGTCCACTGGCCGAATTCGCGGTCGGCGATGCCGCCGGACAGGCTCAGCCCGTCGTCGCGGCGGTACGCTTCGATCTGCCAGCTGGACGCGTGCGTGGTCGCCGCCGCCCAAGTCACTCCTGCGCGGCGGTCGGTCACGGCGACGAACGGCACCCATTCGCGTACCGGGAAGCTGCCGATCGAGCCGAATCGCACGGAGTTCGCGCTGTACTTCTGCCAGCTCGGCTCGAGTTCGAGATCCTCGAGAGGCTGGGAGAGCACGCGGCCTTCGGCGCTCCAGGTGCTGCGCAGCCGGTGCAGGGTCAGGTTCTCCGGGTCGAAGCCGGTGGCGTACGGCGAAAGCGAGCCGAGCGTGAAGCTGGAAAGCATTTCGAACGTGACGGGTTCGGCGGAGTCGTTGATGACGGACGTGCGGATTTCGGCGGCGCGGCTCGCCGGCGTCATCGTGAGCACATGCTCGTAGTGCCAGCCGCGGTCGTCGGCGACGCGGGTCGTGACGGCGACCGAACCGGTCGCCGGATCGCTCGTGACCTGCGGCTCGCCATACGTCATGTGCTGCGTGACGGTCGTCGCGTTGCGCATCGTACGGCCCTGGCTGAAGCCGAACGGATAGTCGTCGCCGATGACCTTGGCCTGCACGAGCGGCTCGGCGGCGCAGTCGTCGCGCACGATCGCGTCCGCATGACCGGTCGGCGTCAGGACGAGCTCGACGACGCCCGTGTCCGCGTCGCGGCGGTAGACGGCGGTCAGATCGCCGCAGCTTACGCTTTCCAGTACGGTTCGCATGATGTCCTTTCCGTCCCCGTCGTCGGGGGCCTGCCGGTCGCGGCCGCGGGCGCTCCGTGCCCGGCGGCTGTATGTCACTGCGATACAGCTTACCGCGCGACACGCCAGATTGGAAAGCGCTTACCGATAACTTTTCCAGCGAAACTCGCACAACAACACACACAGCAAAGACGCTATACTGGTAAGCGTTTCATGCTGTTTTCCAGATGTGCGAAGAAGGACGGCAACCACGATGGCTGAGCAAAACGACAAGAATCCCTCCCCCGCGACGCTGATGGACGTCGCCAACCAGGCCGGCGTGTCCATCGCCACCGCCTCCCGCGTGCTCAACGGCAGCGCGCGCAAAGTGCGCAACGAATCATACGTGAAGGTCATGGAGGCCGCCACCAAGCTCAACTACCGGCCCAACGCCTACGCGCAGGCCGTCGCCAAGGGCACCGCGCCGAACATCGTGCTGCTCGTCTCCGACATCTCCGACCCGTACTTCGCGGCCGTCTCCCAAGGCGTCGTCAAGGCCGCCGGCGAACAGGGCGTGTCCGTGACCATCGGCGTCGCGCCGGACGCCAAATCCGAGCTCGAGGCGGTGCGCAAGGCGACCGCCACCCGGCCACGCGGCATCATCATCTCCGAAAGCGAACGCATCGACGCACCCGAACGCGCCCAGCTCGAAGCCGAACTCAAACGCTACGAGGCGGCCGGCGGACACGCCGTGTTCATCCTCAACCGCAATCTGCCGTTCCCCGCCGTCGACGTGGCCAACGAAGTCGGCGCGCGGGCCATCGCCAAGCTCATCGTCGACTCGGGCTACCGCCGGCCCGCCATCCTCAAGGGCGACGACAACTACCGTTCGTCCAAGGAGCGTCTCGCCGGCATGATGGCCGTGTTCGACAAGGCCGGCATCACGGTCGACCCGAAGGCCGTGGCGAACGGACGGTTCAGCCGCACCGAAGGCTACGCGGCGATCATGCAGTTGGCACGGCTCGGCCGGCTCACGGCGGCCAGCGGTGCGGATGCGGCGTATGACGGGCAGGGCGTGGACTGCGTGGTCGCGCTCAACGACGTGATGGCGATCGGCGCGATGAGCGCGCTGCGTGCCAACGGCATCGAACCGGGCAAGGATATGGGCGTGACCGGGTTCGGCGACATCCCCTATTCGGCCGACGTGCACCCGTCGCTGACCACCGTGCATCTGCCGCTGACCGAAATGGGCCAGGCGGCCGTCGAACGCGTGCTCGCCTCCTCCGACGGGGATGCCGACGCGGGCAGCCGTCTCATCTTCGTGCAAAGCGCCCCCGACATCGTGCTGCGCGAGTCGCTGCCGCGGCGGTGAGGACGCGCTGGGACGCCGACAGGTCGGCATGATGCGACGGACCCATATGAACAACAAATGAGGGGGCTGCCCGCTATTGGCGAACGGGCAGCCCCCTCATTGCAGGAGGAAGGAGTTCAGGGGTAAGTATGTGTTGTTTGGGTCCGGCCGGTTGCGCCCGACGGACCGTCAGGCGCGATCAGTCGTTGGCCTTGGCGGCGATGATCGGCTCGACGATGGCGCGCGCGTCCTTGCAGGCCTGCGCGACGGCATCCCAGTCGTGCGCCTTCTGGGCGGCGGACGGCACCGGGAACGAGCCGCCGATGGCGAACACGTTCTTCAGCGCGATGTAGTCGGCCGCGTTCTTCAGACTCACGCCGCCGGTCGGCAGGAACTTCATCTCGGCGAACGGGCCGGCAAGCGCCTTGAGGGTCTTCACGCCGCCGTAGGCCTCGGCCGGGAAGAACTTCACGTAGCGCAGGCCCTTCTGGTACGCCTTGTCCACGTCGGACGGGACGGCGGTGCCGGGCAGGATGAGGATGTCATTCTCGAGCGCGTAGTCGACGATCGCCTCGGTGAACGCCGGGGTGACCAGACCCTTGCAGCCGGCCTCGATCGACGCCTTGGCCTGCTCGACCGTGTGCACGGTGCCTGCCACGAGCGTGACGCCCGGGACCTCGTCGCGGATGCGCTTCATGCCTTCGATCGCGTACGGGGAACGGAAGGTGACCTCGGCGACCGGCACGCCACCGCGTTCGAGGGCCTGCGCCAGCGGCACGGCCTCCTCGACGGAGTGGAGGGTGACCAGCGGGACGACGCCCAGCTGCTCGAGGTAGTGAAGCTCCTGATCGTTCTTATCGCTCATGTTCTTGGTTCCTTTCTGAAAAGTTCTGTTTCGTCGGTGAATCGCACCCGGCCATTTACGGCTACTCGGCTATTCGGCGCGCCTGTGCGACGCGGTGAATTCGGCCAGTTCGGCCGGAGTGGGCAGCCCCTCGTTGTCGGAGACGAACTGGGTCTGGATCGCGCCGAGCGCGCAGCCGCGCTCGCACGCCTCGGCCACGTTCCCGCCCTCCAGCAGTGCGGAGAGCACGCCGGCGGCGAATCCGTCGCCTGCGCCGACCGTGTCGACCACGTGGTCGACGACGAATCCGGGCACGCGGGCCGCGTTGCCGTTGCAGTCGGCCGCATACGCGCCGCGAGGACCGTCCTTGACGACCACGGCCTTCGCGCCGTTGTCGAGGAACGCCTTGGCGATGTCCTCGACCTGCTCGACGCCGAACAGTTCACGGCCTTCGCCGATGCCGGGCAGCACCAGGTCGGACTGGGAGGCGAGGCGGCGCAGCGTGTCGCGCATCACGTCGGCGCTCTTCCACAGCGCGGGGCGCAGGTTCGGGTCGAAGCTGACGAACATGCCGTGACGGCGGGCCAGACGGATCAGCTCATGGCTGGCCTCCAGCGTGGCCTCGGACAGCGGCGGCAGGATGCCGGTCAGGTGCAGGACGGTCACATCGTCGAGCTTGCCGGTCGTCTCGAGCGCCTTGATGTCGTCGGCGCCGATCGTGGACGCGGCGGAGTCCTTGCGGAAATAGTAGGTCTTCGGATCACCGTGCGATTCCTTCGACTTGAACATGAAGCCGGTGTGATGGTCGGCGTCGTACGTCACCAGCGATTCGTCGAGCCGGTTGTCGTCCATGAAGTACTTGATGCGTTCGCCGAGCACGTCGTCGCCCAGCTTGGTCAGGTAGAGCGGCTCGACGCCGAGACGCTTCAGACCGATCGCCACGTTCAGTTCGGCGCCGGCCACGGACGCCTGGAACACGCCCACGCGACTGCACGGACCCTCCGTGCCGGCGGTGAACAGGCCCATGGCCTCGCCGGAAAGCAGCACCTTGCCCGGACGGATGCCGGGAACCTTGAAATCGTCATTGGTCATACTCGTGAACCTATCCCATGTGTGCGCAGGCGAACAGTTTTTTGCCGTTTGTTGCATCGGATTGCGGCAATGGCCGACAGCCAACGGATGACGGCAAATGGCCGACGGATAACGGCTGCCGGCCGAGCCGGAAAGAATGCGGCGGCCCCTCCCTTGCACGGGGCCGCCGCACGATTGGGACGGAAACCCAGGCGGAAACTCAGCGCTCGCCGTAGTCGAGCGGCTCGCCCTTGATCATGTGGGTGAGCTCGTTGACGACGTTCTCGCCCATGGCCTGCAGCTCGCCGCCTTCGGAGCCGGCGATGTGCGGGGTGAGGATCACGTTCGGCATGTCCCACAGCGGCGAATCGGGGCTGAGCGGCTCGTCCGGATCGGTCACGTCGAGGATCGCGTTGATGCGGCCGGTCTTGAGCTCGGCGATCATGTCGTCGGCGTTCACCACGCCGCCGCGGGCCGAGTTGAGGAACCATGCGCCGTCCTTCATCATCTTGAAGTACTTGGCGTCGATCATGCCGTGCGTGGCGGGCAGGTTCGGCGTGTGCAGCGAGACGATGTCGGACTCGCGGAACACGGTTTCCAGATCGGCCTTGATCGCGCCGTAGGACGCGGTCTCCGCCTCGTCCATCGAACGGGATTCGGCGAGCACGCGCAGACGGTAGCCCTTGAGCAGGCCCATCAGATGGCGGCCGATGCGCGAGGACGCGGTGACGAGGCCCACGGTCTTGTGGTAGTTGCCGGCGGTCGGGAATTCGACCTCGCGGTTGATGTATTCTCGGCGCTCGCGGTAGATGCGCTCGGCGCGGAAGAAGTCCTTGTCGGCCATGAGGATCATGGCCATGCAGAATTCGGCGACCGGGATGCCGTTGACGTAGCCGGAGTTGGCGCGCAGGATGCCGCGCTTCTTGGCCTCCTCGAGCGCGTCGGGGGTGAACAGCGGCCACACGTTGCCGGCCGCGGCGGCCACGCCCTTGAGGTTGGGCATCTTGGCGAGGGTCTCGGCGTCGATACGGCCGTTCGGCCCCCAGCCGGAGAAGATGTAGTCGACGCCCGAGAGGCGCTCGGCCACGCCGTCCGCGTGGAAGTCGGGGATGACGTTGCGGTCGACGTCGGCGACGGCGTCGAGACGGGCCCACTGCTCGTTGTTCATGAGCTTGTTCACGAGCTCCGGGGGCTGCATGGTCAGGATGACCTTCGGCTTTGATTCGGTCATGATGTTCGTTCCTTCCTTTGGAAAACGCTTACCGCTGGTTTCAATATAGTAGCACGCTCCGGCACGACACACGGAAAGCATTTGGAAAATCAGGAACATCCAGCGCAGTCGATCATGCGCCGCACACGGCTGCGCACGCACTCATATCACGGCAATACAGCAAGCCCTTACCAGTCTCTTACCGGTTTTTCTGGCCCTTTGCATCAATAATGCGGCGCGTCCATATGGAGCGGTCAGAAGATTCAGAAGATGACGGCGGAGACGAGGGCGAGCGAGACGAGCGAGAACAGGGTACTCACCAGTACGAATCCGACCGCATATTCGGGCATGTTGTTGCGCCGCGCGGTGAACATGGCGATCGTGGTCATCGTCGGTAGGCCGGCGATCACGCTGATCGTCAGGATCATGTCATGCGTGAACGGCAGCGGTGCGAGCGCGCCGGTCGCGGCGGACAGCAACGCGTAGAGCGCCAGCGGGAACGCGATCATCTTCGCGATCAGCCCGACGTACAGTTCGTAGCGGCGCAGCACGGTCCACCAGCGGGTGAGCGCGAACAGGCCGCCGAGATAGATGAGCGACATCGGCGTGGCCATGTTGCCGATCGTGTGCAACGGCTTGAGGATGATGCCGGGCACGCGCACGCCGGCGAGGATGAGCGCGAGCGCGATCATCACGCCGATGAACGCGGGGTTGACGAACCTGCGCAGCAGGCCGAGCGCGCGTTCGCCAAGGGTGCGCGTTGCATGCGATGAGGCCGGGTGCGGCGTCGCGGATGACGAGCCGCCGGCCGATGTACGCACGGCACCGGCCACGCCCGCACGGCCGGTCGCACCCGCCGCTCGATCGGCCTCGGCCGCGGCACTCTCGACCGGCTCGCACAGCCAGACGCCGTACGTCCACAGCAAGGTCTGGTCGATGATCGACATAAGGGCCACGTAGATCGCGCCCTCCTTGGGGAAGAGCGCCATGATGAGCGGGATGCCGATGAACCCGGCGTTGCCGAACACGAGCGACGCCTGGAAGACGCGCGATCGCGAGCCGCGTAGCCGCAGCGCCCATGCGAGCAGCCGGAAGACGACGACCAGCAGCGCGTACATGACCGCGGTCAGGAGCATCACGCCCCAGTTGGCGGCGAGCTGGGCGCGGGTGGCGCCGTCGACGGCATTGGCGAACACGAGCACGGGGATGAGCACGTTGAGCAGCAGCGAACACATGCCGTCGAGCGCGGTCTTGCCGTAGAAGCGCAGCCGCACGCACCCGTAGCCGACCATCAGCATGATCAGAAATCCGACCAGCTGCCCCACCATCACCCCGAACTGTCCCACATTCGCTCCTTTCCGTCCGTCGAGGGCTGTCCACCGAAGGCTGTCCGTCGCGGGCCACGGTACGCAGCACATTCACCCGTCGTCCGCAGGTCCTCAACACATCCGTCCTGCGCACACGGATCGTGCGCAACCCGCGCCGGTCCGGCCAACAGTCCAACCGACCATGATATGCCCGTCGCGACACGCGGAGACGACACGCCGGCTTGCATTCAAGTGCGCTTGAGGAACGATGATGGAGCCAACAACGGATGGTAACGAAAACATCGACGTCAACGAACACTACCGACAAAGGAGCATCATGTTCGAACCCACCAACGACTACACACCCGCGGCCACGCGCTACAGCGAGATGCGCTACAACCGCTGCGGCACGAGCGGCCTCAAGCTGCCAGCGATCTCGCTCGGCTTCTGGCACAACTTCGGCGACATCACGCCGTACGAGCAGATGAAGTCGCTCGTCTTCACCGCATTCGACCACGGCATCACGCACTTCGACCTGGCCAACAACTACGGCCCGGAGCCGGGCGCGGCCGAGAAGAACGCCGGCCGCCTCATCCGCCAGTACTTCGCCAAGCACCGCGACGAGCTGATCGTCTCCACCAAGGCCGGCTATGAGATGTGGGCCGGACCGTACGGCGACGGCGGCAGCCGCAAGTACCTGATCTCCAGCCTCGACCAAAGCCTCGAACGCCTCGGCCTCGACTACGTGGACATCTTCTACCATCACCGCCCGGATGACGAGACCCCGCTCGAGGAGACGATGGGCGCGCTCGCGCAGATCGTCGCCAGCGGCAAGGCGCTGTACGTCGGCCTGTCGAACTACGACGGCGAGCGTCTCGCGAAGGCCTCCGCGATCCTCGACGAGCTGCACGTGCCGTTCGTCATCAACCAGAACAAGTACAACATCCTCGACCGCCGCGTCGAACGCGACGGGCTCAAGGATACGGCCAAGCGCCTCGGCAAGGGCCTGATCACGTTCTGCCCGCTGCAGCAGGGCCTGCTCACCGACCGCTATCTCAACGGCATCCCGGCCGACTCTCGCGTGGCGCACGACCCGCGCTTCCTGCACAAGGACAGCGTCGAGCGCGTGCACGGCAAGATCGTCGCGCTCAACGACATCGCGTACCAGCGCGGCCAGACGCTCGCCGAGATGAGCCTCGCGTGGCTGCTGCGCGACGATACCGTGACCAGCGTGCTCGCCGGCGCGTCCAAGCCGCAGCAGATCCTCGACAACATCGGCGCGCTGAAGAACACGACGTTCAGCGACGACGAGCTCGCCGCGATCGACAGGATCGCGCTCAGCTGAGTCGTGACGCGGACGTCGCGCCCGTCGATTCCGGAGTCCCGAAGCACGCCCGGGGCACGCCCGAAACATGAGACGAAAGCGTGAGACGAACCGCCGTCCCGCCCGCCGCACCATGGTCCAACGCCGACCGTGCGCCGAGAGCGGAACGGCGGTTCCCTGTTTTGACTTCAAGTGCTCGAAGTTCCTATCGTCGTTCCCGTACGGCAATCATGGCGACGTGGCCGGCCCGAAACGACCGACGCGGCACAGCCGAGGAGAGATTCCACGAGGAGATCAGATCACAGTGAACGCTTTTGCAGAGGTGTCCGGAGCAGACATGACCGGGACGACCAACGTGACCGGCACAACCATGGCCAGCGTCAACGCGTCCAGCGCACCCCGACCGGAGGCCGAGTCCGGGAGCCTGACACAGCCGACAGGCCGCGACGCCAACGGCATGGATGAGGTGCGCCAGCGTCGTCTGACCGGCGAGCGCGCGGAGTTCTTCGCGCACGACCGCCGCTACGTGGACTGCCTCTTCGCGGACGGCGAGTCGCCGCTCAAGCATGTGCACGACGTCGAGGTCGTCTCGAGTTCGTTCCAGTGGAAGTATCCGCTGTGGTACGCGAACAACGTGACCGTGCGCGATTCGACGTGGTTCGAGATGGCGCGCGCGGGCGTGTGGTACACGCATCATCTGCTCGTGGAGGACTGCACGGTCGAGGGCCCGAAGAACTTCCGCCGCACCTCCGACGTGACGCTGCGCAACGTCGATCTGACGCACGCCGAGGAGACGCTGTGGAACTGCACCGGCGTGACGCTTGAGAACGTCGTCGCGCGCGGCGACTATCTGGCGATGAACTGCGAGGACGTGACGGCGACCAACCTGCGTCTGGTCGGCAACTATCCGTTCGACGGGGCGCGCAACGTGACCGTGCGCGATTCGCGGCTGATCTCCAAGGACGCGTTCTGGAACTGCGAGAACGTGACGATCGAGCATTCGTATATCTCCGGCGAGTATCTCGGCTGGAACTCGCGCAACGTCACGCTCGTCGACTGCACGATCGAAAGCCTGCAGGGACTGTGCTACATCGACAACCTTGTCATGAGGAACTGCCGGTTCGTCAACACGACGCTCGCGTTCGAGTATTCGACGGTGGACGTGGACGCGACCGGCACGATCGACAGCGTGATCAATCCGACGTCCGGCGTGATCCGCGCCGATCGGATCGGCGAGCTCACGCTCGACGCGGACCGCATCGACCCGGCGAAGACGACGATCGTCACGCGCTGACCGTCACGCCGACCATCGCACTGGTCATCTCGCGTTGAACGCGTGACGACCGCATCACCGACTGCATCACCGATCGCTCGTCGGCCGGCCGTCACAGTCCGGCGACGCGGCGGATCCCGTCGCGCACGACCTGCGGATCGTGCGCTTCGGCGTGCGTGCCGAGCGCGCGGTGCAAGGTGAGCCCCTCGACCATCGCGTCGAGCAGCGCGGCCGTGGGCTTGTCGAAGAAGCGCTCGAGCTGCGCGCGGCTGGCGGCCATCCACCGCTCGGCGATGTCGCGGTAGGCCGGGTCACGCGCGGCGATCGTGTAGAACTCGAGGTTGATGACCAGGTCGCGCTGCGTGCTGACCAGATCGCCCTCGACATGCCGCGCGATCGCCTCGCAGGCCGCGGCCTTGTCGCCGGCGGGCACGGCGGCCATGCGTTCGTCGAACCGGTCGATGCACTGCTGCGCGTACCGGTCGAACGCCTGATGCAGCAGATCGGCCATGCCGCGGAAATGGTAAGTCATCGACCCGAGCGGCACGTGTGCGGCCGCGGCGACCACGCGGTGCGACGTGCCGGCCACGCCGCGTTCGGCGATCACGTCGAGGCATGCGTCGATGATCCGGCTTTTGCGGTCCGGATCGGCGCGGCGGGACTCCTGCGTCTGCTCTTCGTTCATGGAGCCGACCATACACGTCGCGGCGTACGAACGTACATCATACGTCGCCGCACGGCGGATCACTCGGGGCTCTTGAGCGCGCCGACCATGTCGATCCGGTCGAGCGAACGGTTCGTGGCGAGTTCGACGACCACGGTGAACGCGAGCGCGAGCGCGGCCGCCGCCACATAGCAGTACCAGGCCACGTTCGGCACGATGTTCATGCCCGGCAGATCGAGCCTGCCGAGCAGGAGGCCCAGCAGCCCGCGCCCGCACGGCAGGCCGACCGCGATGCCGATCGACGCCAGCAGCAGCATCTCCTTGTTCACGTAGCCGTGCACCTCGCGCCGCCGGAAGCCGAGCACCTTGATGGTGGCGAGCTCCCGTTCGCGCTCGGAGATGTTCGTGCTGGCGAGCGTGTAGAGCACCACGATCGCGAGAACCGCGGCCATGACCACGATGAACCCGATCATCACGAAGAAGATGAGGAAGCTCTTCGAGAAGTCGCGCATCTGCCTGGCGGCGCTCGTCACGGACAGGTAGGCGTCCTGCGAGGCGAGCCGGTCGGCGAAGGCGATCTGCGCGTCCGCGTCGCCCTTGACCTTGATGTAATCGGCGTTGAGCTGCAGCGCGTCATCGTCCGAGCCGGTGCCGGACGTGCCAGCGTCGGACGTGCCGAACGCATCGCGGTAGGCGCTTGCGGTCATGACCATGACGTTGCCCGTGTAGTACTGGGCCACGCCGAGCACGGTCACGTCGGCGGAGTCCATCATGGCGTCGACCGCGGTCACCGTGTCGCCGGCCTTCAGGGAGAAGGTGTCGGCGGCGTTGGCGGTTACGATCGCGGCGGGCCGGCCGGAGTCGCCGTCGCTCGTACTCGCGAGCGCGATCGGCTCGCCGTCGACGGTGTGCAGATCGAGCCAGCCGTCGAGCGACGCATCGTCGGGCACGACGATGAGTTGCACGGTGAGCTTGGTGTCGGCGGTGCCGTCGCCGGACGTACCGCTCGCGCCGCTCGTGTCGCCGTCATCGCCGTCGCCGGACGTACCGGCCACGGACAGCGTCGCGCTCTCCAGATGCACCGGCAGCGTCGCCTCCACGTCCGCATCATCGTCCAGATCATGCTGCGCCTGATCATGGTCGGCGGCAGACGTGACGGCCATCACGTCGTATTGCGCGATCTCGCTGAACTGCCGCGGCATGAGCGTCAATGCGGAACCGCCCATGCCGAAGCCCGCGGTCATGAGCGCGGTGCAGCCGAGCACGCCGATGATGACCATGAGCGCACGCGACTTGTATCGGAACAGGTTGCGCGCGGTCACCTTGCCGAGGAAGCTCAGATGGTTCCACACAAACCCGATACGCTGCAACACGATCGTACGGCCGGCCTTCGGCGCCTTCGGACGCATGAGTTCGGCCGGCTCCAACCGCAGCGATCCGGAGCAGGCGGCCGCGGCCGCGCCGGTGATCACGACCACGAACAGCAGCACGCCGCCGACCGCGAGCCGCCAGTCGACCAGCAGCGGATAGCCGGGCAGCACGTAGATGCGCGAGATCAGCCGGCGCGTGAACACGAACGGCAGACCGATCAGGCCGAGCGCATCGCCGAGCAGACCGCCGAACAGGCAGGCCGCGCCCGAGTAGACGAGGTATTTGAGCATGGTCTCGCGGCGCGTGTAGCCGAGCGCCTTGTAGGTGCCGATGAGCCCGCGATCCTCCTCGACCATGCGCGTGACGGCGGTCAGGCTCACCAGCAGCGCGATGACGAGGAACAGGATGGGGAACATCGTGCCCAGGCGCATGACCATGTCGCTTTGCGTCTTGACGTCCTGCCAGCTGGTGACGGCGCTGCGGTCGCGAATGATCCACTTGGCCTCCGGCATCGCGGAGACCCGTTCCCTGACGGCGGTCTCGGCATCGGCGAGCTTCGCCTCGGCGGCCGTTTTGGCCGGCAGTCCGTCGGGCAGCGCGTCGATCTGCGCCCGTTGCGCGTCGAGCGCGGCCATTGCCTTGTCGAGCGCGGCGTCGCGGACCGCGTCGGTGCGCGCCTGTTCGCGGGTCGACTGGATGGCTTCGATCGCGGCGCGCACGTCGGCGACCGTGTTGAGATAGTCGTCGTCGTACGTGTTCATCGCGGCCGCGCCGTCCGCCGTGACCACGACGGACGTATACGGCGCGTCGGCCGTGTCGGCTTCGGCGAGCGAGTCGGACGAGACGACCATCGGATACACGGTCTTGCCGCCGGAGACGAGCGCGAGCGGACCGTTGGGATTCACGATGTCGTTCGGGTCGATGATCTCGCCGACGATCGTGTACTCGCCGTCCGCGAACGTGCCGGTCGTGGTCGACGAGTCGGTCGCGTCACCAGACGCATCCGACGCCGCGTCGGCGTCCGTCGCAGACGTAGCGACCGCGGCCGTCGACGTCAGCGAATCATCCGGCGAGAACTCGAGCGTATCGCCGATCTTCTTGCCGGCATCGTCCAGATACTGCCGCGTGACGGCGATCTCGCGGGCGGCGTTCGGCAGCCGGCCGTCGCTGACGTACGGGCTGTCGATGCCGCGGTCGTTGAGCTCGGTGACGGTGGCCGACGCGCTCTTGCCGTCGATTCTCGTCGTGACCGAGGCGCTGCGCTCGCCGGCCGCGTCCGCGACGCCGTCGACCTTGCGCAGCGCGGCGACGTCGTCATCGTCGAAGCCGAGCGTGGAGACGATCGAGATGTCGTGCATGGCCGTCCCGTCGAAGAATTCGTCGAGACCGGCGCGGATGTCGCGGCCGACGGTGTTCAGTCCGCCGAGCATCATCACGCCGACCGCGACGATGACGAGCATCGCGGCGAAACGCCTGCCGTTGCCGCGGATCGCGCGCCAGGCGTCCTTCCACATCGCGGTGCGTCGGCGCGCCCGCATCGCGCGGCGTTGCATGGTTCGTGTCATCGCAGGCTCCTCCCCTACCATTCGATGTCGGCGATCGGCATCGGGTTCGGGTTGCGCGTGATCTCGGTGACCTTGCCGGAACGGAAGCGGATCAGACGGTCGCCCATCGGCGCGAGGGCGGAGTTGTGCGTGACGAGCGCGACGGTGATGCCGCGGTTGCGGCAGGCGTCCTGCAGGAGCCGGAGCACCTCCTTGCCGGTGTTGTAGTCGAGCGCGCCGGTCGGCTCGTCGCACAGCAGCAGCTTCGGGTTCTTGGCGAGCGCGCGGGCGATGGAGACGCGTTGCTGTTCGCCGCCCGAGAGCTGCGCGGGAAAGTTGTTCAGACGCTCCCCCAGTCCGACTTTTTCGAGGGTTTCGCGCGCGTCGAGCGCGTCGGGGCAGATCTGGCTGGCGAGTTCGACGTTTTCGAGCGCGGTGAGGTTGGGCACGAGGTTGTAGAACTGGAAGACGAAGCCGACGTCGAAGCGGCGGTAGTCGGTCAGCTGCGCCTCGTCGGCCTTGGTGATGTCATTGCCGTCGATCTTCACCGTGCCGGAGGTGGCGCGGTCCATGCCGCCGAGAATGTTCAGCGTGGTGGATTTGCCGGCGCCGGACGCGCCGAGGATGATGGCGAGTTCGTCCTGTTCGATGTCGAAGGTGGCGTGGTCGAGCGCCAGCACGGCGGATTGGCCGGTGCCGTATTGGCGTACCACGTCGTGGAATTCAAGGAAGCTCATGGTGGTTCGGTCCTCTCTTGCGGTGGCCTGCGCGGCGTCGCGACGCTCGTCCGCGCATGGCCCAATGGCTCAGAAGCATCCCGGCCGCGACGGCAATGCCTTCTTTCGTCGTGTCGGGTTCCGGTGCATTGCGCTTCCAAGAAATACATCACCATGTGGGGTAAATAAATCCACGCAATTCCACATTGTGTCGGGTTGTTTGGGCGAAACCACGATAGGACCGTGGCATTCCGGCAAAAACACGATACGATGTCGAGTTATCACGAGACGTAACCCGACAATGCACGACAGTCAGGGAGCATAAACATGACAAGACCGAGGGCCGGCGAGCGCAGCGCACCGGAAAAGATGCAGGAGGCGTTCTGGCTGCTGCTCGAGCAGAAGCCATACGCGCAGATCACCATCAGCGACATCACGCGCGTCAGCGGGCTCAACCGCAGCGCGTTCTACTACCACTACGGCAACATCCCGGAACTGGCCGACGACGCGATCGCGGCGATCTACGAGGAGCCGGACATCATCGCGTTCATCACGAGCATCGTCAGGCAACGCGATGCCACGGGCGGCATCGGCACCATCGACGACATCCGCGCCTTCGCGCTCGCCAACGTGGCCTCGCCGCAACGCATGGCGAACGTCCGCCGACTCTCGCTCATCGCCGGACCGCATGGATCGGCCGGACTTGCGGCGCAGCTCAAGACGCGCGTCATCGACATCTGGATGGCGGCGCTCGGCCGCGATTCCGCCACGCTCAACCCAGGCCAGCATATCCTGCTGGAATTCGTCTCCAGCGGCGTGCTCGGCATCCTCGCCAAGGCGCCCGCCCTGTTCACCGCCGAGAACGTCGAATGGCTCAGCGGATCCATCCTGCCGAACGTCATCTCCCAGCTCATCAACTCGCTCAGGGATGGCGGCGACTCCGACGAACCGTCACCGGGGAATACCGCACCGCATCAGGCCGGCACGGCATCAGTTTGACGATTGAGAGGCGGAAATCCGCGTCCGTCAACGTCGGTTTGACGATTGAGAGGCTACTTCCCTGGCATCCCCTCGGCGACACGCCCGGAAAACAAGGGCGTATGCACTCGTATGGCACCTTGCGGCGCGCAAGATCGCCTCTCAATCGTCAAACTGACCTCTACCAAGGCCGATTTCCGCCTCTCAATCGTCGAACTGCTATCGCGCAGAGCCGACGAGCGCGTCGCGGCGGGCGATGAGGGCGTCGATCTCCTCGTCTCCCTCGATGACGGTGAACGTGACGACCTTGCGCTCGGTGGCCTGCGGCGCGATCGTGTGCAGGTCGCCGCGCTCCTCGTGCCAGCCGCGGCCGTGCACGCTCGAATTCGACGGCTCAAGTCCGACCACATAGTCGCCGGAGCCCATCGACTTCCATTCCATGAAGTACGGGAAGTCGGCCGCATCGAACTCGATCACGACGCCGAGGCCCAGCTTGCGGTTGACGACCGCGGCGAAGCTGCGGCCGTCCGCATCGGCGGCCAGGTCGTGCAGGTACACGCTTTCCGGCTTGTTGTCGACCGGCGCGCCGATCTCGCTCCACGGGGTCTCGTCGGCGGCGGTCGTCTCGTCGCGCGGCGTGGCCTTGCGGCTCGGGATCACGACCTGGGCGCCCTCCGCCAGCAGCGGCCAGCCGAAGTTGCAGTGGTACATCCACATGAGCGGCTCGGTGCGGAAGCTCTCATTGGTCACTTCGTCCTCAACGGTGATCGTCGACGTGCCGTACACGCTCGTGATGCGGCGGCGCAGCACCATGTTCTCGCCGAACAGCTCCGCCTCGCGCATCTCGCCCGACACCTCGAGCACATACCGGCCGTTCTCGTCCCAATACGCGTCGGAGGAGACGTGCTCGGCGGGCGTGGTGCGGATGCGGCCGTGCATCGGATAGCTGCCGGCCGGATACTTGGAACCCTCCTGCGTCACGTACGGCGCGCAGATGTTCTCGAACCCGCAGGTGAAGAACAGGCCGCCCATGATGGAGCGCTGCGCCTCGGCGCCGTTCGTGTCGAACTGGTTGCGGCCGTTGAGGCCCGGCTTGGACAGGAACGTGAGGTTCTCGCCCCGGTATTCGATCTGCGCGATGTCGAGCGCGCGGTCGGCCATCGACATGAAACGCAGCGGACCGTTCTTCACCTCGATGCCGCGCAGGCCGTGGGAGCGGCCCTCCTGGTATTCGACCGGGCGCGTGTAGGCGGCCTGCTGCAGGCTGCCCATGTGGGCGAGCATATCGGCGCGGGCGGGATTGTCTCGGTTGACGAGCATGGTGTACCTCCTTGTAACGGTGTTTTTCCTCCCCACACTGTACACGGCCACGAACTGTAAGCAAACGCTTTCCGCGGCGTGCCGCCCACGTGCCGCGCCAATGCAGCACCCCGACCAACACCGCGGCACGACCATCCTCAGCCCGTCTCATGGACATCACCCCGGCAGGCACAGCCAAGGACCGGTACCGCGACACCACAACGACACCATGGAGAACCCGCAAACGATGGTTGTCCGCCCCGCCGGTAGACTGTCGGTGACATCGACCGGCAGGGGCTACGGCGTCGCGCAACGGATTCCACGGATTCCACATCGGCAATATCCCAAATAATCCGAATCGGATCGTCCGACGGGCATCCGCGCATCATGACGTTGACCGAAATCGGCTGGGAACCACCATTCGCATCGCAGCTGAAAGGAACAGCCATGCCCGTCTCGCGCGCAACGCGATCCGTTCCGTCCGCGGAACCGTCATCCGCCCACCCGATCCTCCCGATCGTCATCATGATGGTCGGCTCGTTCACCGCCATCCTCAACCAGACGCTCATGACGAGCGCACTCCCCCATCTCATGCTCGACTTCGGCGTCACCAGCAACACCGCGCAGTGGCTGAGCACCGGGTTCATGCTCACGAACGGCATCATGATCCCGATCACCGCGTTCCTCATCCAGCGCTTCACCACGCGACAGCTGTTCTTCTACGCGATCGGCATGTTCCTGTTCGGTACGCTCGTGTGCATGTTCGCGCCCGGCTTCTGGGTGCTGCTGGCCGGCCGCGTCCTGCAGGCCACCGGCGCGGGCATCCTCATGCCGCTGCTGCAGACCGTGCTGTTCCTCACGTTCCCGCCGAGCAAGCGCGGCACGGCGATGGGCTGGTTCGGCATGGTCATCGCGTTCGCGCCGGCGATCGGCCCGACCCTGTCCGGCCTGATCATCGACCTGCTGCCGTGGCGATTCCTGTTCGCCCCGCTTGTCGTGATCGCCGTGGCCGTGCTCGCCGCCGCGATCCCGACCGTGCGCAACGTCACGCCGCAGACCGATCCGACGATCGACGTTCCGTCGGTCGCGCTGTCGACGCTCGGTTTCGGCGGCCTGCTACTCGGGTTTTCGCTGGCCGGCCAGTCCGGCTGGACGTCCGCCGGCACGCTGGGTTCGCTGGCGGTCGGCGCGGTCTCGCTGGTCGCATTCATCACGAGACAGCTGCGCCTGCCGCGCCCGCTGCTCAACTTCCGCGTGTTCGCCAAGCCGATGTTTACACTGCCGATGATCGTGATCGTGCTGGTGTTCGTCACGTTCATTTCGACGATGAACATCCTGCCGATGTTCATCCAGAATTCGCTGGGGATGACCGCGTTGCAGTCCGGCCTGCTGCTGGCGGGCGGCGGCATCGCCGAGGGCGTGTTCAATCCGGTCGCCGGCCGTCTGTTCGACCGGTTCGGCATCCGTCGCATCGCGCCGCCCGCGATCGCCGTTGTCGCGGCGGCCTCGTTCGCGCTGTCGCGTATGGGTGCGGCCACACCGGCATGGTATCCGGCGGTGTTCTTCACGCTGATGATGGCCGGCGTCGCGTTCTGCCTGATGCCGTTGACCACGACCGCGCTCAACCAGTTGACGGGCCCGCTGATCCCGCACGGCACGGCGATGAACAACACGTTGCGGCAGACGTGCGCGGCGATCGGCATCGCGATCTGCTTCACGATCATGACGACGCACACGCTGCCCGCCTCTGTTGCCGGATCGGCCGCGGCCGGTCTCGCTCATGGCGTGGATGCGGTGTTCGTCGTCTCGACCGGCGTGGCGATCGTCGCGTTCGCGCTGTCGCTGTTCGTGCGCGACGGGCGACGCTGACGCGCTACGCCTCCTTGAGTTCGGGAGCGCGACGTGTGGAGAAGCGGAACATGAGCGCGGCAAGCACGACGCCGACCACGGCCATGCCGGCGAGCACCCACATGCTCGACGAGAAGCCCTGCAGGTACGATTCGGCCTCGCCCGCGCCGGAGCGGGCCGCGGCGGCGGAGAATTCGGACAGCAGCGCGCTGGCCACGGCCGTGCCGATCGCGCCTGCCAGCTGTTGGACGGTGTTCATCACCGCCGAGCCGTCCGCGTTGAGCCGTGCGGGCAGCTGGTTCAACGCATGGGTCTGGTCGGGCACGAGCACGAATCCGGAGAACGCCATGAACACCGCGTAGGCGATGGCCACCGCCGCCACGTTGCCGGAGGCCGCGATGAACACGACGTCCATCACGGTGACGACCGAGAATCCGATCACGATGAACTTCGGCGGGAAATGGTTCTTCAGCGCCCCGCCGATCATCGGCGCGGCGATCGCTCCGACCGCCGCGCCCGGCAGCAGGGTCAGCGCGGCGGCGAGGCTGCCCATGCCGAATCCGCGCTGCAGCAGGATCGGCAGCATGAAGTTGAGGCCGAGCACGCCGCCGGACGCCATGAGCAGGATCAGCATGCCGAGCGAGAATCCCGGGTAGGCGAACACGCGCACCTCGACCAGCGGACGCGTCATGCGCAGCTGCACGATCGCGAACACGGCCAGTACCGCCACGCTTGCGGCCAGCGTCAGCCAGAACCGCCAGTCGCCGTTCCATCCGGCGAAGAAGCTCACCGCGACGATCAGGCCGGCGAGTCCGACCGCGACCAGCAGCAGCGACGGCACGCTGATCGTCGCCTGCTCGCGGTCGCCGGGGTGGCGGATCTCCGGCACCGTGGCCATGCCGAGCGCGAACGAGACGGCCAGGAACGGCAGCATCGTGTAGAAGATCCAATGCCAGTCGAGCCATTCCATGACCACGCCGCCGAACACCGGGCCGATGGCCGGCGCGGCGCAGGTGACGAGGCTGACGATGCCGAGCATCGCGCCGCGTTGTTCGAGCGGCGCCTTGTCGAGAATGATGTTGGTGATGAGCGGCAATGAGATGCCGGTGCCGAGCGCCATGACGAGACGCGCGGCGAGCAGCATCGGGAAGTTGACGGCGAACGCGCCGATCAGCGTGCCGACGGTGAAGATCGCGACCGCCGCAACGAACAAGGTTCTGGTGGCGAAGCGGCGGACCATGAACGGCGAGTTTGGGATCGCGACCGACAGGAGCAGCAGGTAGCCGGTGGTGAGCCATTGCACCGTGGATGCGTCGACCGAGAACTCCTGCATGAGCGTGGAGTAGGCGATGTTGAGCGACGTTTCGGACAGGATGCCGAGGAAGGTGAGGATCGCGAGCGCGACCACGCAGATGACGATGGAGACCGGTACGGGGCGTTTGCCGTTGGCCGGGGGCGTCTTCGCCGCGGCTCCCGCACCGTTTCGCTCCTGTCGTTCGCCGGCTGCGGCTTCCCTGTCTTGTCCCGTCATGCGCGTTCTCCATTTCCCGGCGGCATCGGTGATTGTTGCATATCAAACAAGGTGCCATCGTACCGGCGAATGTTACACGAAACTCACTCGCCGAGTTCCTGCCTGAGCCACTGGCGTTCGGCGTCGATTTCCGCGTCGTGGACCGTGATGATCGCGCGGCGGTACTTGTCGGTGACCTGATCGTTGTCGATCGGGCCTTCGCCGTCGCTGTAGAGCCGGCGTACGTCGGATTCAAGCAGGTCGAGACGGCGGCGCAGCACGGCGCGCCGGTCGGCCTCGTCGGGGATGACGGAGAGGAACGACATGACGACGGCCCATTTGGTGATGTTGGTGAGCATGTAGCCGCTGGTGTTTTTGAGCTCGTCGACGAGTTTTTCGCGGCCGGCGGGTTCGAGGTGGAATTCGCGCAGGCGGCGGCCGTTGACCACGTTGAAGGTCTCGCCGATGTAGCCGGCCTTGACGAATTTGTTCGTCACCGTGTGGAGCGTGCCGTCGGAGACGGCCTGCATGTAGCCCTGCAGCTGTTCCATCTTCTTGCGCAGGCGGTATCCGCACAACGGCTCCTCGCTCAGGAAGCCGAGCGTCATGAGTTCTATCGTGTTCATCATATCGACCATGATATCTCAATTCGAGATATCTCGGAACGACACGCCGAGCTCGGCCGGCGCACAACGACGCGCAATCGCCGGAATTCCAACGATCACGCACGCATCATAAATCTTTCCGATATATCTCAGTTTGAAATATCTCGTACCGAGGTGCATACTGGCATCAACGCGAACGCAACGGCACCACGAACCTCCACCGCGGCGGTCGTAACAACAAACAAACAAACCAACCATCCGACCAACCAGCAACCAACCGCCAACGCGCACGGCACGCCACACATGGCACACCACACACGGCATGCGGCGCAGGCACACACCGAAAGGAACACCACCATGAGCACCATCACCATCTTCGGCGCAGGCAACATCGGCTCCGCGGTCGCGGGCATCGCCGTCAAGTCCGGCGCGAGCGTGCAGGTCATCGACCGCAACCCCGACAAGGCCACAGCGGCCGCGACGGGCGTCACCGGCGCGAAGTTCGGCGAGGCCACGATCAACGGCGACATCGTCGTGCTCGCCCTGCCGTTCCCGGCCTACGACGAGGTCCTCGCCGCCTACGCCGACCAGCTGGCCGGCAAGACCGTGGTCGACGTGTCCAACCCGATCGACTTCACCACCTTCGACCTCGCCCTGCCGGAGGGCTTCAAGTCGGCCGCCGAATACGTGGCCGCCAAGCTGCCGGACAGCACCGTCGTCAAGGGCTTCAACACCACGTTCGCCGCGACGCTGGCCACCGGCGTCAACGACGGCGCGCCGACCGTCGTGCAGCTCGCCTCCGACGGCGAGGACGCCAAGAAGGCCGTCGCCGCGTTCATCGAGGCCGCGGGGCTCAAGACCGTGGACGCCGGCCCGCTCAAGCGCGCGCAGTACCTCGAGGGCTACGGCGCGCTGCAGATCATCCTCGGCGTGACCGAGCAGACCCCGTGGACCGGCGGCTTCAAGGTCGTCAAGTAGGCCGTCAAGTAACGGCTCAGACAACAAACAGGCCGTAGGTCGGCACGATCGAACGATCATGCCGACCTACGGCCTTACGTCGCCCACAGCGACTCACGCCAGCGCGCGGTAGGAGTCCTCGTCCACCGGCTCGAGCCATTCGGTCGAAGCGCCCTCGGCCTTGGGCATGACGGCCACGTGCGCGAACGATTCGCTCGGCGCCGCGCCATGCCAGTGCTTGGTGTCCGGCGGAATGTAGGCCACGTCGCCGGGCTTGAGCTCGACCGGCCCCTGCCCTTCGATCTGGTAGTAGCCGCGCCCGCCCACGGCGAGCAGGATCTGGCAGATGCCGTGATGGATGTGCCAGTGGTTCGTGCAGCCCGGCTCGAACGTGACGTTCGCGACCGACACCTGATCGTCCGCAGCCAGCGGCGCGAGATAGCTCTGGCCGTCGAAGTACTGCGCGAACGCGTCGTTCGGCTCGCCCAGCGGGAATGCGCTCGGATTGTCCATGATGACTCCTCCCATGATGGTTCCGTACCGATGGCCGATCGGTCGATCGGCGGGTTCATCACCGACGTTACGAACTTCGAGCGCTCGAAGTCAACGCACGTCCGCGAACATGCGCGGACCAATGAGCCGCCACGTTCGCCCAGAACGTACACGCTTGCCGCAACGGCGTGTCGTCTGAGAAAGTAATACCGATAGATATAGCTCGTTTCGTGGTATTCCGGTCGCACTCCGGCAGCGATCCGGTGTCGTTCCGGCGGTATTCCGGAAGCAATTCCGGACCGGAAGACCACGCCAATAACCCAATAACAAGGAGACGCAAATCATGTCCAAGAAGACCCTGGTGCTCGTGTTCCACCCCGGCTTGAACACCCAGTCCCATGTCAACAAGACGCTGGCCGACGCGGCTGCGGAGCTCGACAACGTGACCGTGCGCGACGAGTACGCGCTCTACCCGGACGGCAAGATCGACGTCGCCGCGGAGCAGGCGGCCATCGAGGCGGCCGACCGCGTCGTCTTCCAGTTCCCGCTGTGGTGGTTCTCCTCCCCCGCGCTGCTCAAGACCTGGGAGGACGAGGTGCTGCAGCACGGCTGGGCGTACGGCTCCGAGGGCCACGCGTTCGAGGGCAAGGAGTTCCAGGTGGCCGTCTCCACCGGCTCCCCGGAGGCGAACTACCAGCCGGACGGCGCGAACAAGTTCGTGATCGACCAGGTGCTGGTCCCGTTCCAGGGCACCGCCAACTACATCAGCGCGACGTGGGTCAAGCCGTTCGTCACGTTCGGCGCGTTCGGCATCACCGATGAGGCGCTGGCCGAGGCCGCGAAGAACTATCAGGCGGCACTCGCCAAGTAACGCGGCGGCACGTCCGCAAGGACGCGACGCGCACGCATACGCATATACGCAGGGGCCGGTTCCCGGGATCGTCGTCTGGACGTCCCGGAAACCGGACCCTGTTCGCTTTTCCGGCAATTCGGCGGCGGCTCAGCGGCGCCACTTCTCGCCCATGCTGAGGAACGATTCGACGCTGTAGCCGTCGTTGCGCCCGCCGAAGCAGCTATGGCCGGTGTCGAGCGCGGCGATGACGGCCATGGCGGTTCCTTTCCTTGAATTTCCGGGGTTTCCGTGGTTTCCCTATGGTTTCCTGCTGACTATTCTGCCGCCGCTACCGTTCCCGCCATCGCGTCAGCTCGAAGACGAGCACGTACGCGAGCAGCAGCGCGGAGGCGAGGAAGACGGATCGCAGCGCCGCGGTGAGCGACGGCAGGAACGTGGCGATGACGCCGAACACGGCCACGCCGATCGCACCGCCGACCTGGCGGAACGTGTTGAACATGGCGGAGGCGATGCCGGCCTGCGCGGGGTCGACCGAGCGCAGCACGACGCCGGCCGCGGCGGGCGTGGTGATGGCCGCGCCGAAGCCGACGATGCTCAGCCCGGCCGCGATCACCCATACCGGGATCGGCGCGGGGGTGAGGAATTCGAACAGGAATCCGACGATCATGATCGACAGTCCCAGCGTGATCGAGAAGCGCGCGCCGTGCGCGGTGATGATGCGCCCGCCGAGCAGGTTGCCGGCGATCGTGACGAACGCGGACGGCACGAATACGAGTCCGGCCGCGAACGCGCCCATGTGCAGCTCGTTCTGCAGGAACATCGTGCAGATGAACACCATGCCGTACCAGTTGAAGATCATGATGAAACCGATCTGCAGCGCGACCTGCATGCCGCGGATGCGGAACAGGCCGAGCGGCATCATCGGAGCCGCGACCCGGCTTTGGCTGATGACGAACAGAACGAGCGCCGCCACGCCGACCTCCAGCAGCACGAGCGTCGCCGGCGCGGCCAGTCCGATCGAACCGATTTCGATGATGCCGGCGACCAGTACGCTCAATCCGATCAACGCGAGCGTCTGACCGATCCAGTCGAAGCGGATCGGCCGGCGCGGCGAGGCTGCGATGCGTGGGGCGAGCGAGAGGATGAGCAGGCAGAACGGCACGTTGATCGCGAACACGAAGCTCCAGTGGATCGGCGTGAGCAGTCCGCCGAGCAGCGGGCCGACGGCGGAGGCCGAAGCGCCGCCCGCGCCCCATAATGCGAGCGCCCACGCGCGCCGCCGCGGATTCGGGTTGGCTTCGTTGATGAGCGCCATCGAGGCCGGCAGGATCAGCGCGGACGCGACGCCGAGCGCGCAACGTCCGAACACGAGCGCGCCCATCGACCATGCGAAGGTGCAGAACAGCGAGGCCGCGCCGAACAGGGCCGCGCCGATGAGGAACACGCGTTTGGCGCCGAACCGGTCGGACAGGCTGCCCGCGAGCAGCAGCAGCGCGGCGAACAGCAGCGTGTAGCCGTCCACGACCCACTGCTGGACGGCCATGTCGCCGCCGAGGTCGGCCGCGATGGTGGGCAGGGCGACGTTGACGATGAGCACGTCCATGCCGGCGAGGAACGAGGCGATGGCCGCGGCCGCGGTGGCGGCGATGGGCGTCGCCGAGGAGAATTCGGATGACACGTGCTGCTCCATGATGGGTGACTCGATGCGTGATCTCGATGCGTGATCTCTTAGTTGTTGCGCAGTACATGATAGTGTGGCGGTCCGTTGCCGTGACTGGGTTTGCGCGTGCTTATGGTTTATTCTGTATAAACCGTTGGTTGATACGAAGGGGGCACGCATGTACGATCGCAGGCTTGACGCGGTGATCGCCGCGGCGGACACCGGCAGTTTCGCGCAGGCCGCACGCCGGCTGCACATTTCGACGCCCGCGCTCGCCAAACAGGTCAACACGTTCGAGAGGGAATACGGCCTCACGCTGTTCGTCCGGTCGCGCAGCGGCGTCGCGCCCACGCCGGCCGGCGAGGAGTTCATCGACGACGCCCGCCTGATCGTACGCCAATGCGAGGAGATCATGCGCCGTGCACGCCGGCGCGGCGCCGAATCGGACATCGACGTCGTCCGTCTCGGCGTTTCGATCCTGCGCTCCGGCCGTCGCATCCTCGACCTGTGGCAACGAGACGCGGGCCATCATCCGGAGCTCAGGCTGGAGCTCGTCCCCATCCCCGACGACACGACCGCCATCGACGACATCATCGACCATCTGGGCGACGGCATCGACATGGTCTCCACCGCGTTCGACGCCGGCTATTGGAACGGCGTGTGCGGCACGCTGATCCTCGACCGGGAGCCGTTGTGCGTCGCCGTCCCGCGCAATCATCCGCTCGCCCGCCGTGCGCGGCTCACGCTCGACGATCTCGCCGGCGAGCGCATCCGCACCATCCGCCGTCATCACGGCGGCAACGACGCGACGCGCGATCTGCTCGAATCATATCCCGGCATCACGCTGGTCGACATCGACCATTACGACCTCGACACGCTCAACGACTGCGCGCAGTCCGGCGACCTGCTCATCTCCAAGCCGATGTGGAACGACGTGCACCCCCAGCTCGTCAACGTTCCCGTCGACTGGCCCACGCCGCTCGAGCTCTCGTACGGCCTGCTCTACCCGCTCGATCCCTCCCCCGCCGTCGCCGCGTTCGTCGCCCGCATCGCCGAACTCAACCGGCGGTTCGCGGCGTCGATGCCCGGCCGGTGATCGGACCGTCGAAACAGCCGGAAACGCCATCGGCTGTGAGCGCTACCATAGAAGTCGTGGGGAATGATTCCATGACGATCACGACGATCATGAAGATGAATAATATGGGTAGCGAACAAGAAGACAATCAGCAGAATCCGAACGAAAACAACGCGAACGGCGTCGACCGCGCGTGGCTGACCAAGGCCAAGGAGACCATCGGCCAGTGGGCGTACATCATGCTGCGCGACGCCGACGACCACGACATCGATTGGGACTGGGTGCGTTCGCTCGACCTCGAGCACGGCATCGGCGTCGCGACCGCGGCCGATCTGGAGCCGGGCGCGGCGATCGGCGTGCATGACCTGCTCAAGGCCGATCTGGAGATCCGCGACCGGCTCGAGGCGATCATCGCGAAGATGAGCATGGTGTTCATGCGCGATTTCGACCGTCATATCAAGACGTACGAGCTGCCGCGCGCGCTCGCGTACGCGGACCGTCGGCTCACCGATCAGATCGACCTGCTGCGCGACCGCGGCGTCGCGGAGGGACTGTGGACGGTGACGGACGAGGATCGCGAGCGCGTGACCGTGCCCGTACTGCACGCGGCCGACGGCAGCGGACTGACCGACGACGATCTGGCCGACGTGCAGGATCGCACGGCCGAGATCGTCAACGCGCGTGCGGAGAAGCGCAAGGCTGACCGCGAGAAGCGCGAGGAGTCCCGTCACGAACGCCGGATGGCGCTGTTCGAGGCGGACGAGAAGCATTACGGTTCGGTCGAGGCCGGCCCGGACGAGTCGGCGCCGGCCGATTCGAGTTCGGACGCGGGCAGTCCGGACTATCTGATCGAGGGACAGCCGGTCATCAACGACGACAATCCGGCCGTGCCGAACGTCGAACAGGAGCACGTCGACGAAACCGCGGTGCCGGAGATGCGTTACGAGAAGTCGCGTCACGCGGCGGCCGAGCATGTGGCCGCGCGGGCCGCCGCCGCGCCGAAGGACTACTGGCGCGAGGTGTATCTGCCCGGCCGCGACGTGGACAACGTGATGGGCATCGACCTGGAGACAAACGGCACCGAACCGTACCGCGCGTACATCATCGACGTCGGCTTCGAATACATGAACATGAAGTCGTCGCGCCCGACCCAGCTGCCCGACGACTACCGGTACGACAAGGACTACTACGAGTCCGGCGACGCGTACGACCAGCACCGCTTCTCGTTCGGCGTGACCCCCGAGGCGGCGCGGCACGGCAATGAGTTCATCATCCAGCTGACCGGCATCGACATCAGCCAGCGCACGGGTGCCGGGTTCCCGCTGTTCGACGAGGATCCGGCCGCGCAGGCCGACCTGCTCAGGCGTCTGACCACGCAGCCGTTCGTGGCGCATATGGCCACGTTCGAGCACAGCTTCTTCATGCTCAACGTGGCCGGCTATGCGGAGGCGTACCGCAACGGGCATGTGACGATCATCGACACGCTGCCGATGAGCCGCCTGTGGGACGAGGGTTCGGTGCCCTGCGAGGGCCATCCGGACGGCGACAACACGCTCGACGCGTACGCCAAGCGTCAGGGCGCGCTGCGCGAGGATGACGCGGAACGCCATCTGGGCCTTGAGGACACGCATATCATGCTGCTCGCGATGAAGCATCACCTCACGCAGCTCAAGGCCGAGGCGCGCGGACCGTGGGGTCCGGGCGGCAAGGCGGGCGTCGGCGGCAAGCGCATCGTCAACTACCGCCGGCGCCGTCGCTGGTAGGCGGTCTGCCGCCGGTAGACTGCCGGCAGACCGCCCGACCGACAGACCGCCCTGTCGTCAGACCGCCCGCTCAGTGCGTGGCGATCTCGTCGACCTTGGTGACGTGCCCGCCGAACTGGGCGCGCAGCGCGGTCACGACGCGCAGGATGTCGTCCGCGCCGCCGCGCGAGGTCTGCCGCTGCCACAGGGCGGCCGCGGTGGCCGGCGTGGGCACGCCGAGTTCGAGCGCCGCCTCGACCATCCAGCGCGCCTCGCCGGACTCGTTGGCCACGGCCGGCACGCCCTTGAGCGACGGATCGTGTTCGGTGGCGTTGTCGAACAGGTCGAGCAGCCAGCTGGCCACCACGGAGCCTTCGCGCCACGAGTCCATCGTCGCGGCCGGATCGGTCACGTATTCGGAGCGCATCATCGTGGCGAAGCCCTCGCCGAACGCCTGCATCATGCCGTATTCGATGCCGTTGTGCACCATCTTCGCGAAGTGGCCGCCGCCGACCGGGCCGGCGTGCACCAGGCCGTATTCGCCTTCCGGCTTGAGCGCCTCGAAGATCGGGCGCACGCGCTCGTAGTCCGCGTCGGAGCCGCCGATCATGAGCGCGTAGCCGCGCGCCTCGCCCCACACGCCGCCGGAGACGCCGCAGTCGAGGAATCCGATGCCGCGTTCGGCGAGCGCGGCCGCGTGCTCGCGATCCTCGGTGTACTTGGAGTTGCCGCCGTCGACGACGATGTCGCCGGGTTCGAGCAGTTCGCCGAGCCGCGCGATCGTCGATTCGGTGGGCGTGCCG